>NZ_CP053836.1:2536546-2853614 GCF_013201825.1 Halarcobacter ebronensis
GCGAAAAATAGAAAATGGTGTTTAGGATTCTCAAAAAGTAGTTTAATAATATGGGGTGCAATAAGCCCTACAAATCCTATTATTCCATAAAATGCCGTCGCAATTGCAGCAAGAATTGAAGAGAATAATAAAGAGTAGATTCTTAAAGTCCAAACTTTAACTCCTAAACTTTTTGCATGGGTATCTCCCCACACTATTGCATTAAAATCCCAACCTCTTATAATTACAAAAACCATTCCTATTAGCCAAAAAGTGCATACCAAAGATATTTCTACCCATTTGCCTTTACTTAAATCCCCAAAAGTCCAAAATACTGCTGCTGCTAATTGATTATCACTAGAAAAATATTGTAAAAGCATTGTTGCTGCATTAAAAAAAGCTGCAACTGCAACACCTGCTAAAATAAGACCTTCTGAGCTTACACCTTTGATTATAGAGAATAGTAAAACTATCATTGATGAGATAAGAGCACCTATAAATGCTCCTATTACAATATAACTAACATTTTGAAAAATTCCAAAACTAAAAGTTGCAGAACCCAAAATAATTATACTAAAAGATGCACCAAATGCAGCTCCTTGAGATAATCCTAGTGTAAAAGGTGAAGCTAGGGGATTTCTTAAAGTACTTTGTAATATTGCACCTGATAGTGCCAATACAGCACCTACACTAAATGCTGCTAGCATTCTAGGAATACGAATATTCCAGAGTAAATATGATAGATTTTCATTTGTTGATGTAAAAAAAAGTACATTGAAAACTTCAGAAAAACTACTATTTATATATCCAACTTTTAATGTGAGCATTACTATAAAAAATGCAAATAAGATTGTTGCAATCCAAAAAGTTCTTTGAGTAATCATTATAAAATACTTTTTAATTTTAATTTTTCATTTTCTAAATAGACCTTTTGAAATCCACCTGTATCCTCTTTAAACATATCATATAAAGGCTCTCCCACAAAAGCTTCAAATATCTCATTTGATTTTTTTATTGGATCTAAATCTTTATATTGTTTAGGATAAATTGTTTTTGCTATAAAAAAACTATTAGCAAGCATTTGATCTATATTAATATAATAAAAAGTGTTTGCTAATATCAAATAAGAACTATCTTTAAATGCTTTAAGTCTTTTAAAATAGCTTTTATCCTTATTAAACTCTTGTAATATTAACTCCCATCCTGCATTGTCCAAAAAAATTCTTGAAGGATTTTTCATTAGAAGATACTCTTTATCTATAAAAAGATGCCCCTTTTTCTGTAAATCAAAGGCAATATTTTCAACTTGTGAAAATCTAAATGGCATAAAATCAGTTTTTGTACTTGTAATACCTTGTAAACCTTTATATGCAACTGCTCCAATATAGGCTCTACTTCTTTTTTCAACTCTTTTAAACTCTTTTTGCAAGTTTTTTATATAGCTAATTAAACTCTCTGCTCTATTCTGTTTATTTAGAATTTTTCCCATAATCTGTAGAGATTTATAAATATCTTCAAACTCTACTGATTCTACTCCATATCCTACAACAACTACAGGAATATTTAATTGCTTTGATAATAGATCTGCTTCGCTCTTATCTTGAACAATAGTAAAAATCACATCAGGTCTAAGGGTTATTATTGCTTCTAGATTTGGTCGTTTTGCTTTTCCACCCTGCCCTACAATAGGAAGACTTTTTATTTTATTCCTATTTACATAGGTGTAAGCTCTTTTTTTTACATCTTTTAACTCTATAGCCTCTATACCAATAACCTTATCAACTGAATTTAAATAGGTAACATAACTTAGACTAGTACCTAAAGCAATAACTCTATTTGCAGGTTTTTCAAGGCTTACCTCTCTATTTAATAAATCCGTTACAGTTAGGGCAAAAGCTGGCAAACTAAATAAAAACATAAATAAGATATATTTTATTTTTCCCATAATATTAACTCCAATTTTACATCTAAGCTATAGATTAACTTTCCACTCTTTTCAATTGAGATTATTATATTTTCAATCTCCATATTTGATAGGTTTATATCTGTTTTTGAAATATATTCATTTATCTGTGTAACTGCATTATCTCTACTCATCTCCCTTGTAAGAGTATCTTCAAATATTGTTGATTTATACTCAATACTCTCTTTTTCAAGCCATTTTTTAAAAGCTGTTGTATCATCAAATTTTCTAAACTCTATATTTGGATAGATTTTTAAAATCTCATTTTGAATATTTGATCTCTTTACTCCTGCCCACCCCAAATATGCTACATATTTATTTGAATAGTCTGCCATTTTTTTGTAATCTTTTGACTCTTTTATTGCTGGTGTTTTAGAAGCAAAAACCACATCAAACTTCATCTCTTTTAAATCTAATTCATCCCATGTGGAGTGAATGGTTTTGATATTATTCACACTATAATTTTTTGCATCTTCTTCTAATATATCTAGCATTTTAGAGGATATATCCATTGCATACACCTCTTTAAACATTTTTCCTAAAGGAATTGTATATACTCCTGTACCACAACCAATATCAAGTAGTCTATAATCTTTGCAAATTGCACCCTCTTTATTTAATATTTCCCAAACTCTATTTTGAAAAATTTCACTATTTGGATTATATCTTGGATAATTTTCTGACTTTTTATCCCACATTATTTTTTCCTCTTTTTTAAAATACATACTTAAAACTCGCTCCTATTATAGTACCTGCAGTTGGGTAACCAAATACCTCTTCATAATTTTCATCCATAATATTTTCTGCATAAAGTTCTACAACAGCACCTTTTGCTAACTCATATTGAACTGAAGCATCTACTGTTGTATATCCACTTAACTTTTCCACATCATCAATTGTTCTTTGATAATATCTCTCACCTATATAAGTTACTAAAAAGTCTGTTTTTATTTTAGGAGTAACTTTCCATTCAAAGCCTGCATTTATTTTTAAATCAGGTATATAGTCTAATTTATCCATTCTATTGTTTGGATCTAGGGCATCTCCTTCTTTTTTTGCTTCTTGATATGAAAAACCACCTTTTAGTGCAAAATAGTCATTTATCTCATAGAAACTATTCATACTAACTCCAAAAAAAGTTGCATTATCCACATTATATGCATACCTTCCCCCACTTATTGGAGTTTTAAACAATAGGTAATCATCTACATCATAATAAAAAATAGAGGCTTGAAAGATACTTCTTCCACTAAAACTATGCCTATAAATTAAATCTAAAGCATCTGCTTTTTCTGCTTTTAGATTTTTACTTTCCAACTCACTTAAAGCATCTCTACCCACAGTATAGTGATATGCTTCTGTTGCACCAGGGGCTCTAAACATTTGGTACAAATAGATACCATAAGAGTCTTTTGCATTAGGAGTATAAACTAATCCTAGTTTTGGTGATATTTTATCTTCACTTTGAGTGAAAGTCTCACCTCCATTTGGCATGTCTATTTCATAATTATCATATCTTGCCCCTATATTTAATTCCAGTTTTTCGTTTAAAAAGTAAGTATCTGATATAAATATTCCATCTAGTTGTATATCTGTACCTTCATTTACAATACCTACAGAGTTATTTTTATTTCCACCTCCCCCTGCATTTCCATTGTATTGGGTATTTATAAAATTGATTACATTTTCCCCTGACCTTAAAACTCTTCTTTGGACTCCAAGTAAAATATTATGGTTATCTAATGTTATTGTTGCTTTTGACTTATATCCATAGCTTCTATCCATCTCTATATCTCTTTGCATTACTAAATCACCATTATTTAATGAAGTACCTCCAACCAATGAGGTATCAGCATAGTTCTTTTCATCTCTATCTTCTCTATTTGCATATGCACTTAAATCAATTGTTAAGTTTTTGTTTATTGGTTGGGAGTATGCAATATCAAAAAGGTTTTTCCTTTTATTTGAGTTAGCCCCTTCTCCTACTACAGAAAAAGCTCTATTTGCACCACTTTCTCCAGCAAAAGTTTCACCCAAAGATAGAGGATATTTATTTGATATTTTTTGATTATACAAAGGAGTATTTGGATTAGTACTCTGTCTATTTGTTTTAACTACTCCCCTTGTAGTGTCAGAATGAATAATACCTAATGATAATTCACCATCATTTGGAGTAAAATAGTATAATTTTGCCGAAATAGAGTCAGACTTATAATCATTATTCCAAAGATATTCATCAGACTCTTGGTGACTAGCCCCAATACTTATACCAAAATTACCAAATCTTTGGGAATAACTTGTTCTAATATTGTAATAATTATCAGCATCCCAACCTCCCAATGTTCCATATATACTGAAATATGGCTTCTCTTCTGGACTTTTTGTATAAGCATTTATAACTCCACCCAAAACATTTCCATACTCAACTGAGCTTCCACCTTTAAGGACTTCAATTTTTTCTATATTATCCATAGAAATAGTTCCAAAATCGATATAACTTCCACCCATCTGCCCTAAAGAGTTAATATTATGTCCATCAATATTTAAAGCAATTCTATTGCCACCTTGCCCTCTTATTAATAAGGTATCTCCATTGTCTCCATAATTTGACTTTCTTTTTATAGTTATTTCAGGATCATCTTTCAAAAAATCTGCAATATTATTACTCTGCTTTTTCTCTTTTATAAGAATATTTTTATTCTTAAAATCATCCCCAACTACGTCATAAATATCTATTGTTTCATACATCATTGATTCTGCAAATGATGTTGATGATAATAAAGATATCCCCCACAAATATTTAGAATAATTCATATCTTCTCCTATTATGATAATAATTATTAAAATTGGTAATGAAATTTATCTTATTATTATTTAATAATTGCTTAAATACTTATTCGCATAAGTTTATTTACAGAAAATCATAAATTTTTCGTTTTATATTTTAAACTTTTAAAATAATTATTATTTTATGTGATATTAAAGTTTGTATTTGTAAGAAAAAAAAGAATAAAAGAGGCTCTATAGATATAAGTATAGAGCTTTTTAGATATTAATCTTTAGGAAGTAGCTTCACAGGTACGATTTGGAACTCGTCCATATTCCATACACCATTTTGTACATATGGTTCATTTTCTAACCACTCATTTATCTCATCATCACTTTCAAAATCAACAAAAAGTGTAGAACCAACCATTTGATCCTCTTCAATTAAGGCACCTGCATTTATGATTTTACCTTCTGCTATCATTTTTTTTGCACCAGCAACATGTGCATCTCTAACTTCAAGTCTTTTTTCTAAGGCACCGTCATTATCATAGGCTATTACTAGGTATTGCATGGGGAACTCCAATATTAAATTTGAAAGTATTTTATCATTTAATATTTACAAAAGGTTTAAGATGAAAATTAAAGATTAAAATAGTTTTCTGATAAAAGAAAAGTTATAGGGTAAATAATTGCATTTAGATATCTAAAAAGAAAGTTCATTTTTATATTTGGCATTACCTCTTCCAAAGCTATATTACTCTCTATTTTTTTTATAATATTTAGTTTTAAAGCTATATCCATAAACTTAACACCAATAATACTAAGCATTAAAAAACTGTTATTATGTAAGTATATAACTAAAAAAAGTGAATATATAAATCCAAGATTTAATATAAAAAAAAGAAAAATGCTTTTTTTATATATTGCGTAGTTGTTGTGGATTACTCCATATAAAGTATCTGATTTTTGCCAATTTGATTCAAAGATTTCAATGGCTATGAAGATAAGGAAAAGTGAGATTATATCCATAGTTTTATTAGGGCCTAAGCCCTAATATTATTCCTCATTTGGTTTAAGAAATTTAACTTTTTTGTTTTTGTATAGACCAGTTCCAACAGGAATTGTTCTACCAATAACAACGTTCTCTTTTAAGTCTTCTAACATATCCATTTTTGCACTAATTGCAGCCTCTGTTAGAACTTTTGTTGTTTCTTGGAACGATGCAGCAGAGATAATAGAGTCTGATGTTACAGCAGCTCTTGTAATACCTAATAATAAAGGTTCAGCAATTGCTGGTCTACCACCAAGTTTAATTATCTTTTCATTCTCTTGGATAAATCTTTTCTTAGAAACCATATCACCAATAATAAACTTAGTATCTCCACCTTCAATGATAGATACTTGTCTTAACATTTGAGATAAAATTACCTCAATATGTTTATCAGCAATATTAACCCCTTGTGATCTATACACTTGTTGTACTTCAGAAACAATAAAGTAATGAAGTGCTTTTTCACCTAAAATTTTAAGTACATCATGAGGAGAAACTTGTCCGTCTGTTAATGCTTCACCAGCGTGTACGAACTCTCCATCTCTTACTAAAATTTGTTTAGATTTCTCTACAAGGTACTCTACTCTGTTTCCATTTTCATCTGTTACATTAATTCTTTGTTTATTTCTAAGTGGTTTACCAAATGTTACCATCCCATCAAATGATGCAAGAACTGCAATATTTTTTGGTCTTCTTGCTTCAAATAACTCAGATACTCTTGGAAGACCTCCAGTAATATCTTTAGATTTTTGTGTAGCTTTTGGCGTTTTACCTAAAATATCTGCAACTTTAACCTCTTGTCCTTCATTTACAAAAATTGAAGTTTTTGGATCAAGTGCATATCTAATTAACTCTTTTTTATCAGTTGCAACAACTATTGTTGGTTTATAACCAGCTGGAATATACTCATTTACAACTAATTTAGATGAACCTGTTAACTCATCAAATTGCTCTGCAACAGTTACACCTGGGATAATATCTTCAAATGCAATTTTACCGTCTTTTTCAGCAATTGTTGGGTTAGAATATGGATCCCACTCAGCGATTACAACTTGCTCATTTGAAGCTGGAAGTGCAATAACACTGTCTTTTTCTACAGGAGTATTGTTGTCAAGTTGAACAACAGAACCTCTTGAGATATAGTGTCTTAATGCTTCTCTTCCCTCTGCATCAACGATAACTGCAAACATACCTTTTTCATGTACAACTTCACCAGAATTGATGTCTTCTCTTCTTTCTAAGTAGTCCCCATGAAGTTTGTAATATTTTACAAAACCTTTAGCTCCAGAGATTAGTGTAGAAGTGATAGGCGCACCATCTTCAACTTTTAATAAAGATGCGTATGGAATCCTATTTGGTACATTCCATCCACCTTTAATCATCTCAACGATAGACTCATTTTTCTCAACTTCAACACCATCTGCATGTGGTAAATATAGTTTACCTTCAACTTTACCAGAAACCCCAGCAAGTTCATTTGCTTTTGCAACATCATTTTTTCTAAGGTAATATTTTTTCTCTTCTTTTCCATTTGTAATAGTTAAAACAGTCTCTTCGTGAATAGTTTCAACAGTTACATTACCTTTAAATGGTGCATTAATTTTTGGTTCACAAAGTAAAATACCTGCATTTCTTCTGTTTGCAACGATATGTCTACCTTCTCTATCAATATGTGTTTTAATATTGTAGTATCTAATGAAACCTTCTTTATCTGCTCTTAACTCTCTCTCTGTTTGAGTTGCACTTGCAGTTCCCCCAACGTGGAATGTTCTAAGTGTTAGCTGTGTTCCTGGTTCCCCAATTGATTGAGCAGCAACAACTCCTACAGCCTCACCTGGTTTAGCTTTTCTTTGCTCACCAAGGTTTAGACCATAACATTTTGAACAAAGTCCATTTTCCTCTTTACAAGTTAGTGGAGTTCTAATAACAACTGATTTTACTTCTGCTTCTGCAACTACTTTTGCATCCTCTTCTGTAATTAAAGTACCCTCTGCAAATAAAATCTCATTTGAGATTGGGTCAATAATATCTTCAGCAATAACTCTACCTGTAATTCTCTCTTCAAGTGACTCAATAAGCTCATTCCCTGAACTAATATCTGTAATTTGAATACCTTCGTGAGTACCACAATCTTCATTTGTGATTCTTACATTTTGAGATACATCAATAAGTTTTCTTGTTAAGTACCCTGCATTTGCTGTTTTAAGAGCTGTATCCGCAAGACCTTTTCTAGCACCGTGCGTAGAAATAAAGTACTCAAGAACGTTTAGACCTTCTCTAAAGTTAGAGATAATTGGTGTCTCAATAATAGAACCATCTGGTTTAGCCATAAGACCCCTCATACCAGATAACTGTCTAATCTGAGCAGCAGAACCCCTAGCTCCTGAGTCAGCCATCATATAAATAGAGTTAAATCCATTTTTATCTGTTTTAACAATATCCATCATCTCTGAACCAAGTATATTATTAACCTCTGTCCAGATATCAATAATTTTGTTGTATCTCTCTTGCTCAGTTAATAAACCTTGAGAGAATTGTCTTTGAACTTCAATAACCTCTTTTTTAGATTTTAAAATATGTTCAGGTTTTGAAAGTGGTACTTTAATATCATCAATAGAAACAGAGATACCTGCATCTGTTGCATATCTAAAACCTAAGTTTTTAAGGTTATCTAAGAATCTTGGAGTTACTTCATATCCACCATGTTTATAGATGTAATCAACTAATGCTCCAATATCTTTTTTCTTCAAAATTTTATTCCATAATTCAACAGGAACAAATGATGGTAAGATTTCATGAACTATTAGTCTACCAATAGTTGTATGAATAACTTTATCATCAATTTTAGTTCTAATTTTTGCATGAAGATCAACTTTACCCATCTCTAATGCAATTTTTGCTTCATTTACATCAGCGAATAGTTTATGTTCACCTTTTACTCCCTCTTTCTCTAATGATAGATAGTAAATACCTAAAATCATATCCTGTGAAGGTACTGCAATTGCTCTACCAGATGCTGGAAGAAGAATATTCATAGAACTCATCATCAAAATCTTAGCTTCTGCAATAGCTTCTTGAGATAGTGGTACGTGCACCGCCATTTGGTCCCCATCAAAGTCGGCGTTGAATGCCGCACAAACTAGTGGGTGAAGCTGAATTGCTTTTCCATCAATTAATACTGGGTGGAAAGCTTGAATTGACAATTTGTGAAGAGTTGGTGCTCTGTTTAATAAAATTGGATATTCATCAACAATCTCAGATAAACACTCCCAAACTTCATTTGTTGCAGACTCAATTAATCTTTTAGCTGATTTAAGAGTTGTTGCATAACCTTTCTCTTCTAATTTTGCCATCAAATGTGGTTTAAACAGCTCAAGAGCCATTTTTTTAGGGATACCACATTGATCCATATTTAAAGATGGTCCAACAACGATTACAGATCTTCCTGAGAAGTCAACCCTTTTACCAAGTAAGTTTTGTCTAAATCGTCCTTGTTTCCCTTTAATAATTTCAGAAAGAGATTTAAGAGGTCTTTTATTAGCTCCCTTAACAGCATTTGCAGTTTTACCATTATCAAATAGTGCATCAACTGCTTCTTGAAGCATTCTTTTTTCATTTCTAATAATGATTTCTGGTGCATCAAGTTCTGTTAATCTTTTAAGTCTATTATTTCTGTTTATAACTCTTCTATAAAGGTCATTTACGTCTGAAACAGCAAATTTACCACCATCAAGAGCAACAAGTGGTCTTAAGTCTGGTGGAAGAACTGGAAGTTTTGTTAACATCATCCACTCTGGTCTATTTCCAGAATTGATAAAGTTTTCAACAACTTTCAATCTTTTTACAATTGTTTTTCTTTTTGCTTCAGATTTAGTTCCGTCCATTTCTTCTTTTAAAGAGTGAAGGAGTTCAATTAGATCTATAGTTTCAAGAAGTTCTTTTACAACATCTCCACCCATATTTGCTTCAAAGCCTGTGTGTTCAAACAAATCAGAGATAGTTCTGTATTGCTCTTCATTTAAGATATCATATTTTTCAACTTTTTTAGTTTTTTCATTATCATAATAAGCATCACCTGGCTCATTTACGATATATGCTTCATAATATAATACTCTTTCTAAATCTTTTAATTTAACACCTAATAGTGTTCCAATTCTTGTAGGAAGTGAGCTTACCATCCAGATGTGTGCAACAGGAGATACTAAATCAATATGTCCCATTCTGTGTCTTCTAACTTTTGATGATGTTACTTCAACACCACATTTTTCACATACAACACCTTTGTATCTCATCTTTTTATATTTACCACAAAGACACTCATAGTCTTTTACTGGTCCAAAAATTTTAGCACAAAATAGACCATCTCTTTCTGGTTTTAAAGTTCTATAATTGATAGTCTCAGGTTTTTTAACTTCCCCTGATGACCAAGATAGAATTTTTTCAGGACTAGCAAGTCTTAACTGAAAAGCAGAGAAATCTTGCGGTCTCTCTAATTCTTTTACTTCAATTGGCTGTAAAATTTTTTTGCTATTACTCATTATCTTCTACCTCTTCGAAAATCTCTACATCTAACCCTAAGGCTTTTAACTCTTTTGTTAATACGAAGAATGTTTCTGGAACACCAGAAGCTGGAACATTTTCACCGTTTGCTATAGCTCTATAAGCTCTTGTTCTACCCTCAACATCATCTGATTTTGTTGTAAGCATCTCTTTAAGAACGTTTGTAGCACCATAAGCTTCAAGTGCCCAAACCTCCATCTCTCCAAATCTTTGTCCACCAAATAGTGCTTTACCACCAACTGGTTGTTGTGTTACAAGTGAGTAAGGTCCAGTAGATCTTGCGTGAACTTTTTCATCAACTAAGTGGTGAAGTTTCAACATGTACATATAACCTACGTTTACTCTCTCTTTCATTTTATCACCAGTTTTACCATCAAAAAGTGTAGTTTTACCATCACTATCGATTTTTGCTAACTCAAATAGTCTTGCAAACTCTTCAGTTTTTGCACCATCAAATACAGGAGTTGCAAATCTAACACCTTTTGACCAGTCTCTTGCGTATCTTATCAAGTCTTCATCAGATAAAGACTCCATAAATTTCTTACCATCCATTAGTTTAGCAACATCAGCAATCTCAGCCATTTTAGCTCTAAGTTCAACAATAAAATCTGCTTTTTTAGCATCAAAGATATCTTGAATTTGGTATCCAAGTTTTCTTCCAGCTAGACCTAAGTGAACCTCTAAGATTTGCCCAATATTCATCCTTGAAGGAACCCCTAGTGGGTTAAGAATAACATCCACTGTTGTACCGTTTTCTAAATATGGCATATCAACTTGAGGAACAATGTTAGAAACGATACCTTTGTTACCGTGTCTTCCCGCCATTTTATCCCCAACTTTGATTTTTCTCTTAGTTGCAATATAAACTTTAACTTGTTTAATTACACCACTTGGTAAAATATCATCATGCTCAAGAACTTGAAGTTTCTCTTCATGCTCTTCTCTTAGAGTTGCTTTTTGTTTAATAAAGTACTCTTTAATATCATTGTATGCTTTTTCAATCTCATTTGAATATGAAGATACTACTTTTTTCATTGCAAATCTGTTTACACCAGCAAGCACATCAACAGGGATACTTCCACCTGCTTTATATACTTTTCCATCAAGTTCAACATCACTTGCTAAAGGAGTTTTTGATAAAAGATCATTGATTTTTAGAATCTCTTCTCTATCCAACATCAATAACTTATCATGGTGTTTCATATCAAGTTCAGCTTTTTCAGACTCAATCTCAGCAATTGCTCTTTCGTCTTTTTCATAACCTTTTTTAGTAAATACTTTTACATCAACAACTGTACCTTCCATAGAAGTTGGACAGTATAAAGATTTATTTATAACGTGACCTGCTTTTTCACCAAAGATAGCTCTTAATAGTCTTTCCTCTGGTGTTGGTTTGATTTCACCTTTTGGTGTAACTTTACCAACAAGAATCATTCCTGGTTTAACAAAAGTTCCAACTTTTACAATACCTGAATTATCTAAGTGTGTAATAGATTCCTCTTTTACACCTGGAAGATCTCTTGTAATCTCTTCATTACCATGTTTTAATTCTCTACACTCAACCTCTTTTTCATAAATATGAACAGAAGTAAATGCATCTTCCTCAATTAATCTTTGAGATAGAATAATAGCATCCTCATAGTTATAACCATTCCATGGCATAAAGGCAACCATTGCATTAACACCAACTGCAAGTTCTCCATTATCCATAGATGGACCATCAGCGATTACTTGCCCTTTAGTAACAATATCACCCTCTTTTGCAACAGTTCTTTGTCCAAAAGATGTATTATTGTTTGTTCTAACATTTTTATTTACTTCATAGTGATCAATAAATGCACCTGATTCATCTTCACCTCTGATGTAAACATTTTTTGCATCTACTTTTTCAACTATACCAGCTCTTTTAGCTTTAATAGCTTCCCAAGCATCTCTTGCAACAATTTTTTCTAAACCTGTTCCAACAATAGGTGCATTTGGTCTTAATAATGGAACAGCTTGTCTCATCATGTTTGATCCCATAAGTGCTCTGTTGGCATCATCGTGTTCTAAGAATGGAATAAGTGAAGCCGCAACCCCCATAACCATTTGTGAAGAGATATCAATTAGATTTACTTTACTTCTTTCAACAAGTAAAATCTCACCATCTTGTCTTGCTTCAATTAGAGGTTCAATAATTTTACCATGGTCATCAACTTTAGTTGAACCAGGAGCAATAATCATACCTTCCTCTTGTGTAGCAGTTACATAAACAATCTCATCACTTACAATGCCATCTTGAACTTTTTTATATGGTGCTTCAATAAATCCTAAATCATTAACTTTTGAGAAAGTTGATAAAGTATTGATAAGACCAATATTTTGTCCCTCTGGAGTCTCAACTGGACAGATTCTTCCGTAGTGAGTTGGGTGAACGTCCCTAACTTCAAACCCTGCTCTTTCTTTAACTAAACCACCCTCACCAAGTGCTGAAAGTCTTCTTTTATGAGTAACTTCAGATAGTGGGTTTGTTTGGTCCATAAATTGAGACAATTGTCCAGATGTAAAGAACTCTGTAATTGTTGATGTAATCATTTTAGAGTTAACTAAATCGTGTGGCATTATATCTTCTAATGTTCCACTTAATGTAGTCATTTTATCTCTAATTGCTTTTTGCATTTTGATAAGTCCTGAGTGTAACTCATTTGCTAACAACTCACCAATTGCTCTAATTCTTCTGTTTCCTAAGTGATCTCTATCATCTATGTGTCCATGACCAGCTTTTACTTTTACAAGATATTGAACTGTTTTGATAATATCTTCATAAGTAAGTACTGTTACATACTCAGGAACACTTACACCTAACTTGTGGTTCATTTTCATTCTTCCAACTTTTGTTAGGTCATATCTTTCTGGATCAAAGAATAGTTTTTTAACAAACTCTTTAGCTGCTTCTTTTGTTACAGGTTCACCTGGTCTCATAACTTTATAAATTCTAATTGCTGATAGGTCATTTTCATCATCAATTTGTTCTGTTTGTTTTAAAAGTTTAAGTGATTCTGCATCAGCTTTAAATGCGTTGATAATAGAATCATCAACTCCACTTGCTAAGTCATTTGCAATATCAAAATTATCAAATCCTAAATCAAGAAGTTTTTTAAGTTTTAACTCATCAAGAGTAGTTAAAGCATCAAATAATACTTCTCCTGATTCTGGATCATAAATTGTATTTGCTGTAGATCTGTCCATTAATAAATCAACTGGATACTCTACAAGTTTAAGACCACCATCAACTAAAGCTTTACCTTTTCTAGCTGTAAGTCTTTTTCCAGCAGCAATTACTAGATTACCTTTATCATCTTTAATATCAAATTCAACTCTTCCTGTAAAGTCATCAGGATTAAATTCAGTTAAAAATTTATTATTTTTAATTTTAATATTTAAGATTGGGTAGAAAAGTTTAATAATATCTTCTTTTGAGTAACCAAGGGCTCTAAATAGAATTGTAACAGGAACTTTTCTTCTTTTATTTATTCTTACATATAATACATCTTTTGCATCATATTCAAAATATAACCAAGAACCTCTATCTGGAATAATTTGCCCTGTATAAATTAATTTATTACCAGAAGTATTAGACTCTTCTTCTTTAAAGATTACACCTGGAGATCTATGTAACTGATTAACAACAACTCTTTCAACACCATTTACAATAAATGAAGTTCTATCTGTCATTAATGGAATTTCTCTGATGAATAAAGATTGCTCTTTCATATCTCTAACACCAATTTTTTCACCAGTTTTTTCGTCTAAATCCCATAGTGTTAGTCTAATATTGATTTTTAAAGGAATTGAATAAGTCAATCCTCTAACCATAGATTCTCTTACATCATATTTTGGTTTTCCAACTTCACTTCCTAGATATTCTAAAGTGATTCTGTTTTGAGCATCATGAATAGGGAATACAGATTTGAAAACCTTTTCAATACCAGCCTCTGTTCTATCATGTTTTCCTATCATTAGGAAGTTTTCAAAAGAACTTTGTTGTAGTTGTAATAAATTTGGAATTTCGATTTGTTGAGGATTTTTTGCAAAATCAACTCTAAGTCTATTACCAGATTTTAAAGAGTTTAACATTGTCGACCTTATAAAAAATGTGGTTTCTTTTTTTAGCTTTGTATATAAAGCGCAAAAGCATCCTTAAAGGATAGGGTTAAAATTTGGCCTCAAATTCTAACCTTAGCCTTCAAAGATGCTAGTCTTTATACAAGGCAAAAGCCTTGTATAACATCAAGAGTGTAAAAAATTACTATTGTAATTCTACAACTGCTCCAGCTGCTTCTAATACAGCTTTTGCAGCTTCAGCGTCTTCTTTAGAAACACCCTCTTTAACAACTGCACCAGCTTCTTCAGCCATTGCTTTTGCTTCTTTTAATCCAAGACCAGTAAGTGCTCTAATCTCTTTAATTACGTTGATTTTTTTAGCACCTGCGTCTTTAATGATAACATTAAATTCAGTTTTTTCTTCTGCAGCTTCAGCAGCAGCACCAGCAACTGCTCCACCAGCAACTGCAACAGGTTGTGCAGATACACCAAATTTTTCTTCGAATTCTTTAACTAATTCTGATAATTCTAATACAGATAAACCAGAGATGTATTCTAATACGTCTTCTTTAGAAATTGCCATTTCATTTTTCCTTATTTTATTTTTTTATTTAATTTTAAATTTAATATCAATGTTGCGTCTTACGCAGCCTCTTCTTCTTTTTTTCTTCTAAGAGCATCAAGCCCAATAGTAAAGTTTCTAACAGGTCCCATCCAAACAGATGCAAGCATTCCAAGAAGCTCTTCTCTAGATGGTAATTTAGCAAATGCATTAACTCTATTAATATCTGCAATTTGTCCTTCGATAATCCCAGATTTAATAGCAAATTTATCTTTGTTTGCAGTTGCAAATTTATCAGCTACTTTACAAGCAGAAATTTGATCTTCAGACCATAAGAAAATGTTAGTTCCAGATAATTCAATATCTCCTAACTCAGCATTTTTAACAGCAACTGTTACTAAAGTATTTTTAGCAACTTGAACTTTTGTTCCACTGTTTTTAGCCTCTTTTCTTAATTCTTCTAATTTCTTGTGAGTTAAACCTTTATAATCACATACTACAATAGCTTGTGAACCTTTAAACTCAGAAGTTAAGAAATCAATTACTTCAGCTTTTTCTTGTTTAGTCATTCTATATTCTCCTTTCAAAACATCCAACTTCGGCAGGATTTACAAGAATCCGGAGTTGACTCTAACCGGCTGTCTTCAGTTTTAGTGTAGTGCTTTGATTAACACTCAAACATAAGGATTAAAGAATCCTTACTATTGAATGTTAATTAAATAAGGGGAAACCCTTATTTAATATCCATTAATTCTAATACATCAACATTAACTGATGGTGACATAGTTAATGAAATTGCAGCATTAGTAATATATCTACCTTTTGCAGATGCTGGTTTAGCTTTGTTAATTGCTCCAACGAATGCAGAAATATTTTCTCTAATTGCATCTTCAGTAAATGAAACTTTTCCAACAGCAGCATGCATATTTCCTTTTTTATCAACTCTATATGCAACTTGACCACCCTTAGCATCATTAACTGCTTTAGTAACATCCATAGTAACTGTTCCAGTTTTAGGATTCGGCATTAAACCTTTTGGTCCTAGGATTCTTCCTAGTTTACCAACTAATCCCATACAATCAGGAGTAGCAATTAAAACATCAAAGTTAATCTCTCCACCTTGTACAGTTTCTACTAAATCATCATTACCAACAATATCAGCACCAGCTGCTTTAGCTTCATCCATTTTTGCACCCTTAGCAAATACTGCAACTCTTACAGTTTTACCAGTACCATTTGGAAGAACTACTGCACCTCTGATCATTTGATCTGCATGTCTTGGGTCAACATTTAAGTTTAATGCAACTTCTACTGACTCATCAAATTTAGCAGATTTCAATTCTTTAACTTTTGCACAAGCTTCAACTAATGAATAGTTTTTATCTTCAATTTTTTCTGCTAATGCTTTGTATCTTTTTGAAACTTTTCCCATCTTATTCTCCGCAATTTATATTTTTTTTGCTACCGCTGTTTAAAGCCAAGTGGTAAGGCTACTTTGAATATTATAATTCAGTATCAATTCCCATTGATCTAGCAGATCCTGCAACAATTTTTGCAGCTTGCTCTTTATCGTCTGTATTTAAATCTGCGATTTTCATATCAACGATTTCCATAATTTGATCTTTAGTAAGTTTTCCAACTTTGTTTTTAAGTGGATTATCACTACCTTTTTTTACACCTGAGATTTTTTTAATTAAATCTGTCATTGGTGGTTGTTTTAAAACAAATGTAAAACTTTTATCGTTGTAAACTGAAATTTCAACAGGGATTGTATATCCTGCTTTATCTTTAGTTTTTTCGTTAAACGCTTTACAGAATTCCATGATGTTAACCCCTCTTTGACCAAGAGCAGGACCAACAGGTGGTGATGGATTAGCAGCACCAGCAGGAATTTGAAGTTTTAAAATATTTTCTACTTTTTTAGCCATCATATTTCCTTTTTAAATTTTTATTGTTTTTAATGTGATTTAGGCATTAGGCAAGAAAACTCAAAGGAAGCTGAAGTTTTTTTGCCTAATGCCTAAAGTTTATTATTTATATTACTCTTTCTACTTGAGTATAATTTATTTCAACAGGAGTATTTCTTCCAAAAATTGAAACATTTAATTTTAATAATCCTGAAGCCATATCAAAATCTTCAACCACACCGTTAAAGTTTGCAAATGGACCCTCATTGATTCTAACCATTTCACCTTCATCGAATGAAATTTTTGGTTTAGCTGCTGCTCTATTTTGAACTTTGTCAATAATAGAATCAATATCTTTTTTAGATAATGGAGTTGGTTTTTTTGATTCACCAATAAATCTTCCAACTTTTGGCATTGATTGAATTCTATGCCAAAGGGCAGTATCTAAATCTATTTTAGCAAAAACATATGCTGGATATAAAGGTCTCTCAACAATAGTTTTATTACCTTTTTTTACTTCGATTAAATCCTCTGTTGGAACTAATACTTCAGCAATTCTATCATCACCCATTTCATCAGATAATCTTAATAGAGCTCTTTTTACAGTTAATTCACTTCCAGAGTGTGTTTGTATCGCGTACCATTGTTGTGCCATTAAAATATCCTTAGTTTATTAATGCTGATAAGCTTAGAGACATAATTGCATCAATTAATGCTAAGAAAAGTGAAATTACAGTTACAACTACAAATACAGATAAATAAGCTGATCTAATTTGTTCTTTAATAGGAAAAATTACTTTTAAAAGTTCTTCTTTAGCATCTTTATAATATTTTTTTAATTTGTTCACAATCGACTCCAAAATTCTAAGCTTATAAATTTTTTTAAAAGAAGTCGAAACTGCTTTTAAAAAAATTTAGTGGCAGGCCAGACAGGACTCGAACCCGTAACCATCGGATTTGGAATCCGGCGCTCTACCATTGGAGCTACTGACCTACGTAAAACACAGTTAAGTGTAGCCTTCTTACGAAGACTTTAACTTAACCTCTTTATGAATTGTGTGTTTTTTTAATCTTGGACAATATTTTTTTATTGCCATTTTTTCTGTATATGTTTTTGGATTTTTGTAAGTAGTGTAGTTAATATCACCACACTCCTCACATTTTAGTCCAATTTTTATGCTTACACCATTACCCATAAATCATCCTTACTTGATAACTTCAGCAACAACTCCAGCACCTACAGTTCTACCACCTTCTCTAATAGCAAATTTAGTACCTTTTTCTAGAGCAACTGGAGCAACTAATTCAACTGTCATTTCAACGTTATCACCTGGCATAACCATTTCTGTACCTTCTGGTAAAGTAATTGATCCAGTAACGTCAGTAGTTCTGATATAGAATTGTGGTCTATAACCTGAGAAGAATGGAGTATGTCTTCCACCCTCTTCTTTAGAAAGGATATAAACTTCAGCTCTAAATTGTGTATGTGGAGTGATTGATCCTGGCTTAACAAGAACTTGTCCTCTTTGAACATCCTCTTTTTTGATACCTCTTAAAAGAATACCAGCGTTATCACCAGCAACACCTTCATCCATCTCTTTTCTAAACATCTCAATACCAGTAACTGTAGTTTTCATTGTATCTTTGAATCCAACAATTTCGATCTCTTGAGCAAGTTTAATTGTACCTTTTTCAATTCTACCAGTAACAACAGTACCTCTACCTTGGATAGTAAATACGTCTTCTACAGGCATTAAGAAATCTTGGTCAGCATCTCTTTCTGGAGTTGGAATATATTCATCAACTTGATTCATTAATTCATAAATTTTTTCTGACCACTCACCAGCAGTACCAGATTTAGCTTCTTCTAAAGCTTGGAATGCAGAACCAGCAACGATTGGAGTGTCATCACCTGGGAAATCATACTCAGATAATAATTCTCTAACTTCCATCTCAACTAATTCTAACATCTCTTCTTTATCTTCATCATCAAGTTGATCTTCTTTATTTAAGAAAACAACGATGTATGGAACACCTACTTGTTTAGATAATAGAATGTGCTCTCTAGTTTGAGCCATTGGTCCATCTGTAGCAGCAATAACTAAGATAGCTCCATCCATTTGTGCAGCACCAGTAATCATGTTTTTAACGTAGTCTGCGTGTCCTGGACAATCCACGTGTGCGTAGTGTCTTTTTTCTGTTTCATACTCAACGTGAGAAGTAGCGATTGTAATCCCTCTTTCTCTCTCTTCTGGAGCGTTATCAATTTGATCGTAATCCATTGCTTTAGCACCAGTTTTAAGTGATAAACACATAGTAATTGCAGCTGTTAAAGTAGTTTTACCGTGGTCAACGTGACCGATAGTACCAATATTTACGTGCGGTTTTGTTCGCGCGAATTTTTCTTTTGCCATAAAATTCCCCTTAAAAAATTTTGGTTGTTGTTGCCCTCTGAGTAGATAAGTCCAATAACTTCTCTATTCAGAGGGGATTGTTTTATTAAATTACACAAAAAAAATAGTAACTAATTTTTTCGTGGATTGGTATTTTACTTAAAAAATACTAAAAAGAACTTTAATGGGAGATTTTTTGTATAAAAAAGGAGTTATAAATATGCGTTATAACTCAGCTCCCAGTAATCAATAAATTAATGGAGCGGGAGACGAGACTCGAACTCGCGACAATCTGCTTGGAAGGCAGAAGCTCTAGCCAACTGAGCTACTCCCGCAACATTACGTGGTGGTGAGAGAAGGATTTGAACCTTCGAAGCCATAGGCGGGAGATTTACAGTCTCCTGGATTTGACCACTCTCCAACCTCACCGTTGAAAAATTATTGTTCTGGTCAAGCGCTGATCTTTTTAAGATTACGCACGACATTAAAAAAATGGAGCTGGTGAAGGGAGTCGAACCCCCGACCTGCTGATTACAAATCAGCTGCTCTACCAACTGAGCTACACCAGCTTCCGAATTTAAGTGGTGGCGCGGGGCAGAATCGAACTGCCGACACAAGGATTTTCAGTCCTTTGCTCTACCGACTGAGCTACCGAGCCGTCTTAAATTGGAGTGAAATTATACACATTGGATTATTAATTTAAGCTTAATTGGAAAACAAATTTTTTAAATTCTTCTCCTCTTTGTTTGTAAGAAGAAAATTGATCAAGTGAAGCAGCTGCAGGTGAAAGGATTGCAACGCTGTTTTTATCGTGTGTTTTAGCTATCTCTTCAACTGCATTTTTAAGGATATTACACTTTAAAATTTTTATATTATTTTGCATACAAAAATCAAAAATTCTCTCTTGATTAGTTCCAATAGCATAAACTTCTACATCTAAATCTTTTATATACTCAAAAAGTGGTTTAAGATTTGCTCCCTTA
Organism: Halarcobacter ebronensis; assembly: GCF_013201825.1. NCBI lineage: Bacteria > Pseudomonadati > Campylobacterota > Epsilonproteobacteria > Campylobacterales > Arcobacteraceae > Halarcobacter > Halarcobacter ebronensis. The sequence goes on from NZ_CP053836.1 coordinate 2,556,797, forward strand.
TCATCTCCTCCAAGTATTAAATAAATCTTTTTATCTTTATATGGGACAAGGGCATTAATAGTCGCATCTACATTTGTAGCTTTACTATCATCAATCCACAATCTTGAACTTTTATCAAAAAATTCTTCAACTTTGTGTTCATCAATTTTAAAACTATTTATTCTTTCATAATCGACCTCATCAAAGATTATCTTTTTTGAAGCTAAAGCCATTAGAGCATCTAATAAAAATGGTTCTTTGAAAGATATTTTTTCTTTTTTTATACCAAAATAACTACAAAGATCATCACTGTTTTTATATGTAATTTTCATTGCACTTGTTGGATAATCTTTAAACTCTTCTGGAATTATTGCAATTTCACCTTCAACCATCATATCAAGTGGTTTGAGTTTCGCTTGTTTATACTCTTCAAAACTTCCATGCCAAGTTATATGATCTTCTGTAATTGGAAGCAATATATAGAGATTTGGTTTTGCTCTTTTTGTATAATAGAAGGTAAAAGAAGAGGTTTCTAATATCCATATTGGAGCATCTTTATCTAGTTTTGTTATTGGTGTACCTATATTTCCACCACAAACACTACCTTTGCACTCCAAAAGATGTTGTGTCATCTGTGTAGTAGTTGTTTTTCCATTTGTTCCACTAATCCAGATAGAAAAAGGCATCTCATCATAGACTAAGTCATAATCACTTTGGATATTTTTAGAAGATTTTACCATTTTATTATATGGTGGGATTCCAGGACTTACAATAGTAATCTCATTTGAGTCTAAATCATATTTGTCAAAATCAGAGTCATCATATAAAACAACATCTTCTAAACTATCTTTTATAGCTTGGGCAGTTAAGCCTTTACCTAAAACTCTAATCATAAATTAAGCCTTATCTGATTTTTAATGATAGAAGAGCAACTAAATTTGCCATAAAAGAGATTATCCAGAATCTAACTATAATCTTATTCTCTTTCCAGCCTTTCTCTTCAAAGTGGTGATGAATTGGTGCCATTAAAAAAATTCTCTTTTTTCTTAACTTATAAGAACCAACTTGGAGTATAACTGAGACTGTCTCTATTACAAAAACAAGTCCAATTAAGATAAGCAGAATCTCAGATTTAGCAACAATTGCCATATAGCCCATAAAAGCACCTAAAGGCAGAGAACCACTATCTCCCATAAATACTTGGGCAGGATGACAGTTGTACCATAAAAAGGCAATAAGTGCACCAATTAATGAAGTTCCAACAATTGCCAACTCACCTGATAATTGGATACTTGGAATAAATAAATAAGATGAAAATACTGAGTGACCTGTAACATACACAAGTCCAGAAAGAGTTACAAATGCCATAATTGAAGGCACTGTAGCAAGTCCATCTAAACCATCAGTTAAATTTACTGCATTTGAAGCAGAGACCATTACAAGAGCCCAAAATATAACTGCAAAAAAACTCATATCAAAAAGCGGATATTTATAAAATGGCGTATATAGTGTTGTAGTATGATGATAAACAACTAAAACAACTGCAATAATAGTTGCAAAAAGAAATTGTAAAATCAATTTGCCCCTTGGAGACAAACCAGCAGAGTTACTATTTTTTATAATTTTTGAAATATCATCTTTAAAACCTATAAGAGAAAAAGTTCCTAAAGTCAATAAAGCTCCAACAACATAAAAGTTATTTAATTTTGCTGTAAGAAGTGTTGCAATTAGACTTGAAAAAATAAAAACGACTCCTCCCATTGTTGGAGTTCCTACTTTTTCTTGGTGAGAATTTGGTGCATATTCATAAATAGGCTGAGAAGCCTTTTTTGATTTTGCCCATTTTACAAACTTTGGAAGTAGATACATTGTTAATGAAAAAGAGATGAAAAATGCAATTCCTGCACGAACTGAAATATATTGAAATATATTTATATCTAAGTGTCTATAAAACCAGTAAAACAAATTTAAACCTTCAATTTGGTATAATCCGCGTTGATTATAATACAATGTACTTTTTAAAAGGTTTAAACAATGAGTAAAAAAGCAATATTAATTATAACAGATGGGATTGGATTTAATAAATCAGAAAATTATAATGCATTTGTAAATGCAAATACTCCAACCTACGATTATCTGTTTAAAAATGTACCTTATTCACTAATCCATACTTATGGAAAACATGTTGGACTTCCTGATGGACAAATGGGGAATAGTGAAGTAGGACATATGACTATAGGAAGTGGTAGAGTTCTGTATCAAGATTTAGTTAAGATAAATATGGCTATAGAAAACAACACTTTAAAAGATAATGAGATTATTAAAAATACACTCTTAAAATCAAACAATATTCACCTTATTGGACTTGTTAGTGATGGGGGAGTTCACTCTCATATAGAACATATAATTGCTTTAGCAAAAATAGCAAAAGTGAATGGAAAAAAAGTATTTATTCATGCCATCACTGATGGTAGAGATGTTGCACCAAACTGTGCAAAAGAGTATATTGAGCAACTTCTTAATATATGTGATGAAGATATTAGCCTAGCAACAATCTCTGGAAGATATTACTCTATGGATAGAGATAATAGATGGGAAAGAGTTCAAAAGGGTTATGATGCAATTGCCTTTGCAAAACCAAAAACTACTAAAGATGTATTAACATATATTGATGATTCATATAATAATGAGATATTTGATGAATTTTTAGTTCCAACTGCGTTTGAAAATTATATGGGATTTAATGAAAATGATGGAGTAATTTTCTGCAACTTTAGAAGTGATAGAATGAGAGAACTTTCAAATGTTGTAGCAAATGCTAAGTTTAGTGAATTTAAGAGATTTGAGAAAAATTTAAACATTGCTACAATGACACAATATGACAAAAATCTTCCTCTTCCTATAATTTTTCCAAAAGAAACTCCCAAAAATACTCTGGCAGAAGTCATTTCAGAGGCTGGTTTATCTCAACTTCATACTGCTGAAACTGAAAAATATGCCCATGTTACCTTCTTCTTTAATGGAGGAGTTGAAGAACCTGTTTTAAATGAAAGCAGAGTTTTAATTCCTTCGCCAAAAGTTGCAACCTATGATTTAAAACCCCAAATGAGTGCTCCTGAAGTTTGTCAAGAGGTTTTAAAAGGGATGGATGCAAATATTGATTTTATAGTTGTAAACTTTGCAAATGGGGATATGGTTGGTCATACTGGGGTTTATGAAGCAGGTATAAAAGCAGTTGAAGCAGTTGATGAACAACTTGGACTCATATTAGAAAAAGCTAAACAAAAAGAGTATGCTCTTATTTTAACAAGTGACCATGGAAATTGTGAAATGATGAAAGATGAAGAGGGGAAAACCCTTACAAATCATACAGTTGGAGATGTTTTTTGTTTCATAATGGCAGAAAATGTAAAAGAGGTTAAAGAGGGAAGTTTAAATAATATAGCTCCAACTGTTTTAAAACTAATGAATCTTGAAAGACCTAATGAGATGGATGAGGCTTTAGTTTAATGACAAATGCTGTAGAGATTAAAAAACTTACAATAACTACTAAAGAGAAAAAGTTAGTAGATATTAGTTTTAAAATAGAAGAGTCTACAGCACTGATTGGACAAAGTGGAAGTGGTAAATCTTTGACTCTAAAATCTATTTTAAATCTATTGCCTTCAAATTTAGAACTTAAACTTGAAGTTGATTCAGATTTTGAATTAAGTAGTAAAACAATAGGATTTATTCCACAAAATCCTTTTACTTCACTCTCTCCTATGACAAAAATCAAAGAGCAATTTTTTTGTCAAAAAGAGAGAAAAGAGAAACTTTTTGATTTAGTAGGTTTAGACAAAAAGCTTTTAGATAGATTTCCAAGTCAATTAAGTGGGGGACAACTTCAAAGGGTAGTTATTGCAATTGCTTTAAGTAATGAGATAAAACTTCTACTTTTGGATGAACCCACAACAGCATTGGATGAAAACTCTAAAAAGGTTATATTAGAGTTAATTTATAAATTACAAAAGGAGTTAAATTTTTTAACACTTTTTGTAACTCATGATATAAACTCAATTATAGATGTGTGCAAAAATATTGTTATTATAAAAGATGGAGAGCTAATTGAAAAAGGTAATACCATAGAGATTTTAAAAGAGCCTAAAAGTTCATACACAAAAGAGCTAATTAACTCAACTTTTAATAACAAAGAATTTAGGAAATAGTTATGAAAAAATATATATTCACTTTTTTATTGGCACTTTGTATAGGTGTTGTAGGATGGCTTTTAGTCTTGTATAATGATATTAGAGGCGATTTAGATGAAGTTGTAAACTACAATCCACCAATGACAACCCAATTCTTTGACAAAGAGGGAAGACTTATTGCGAACATATTTAATAAAGAGCATAGACTCTATGTAAAATATGAAGATATTCCTGCAAGAGTTGTAGAAGCACTTGTTGCAATTGAAGATACAAATTTCTTTGAACACCATGGAATAAATCCAGATGCAATTAGTAGAGCAATGATAAAAAATGTAAAAGCAATGGGTTATGTTGAAGGGGCTAGTACTCTAACTCAACAACTTATAAAAAGTGTCTCATTAACAAGAGAAAAGAAATTGATGAGAAAAATAAAAGAGGCTCTTTTAGCAATTAAATTAGAAAATGTTTTAACAAAAGAACAAATTTTGGAAAGATATCTAAATCAAGTATATTTTGGGCATAGCTATTATGGTATTAGAACAGCTGCGCAAGGTTATTTTAGAAAAGATCTTTTTGAATTAAATCTAAAAGAGATAGCTATTCTTGTGGGACTTCCAAAAGCACCAAGTTTTTATGATCCTACAAGAAATCTTAAATTTGCGCTAACAAGAGCTAATCAAGTAATCAATAGAATGCATACTTTAGGATGGATAAATGAGGATGAGTATAATGATGCTATAAATGATATTCCAACTGTTTACAATGATACTTTAACAAAAAACAAAGCTCCATATATAGTAGATTTTGCTATAAAGATTTTGGGGAAAGATATTGAAGATATTAAATCAGGTGGATATAAAATTAATCTTACAATTGATCTTGATGCACAAGAAATAGCAAGAAATGCTCTTAAATATGGTTATGATGCAATAGTTGATAGGGATAAAAAACTTCAAGCTAATCCAATAAATAATGTAATAAAAAAAGCAGATGAGGAAGTTCCAGTTGAAGAAGGATATTTCGTAAATACCTTAAATGGTGCACTTGTATCAATTGAGAATAGTACAGGGAAAATTTTAGCTTTAGTTGGTGGAGTAAATTATGAGGAATCCTCTTTTAATAGAGCTATTCAAAGTAAAAGACAACCAGGATCTGCTGTTAAACCATTTTTATATCAAACAGCACTTGATTTAGGTTATTCTCCTGCATCACAGTTAATAGATATTGGAAGAACCTACGAATATGAGTCTGAGGGAGAAGAGAAAGTTTGGCAACCTAAAAATTATGGTGGCAAATTTAAAGGGATTATTACCCTAAGAGAATCACTAATAAAATCAAGAAATCTAGCAACTATCAATCTTGTAACTGATGTTGGTATTAATGAGATGTATAAAGGCTTAGAGAATTTTGGAATTGAAGATATGCCTAGAGATTTATCAATTACTTTGGGATCTTTTTCTATCTCTCCAATTGATATGAGCAAAGCTTATAGTGCTTTCTCAAATGATGGTATTCAAGTAACTCCTTATTTGATAAATTCTGTTACTAATGTAAAGGGAGAGACTGTTAGTTTTGAACCTGAAACAAAATATGTTGATTCTCCTGAACAAATCTATCTTATGAAAACTATCTTAAAAGATGTGGTGTTAAAAGGAACAGGAAGAAGAGCAAGTGTAAAAGGTCTTGAACTTGCTGGTAAAACAGGGACAACAAATAGTAACGTTGACGCATGGTTTTGTGGTTTCTCTCCTACAATTCAAACTGTTGTATGGTATGGGAAAGATGATAACACAGCAATGAGAAGAAGTGAAGGTGGAGGTTCAACAGCCGCACCAGCTTTTTCATATTTTTATAGAAAATATTTAGAAATACATCCAGAATTGGATAGAAAATTTGAGATAAATACTAATGTTAAAAGCTCTTTTGTAAATGGTCAAAAGGAGTATTATACTGAAATCTCTCCACTTCCAAAAGTTCAAATGCCAACAACAAGTGAATCTTCAGATGGAAAAATTATCGAGTTCTAAAACTAAAATATTTTAGGTATAAAAAAAGGCTAGTCCAAATTGGACTAGCCTTTTTTATTGTAGTAATACTACTAGCAAGAGTAAGTTGATTTAAATTCAAATGCAGTTGGTCTTGCTTCGTAAGGCCAAACTTGACTTTCAAATTTATAGTGTTGATAAGTATCAATCATCTCTTGAGAGAATACTGGTTTTAAGAACTCATTGTCTCTAATTAGAGCCTCTAATGAACCTCTTAATGTATGAGGCATTTGAGGAATATTTCTCTCTCTAATCTCATCTAAAGATAATTCAAATAAGTCGTCATCCATTGGTCCAACTGGTTCAAATTTATTTTTAATACCATCAAGTCCAGCCATTAACATTGCAGCGAATGCTAAGTATGGGCAAGCAGTTGAATCTGGGAATCTCATTTCAACTCTTGTTGCAGCTTCTCCAGCTCCATAAGGAATTCTACAAGAAGCAGATCTGTTTTGAGAAGAATAAGTTAAAATTGAAGGAGCTTCAAAACCTGGGATTAATCTTTTATAAGAGTTAGTTGCTGCATTAGTAAATGATGCTACAGCTCTAGCGTGTTTGAATACACCACCAATGTAGTGTCTTGCAGTTTCACTTAAATTACCATATTCACCTTGTGAATAGAATAAGTTTTTACCATTTTTCCAGATTGATTGGTGTACGTGCATACCATTTCCATTATCACCAAATAGTGGTTTTGGCATAAATGTACAAGATTTACCATTTAAGTGTGCAACCATTTTACAAACATATTTGTATTTTTGAACATTATCAGCAGCTTCAACAAGTGTTCCGAATTTTACTCCGATTTCACCTTGAGCTTGAGCAACTTCATGGTGTCCTAAAGTAACTTCAAGACCAACTTGCTCTAATACTTGCATCATTTCAGCTCTTAAATCAACCATTGAGTCAATTGGTTGAACTGGGAAATATCCACCTTTTGTTCTTGGTCTGTGTCCCATGTTTCCTACTTCATAATCAGTAGAATCTGACCAACATCCCTCTTCTGAATCTACTTTATAGTATGACTCATTAATCTCATCAACAATTTTTACATCATCAAAAATAAAGAATTCATTTTCTGGTCCAAAGTATGCTACATCTCCTAATCCAGATTCAGCAAGGTGTGATAATGCTTTTTTAGCAATAGATCTTGGACATTTTTCATACATTTGACCTTTATAAATATCATAAACATCACAAAATAGAATAACTGTAGAATCAGCAGTAAACGGATCTAAAAATGCAGTTTCAACATCTGGTTTTAAAAGCATATCTGATTTGTTAATTGGTTGCCATGCATCAATCGAAGAACCATCAAATGGCATACCATTTGCTAAGTTATCTTCATTTACAGCACTTAACATATAAGTTAGGTGATGCCATGCACCTTTCATATCTGAAAATCTAAGGTCAACGAATTTTACTTCATTTTCCTCACAAAATTTAAAAAACTCTTGAGAATTATTTACGAATTTTCCCATATCTTTAACTCCTTGAAATAATTATGCAACATTGTATCAAAATAAATAAAAATTAACATAAATTTATTGATTAAAAAATATACAATAAAATATTTTTTATTGGTAATTTCTTCAATGATAGTAGTATATAGTTGTTTAAAAAATAACTAGCTCTTTAGCTCTATTTTTAAAGGTTGCGCACTTCGTATAACCAACACTTTTTGCAAAAGATTTAACCTCATCGTACATAAACCCAACTTGCTCAACACTATGTGCATCTGACGAGAAAGTAATAGGAATATCAAGCTCAAATGCAAGTTCTAAAAGCTCTTTTGATGGATAAGGTTCATTTATTGGTTTTCTTAAACCAGCAGCATTGATTTCAATAACCATATTAGCTTTTTTTATCTCTTTAAGAGCATCTTTTGCTAGTAGTTTTATATCTTTTTTAGGCAGGTACTTAAAGAGTTTAATCAAATCAAGGTGTCCAACTATATCAAATAATCTACTCTTTGCTAACTCTTTTATGGCAGTAAAATAATCACTCCAAATAAGGTCAATATCTTTTTCTTTGTATTTTCCAATAAATTCTGGATTATCAAACCCCCAAAGCTCTGAATTCTTTTCCTGTAAAAAATGGACTGAACCAATTAAAAAATCAACTTTTGAGGTTAATATTTCATCTAACATCAAAGAACTATTTTGCATAAAATCCACTTCATATGCTTTTAAAATCTCAATTGAATTTTTATACTTCTCTTGTAACTCTTCAATTGATTTCTCATAGCTACTTTTTAAAGATATATCCATTCTATATTTTGGATCAAAAGGCATTGGTGCATGATCAGAGAAACCGTAAACATCTATACCTATTTCTATAGCTTTTTGTATATACTCTTCCATAGTTCCAGTTGCATGGTTACAAAGTGTTGTATGATTGTGTAAATCTACTCTCATCTATATCTCACCATATTTCTTCCTAAATCTTTTGCTTCATAAAGTCCATTATCTGCTTCTTGTATCATTTTATCAAGGGTATCAAATCTTTTAAAACAACACCCAATAGAGATTGTAAAATTTAATCTATGTTCATCAACTTTTATAGAGTTTTTTTCAAATATTTTTCGTAATTCTTCCAATTTATCTTTTACTTTATCAATATCTTTATTTGCAAAAACAATACAAAACTCTTCTCCACCTAATCTTGCGACTATCTCTTCATCATCAAAAGAGTTTTGCAAAAATGTTGCAACCATTTTTATTGCAATATCTCCAACACTATGTCCATAGGTATCATTTATAATTTTAAATTTATCTATATCTATAAGTGCAATAAAGAAGTTTTGATTCTTTTCATTTGCTATTTTTAAATCTTTATTACCAACTTCAAAAAGATATCTTCTATTATAAAGATTTGTTAAAAAATCTCTGTTTGCTCTATTTTTTAGCTCTTCAAATAGTTCCAAAACCTCAATATTTGCATTTATTCTTACATATAACTCTTCTTGCGTAAACCCTTTATATAAAAAGTCATTGGCACCACATTTTAAAAACTTTGAGGCAATTGTTTTCTCTTGTGTTACAGATGTAACAATAATTGATAATTCATCTTTACTATAATTTTTTCTAACACTTCTAACAAACTCTAGTCCATTCATAATAGGCATATAATAATCTGTTAATATAACTTTTATATTTTTGTTGTTTTCCAGTATTTCAAGAGCTTCTTTACCATTTGTTGCAGTAAATACAGTTAATCTATATTTCTCAATAAGATTTTTTGTACTCTCTAAAAAAGTTTTAGAATCATCTACAATTAGAACTTTCATATTAACATTGTTAATAATTCTTTTTATGATTGAAAGTGTATACTTATATGAATATAATCCATCTTTTACTACATAATCTACTATATTTTTACTTCTATTTTTTATCTCATCTTCAATAGTTGAAGAACCAGTTAAAATAATCATAGGAACGTCAAATTTGGCTACAAAATCAACTATCTCTCCATGTTGAGCATCAGGTAGTCCCAAATCAAGAAGAGCGACATCAAACTTGCCTTTATACTCTAAGAATAGTTTTGCACACTCTTCAAGGGATGAACCTTTTATAGTCTCAAAGCCTAAATGCTCATTTATAAGCATGCTCAATGTATTTGCAACAGATTTACTATCCTCTATAATTAATACTCTTTTTGTCATTAACTTAATATTCCCGATCCTTTAATAGGAGTACTTCTATCAGCAGCATAAACTCTTTTGCCATCTATGATATCATATTTCCAAATTGGAGCATTTGCTTTAAAATCTTCAACAAATTCATCAATCATTTCCAAAGCAACTCTTCTTTTTGGACTGCAAACAGCTGCAATATATGAACTTTGATGATTTAATACATCACCTTTGCTATGAGCCATCAAAACAATTGCATTATTTTCATTTGCTCTTTTTTGCCATGAATCAAACCAATTTTTTAAGATTGGTTCATAAATATCAAAACTTAATCCATCAATTTGATTTTCATCTCTTACTACTCCATTAAAAGTAATAATAGCTCCAAAATTTGAGTCTTTATACTCATCAAACCAAGATGCATTTATTTTATTAACATCAAGAGCTCCATCACATAAAATCAATTTATCCATTTCATCCACCACATACAGGAGGAAGAAGAGAAACTCTATCACCATCTTCTAAACTAATATCTTTTGAAATAACCATTGTATCATTAACCGCAACTGCACAATTTTCTAACCACTTTGATAATGCTTCATCATTTTTTAATATTGTACTTAATTCATTTAAACTTTTTATATCAACTTCTATTGGTTCTTTATTTATTGGTCCTAAGAATTCTACTTTTACCATTTTAACCCCTTATTCACTTCAATTTAGATATTATATCCAATTAAATTTTATAAAAAAGAAGGACTCGCAGATGATATTTGCAAAAATAGATTTTATTAATTTATTGCCTGTTCATGTATATTTAAAAAAACGTATTCAGTCAAGTCAAATAAAGTCAATTATTAATTATAAAAAATCATACCCATCAAAAATCAATAAGAAACTAAAAAAAGGGAAAGTTGACTCTGGTTTTATCTCTTCTATTGCTTCAAGAGGTGAAAAAAAATTAGACTATGGAATCATTGCAAGAAAAGATGTAAGATCAGTAATTTTAATTCCAGGTAAAGATAAAGATGATTATCAAAGTGAAACTTCAAATGCTTTAGCAAAAATTTTAAATCTACATGGAGAAGTTCTAATTGGGGATAAAGCTTTGAAATTTTTCCATGAAAATCCTAATATAAAAGTGGTTGATTTAGCATTGGAATGGAAAAAGAAATACAATTTACCTTTTGTTTTTGCAACCTTATGTTATAGAAAAAATGGAAAAATGTTAAATGATATAATGAAAAGTTTTAATAAAAAAGAGGTAAAAATTCCTCAATACATTCTAAAAGAGTACTCAAAAAGATCAAATGTCTCTGGAAAAAATATTTTAGAGTACTTAAAAAGAATTGATTATGATATAAAAAATGCTGAAAAAAAAGCCCTTAAAAAGTTTTTAACGTTTGCAAAACAAAAAGGGTTTTAATGACAGCTATTGATTCTATTGTTTTAGGAATAATTGAAGGATTTACTGAGTTTTTACCAATCTCTTCAACAGGACACTTGATAGTTGCAAGTGAATTTTTAGGGCTTGACCAAACTAATGTTAATAAAGCCTATGAAGTTATAATACAATTTGCTGCAATTTTGGCTGTTATTTTAAATTACCCTTCAAAATTTACACTTAAACATATTGATTTATGGACAAAAATTTTTATAGCTTTTGTTCCAATTGGAGCTGTTGGATTTCTTTTTTCTAAACAAGTTAAAGCTCTATTTTCATTAGAAGTAGTTGCTTTAATGTTTATTGTTGGAGGTGTAATATTTTTAATTGTTGAAAAATATTATGATGAAAAAAAACATATTACAAGTGATGTTGAAGATGTTTCATACAAACAGGCATTATATATAGGAATAGCACAAATTTTTGCTTTGATTCCTGGAACTTCAAGAGCTGGTTCAACTATAATTGGAGCCATGCTAGTAGGATTAAACAGAAAAGCAAGTGCTGAATTCTCTTTTCTTTTAGCCTTTCCTGTTATGTGTGCAACAACGGGATATGATCTACTTAAACATCATAATGAACTCTTTGTTGGAGATAATCTTCTAAATCTTTTGATTGGATTTGTTGTATCTTTTATTGTTGCTTTTTTGACTATAAAGATTTTTCTTAAATTCCTAGAGAATTTTACCTTTATAGCCTTTGGTATTTATAGAATACTTTTTGGTATTTTATTACTTACCTTCATTTATTAAATCGACTATTGATTCTGCACCATCGCAGTTTATAGAGTTAACCAATTTTTTGCTAATTGAGAAGTTGTCTTTTTTCAATATCTCAATTAGCAACTCTTCACTTAGATTCTCTTCTCTACAAAGATAAGCCAAATCTCTATCTACTAAATATTTTGCATTTGTATATTGATGATCTTTTGCTGCATGGGGATATGGTACAAATAGTGTAGGCAATGAGTTTGCGCACAACTCCCAAAGTGTTGATGCCCCAGCACGGCTAACCGCAAAATCTGCTTCACTCATTTTCAAAGAGATATCTTTTGAAAAAGGGAAAACATCAACATTTATTTTTAAGTTTTCATACTCTTTTGCAACTCTGTCATAATCATTTTTACCTGTTTGATGAATTATCTTAAGCCCAAGTCGATTAAGAGTTGGAGCAACTTTTAAAGCAAAGTCATTAATTGCAGTTGCGCCTTGTGAACCTCCTAAAAAAATCACTGTATTAAGTTCATCTCTTATCCTTGCATTATCAAAAAACTCATTTGATACTGGATAATCTTTAACTACTGATTTTGGATCAAAAGAAGAAAAAACATGTTTTGCAAATTTCGAAGTAATTGAGTTAAGAGTTCCCATAACTGAATTTTGTTCATGTATATATAACTTACAACCAAAATATAAAATAGAGGTAAAAGTTGCAGGTGCAGCTGAAAACCCACCAACTGAAATAACAGTTTTTACATCAAACTCATCAAAAATATCAAAGCATATATTTATCCCCTTAAAGATTTGAAACAAAGAAGCCACTTTCCCAAAACCCTTTTTATTTACAACACCTCTTGTTTCCAAAAAATAGGCTTTATATAATCGTTTATCATCTTTAAACCACTCTTGATCTTGTCCATTAACTGAACCTATAAATATAGGTTTCATCCCTCTTTTATGATACTCTTCAATTAATGCATCAGCAACTTTTAGATGTCCGCCCGTTCCGCCACCTGTTATTACAACTCTCATTATTGATTAACCCTTTTACTTAAATCTACAGATTTGCTAATTGATAAAACTAAACCAATTGCAATGGAAATAGCAAGCATTGACGACCCACCATAACTAAGAAGTGGCACAGCTATCCCTTTGATTGGTATCATACCTGAAATTCCATATGAATTTATCAAAAATGCAATAATTATCATCAAGGCAACACCTATTGTAAAAAGATGATAAATCTTATTTTCAACTCTGCCACTAATTCTAAAAATCCTAAAAACAATTAAAAACATAATCAAGGTAATAAAAGTAAGACCAATTAATCCTATCTCTTCTGTAATTCCAGCTAAAACAAAGTCCGTATGAACTTCACTTAAGAAACCTAATTTAATATCTCCAAGACCAATTCCTTCTCCAAATATACCACCATTATGCATTGCATTTAATGAGTGAGAAACTTGATAAGGCTCTGGCAGTTCATCAATTCTTAAATACTTATCTGCCCAAGATGGTAAAATTGATAATATTTTATCTTGCACCATTGCCCACCAAGAGTAGATTCTTTTAATCCTATGGGGTGCTGCAATAATCAATCCAACTAAAGCTAAAATCCCAACGACTCCTAAAGATACGAAAACTTTATAACTTCTATTTGCAAATATTAATAGAATAAATAAAATTGCTCCAAGCAATACAACTTGACCTAAATCCTTTTGTAAAAAAGCAATAATAAAAACAACAACTAAAAAAGCAATAAAATATGGCATAAGAAGTAGTAGTTCTTGTTTTAAGCCAATCTTTCTTGGAACTTCAATCAATCTTCTATGAAAAGACCAAGATAAGAAATATATAAATCCAATTTTAAAAAACTCAACAGGAGAGAGGGAAAAGCCTGGTAACCTAATCCATCTATTAGCCCCACCCGAAGCAGTAACTACAGAGGCAGGTAAAAAAGGCATTATTATCATTAAAATAAAGAAAAAGATAAAAAATCCCATTCCTACTCTATTTACTATTTTATCTGGTTCAACTAAAGAGAATCCCCACATAATAAAAATAGATAAAATCCCAACAGTTAATTGTCTAATAAAAAAATGAAATTGATTATATCCATAGAATTCTACTGTATAAATTGTTAATGAATATGAAAAGATAATGCTTGCTATTATTAGTAGTGAAACTAATATAAATAGTACATAATCAGCTTGGTAAATTCTTTTTTGGGAATTGTTTCTTTTAATTGTATTTTTGTTAGAATTCATTTTTTATTATATTATATTATGGATAAATATGCCTTCAAATTTAAAGGAAAAAGATAACAAAATCAAGAAAATTATGTTTTTGTTTTTCTTTATACTTTTTTTACTTATTGTGTTAATAATTTCAATTTTTGATACCATGGAAGAGTACCGGAGACTACCTTCTTTGGAAACTTCAAAAAAAGAACTCTCAGTTAGGGGAGATATTATTAGTTCTGATAATTTCAAAATTGCAACCTCAAAAAAGATATATAAAGCCTCAATTGATACAAGATTTTTAGATACAGATAAGAAAGAACTTTTTGTTAGACTTTTCTCTATTTATAGTAACATCCCATATAAAAAAATTGTAGAAAAAATTGATGAATCATTAAAAGAACCAGGGAATCTTGTTCTTTCATATAATATTGATTCAAAAACTGCTAAAAACCTGAAAGAATTAGAGTTTAAGCTAAGAAGACTGGATGTTTTTAAAGCAATAAAAGTTCCTGGAGGGAAAATTTTAAGAGGGCTTACTGTTAGTGAGAGTGGAGAAAAACGTGTATACTCTTATGAAAAAACTTTAACTCCAGTTGTGGGATATATTACTAAATTTGAAACTCAAAATGATAAAACAAAAGTAAAAGGGATAAAGGGTTTAGAACGTAACTATGATAAACTTTTAAATAGCAGTAAAGATGGTATTTTAAGTGGAAACAGAGATGTTTTATCATATATCTCTTTTAATAGAAACTCAACTATAAAACAGAGAGTGGATGGAGCAAATTTAGTCCTAAATATTCCTTTGAAATTACAAAAAAACAATGAAATGATTTTAGATATTTACAAAGAAAAACTACAAGCCCAAGAGATAATTATATCTGTTATGGATAGTAAGACTGGTAAAATTTTATCGCTTGCCTCTTCAAATAGATTTAATCCTGAAAAAATTTATCAAAATGATATTCCATCTCTAAATGTAAATGCAATTGAGTACCAATTTGAACCTGGTTCTGTAATAAAACCCATTGCAATATCATTGGCAATAGATAAGAATAGAATCAAAAAAAATGAACTCTTTTTTGCTTATAATAATAAGGGAAATGTAAATAAAGATGGAGAGTTTCCTAAGGGTGCTTATAAACTTGATAGATTTACAATCAAAGATGATCACCAATTTAAAAAGAACTATTTAACTCTTGATGATATATTTATTTTCTCCTCAAATATAGGAACATTACAACTTGCACAAAGGCTTACTGGACCAGAGTTTTATGAAGGTATGAAAAGATTTGGTTTTACAAGAAAAACTGGAATTGATTTGCCTTATGAAAAAATAGGAATGATTCCAAAAGTTTGGCAATTTTCTGCAAATGATAAAGAGAAAGAGGATAATGTATTTAAAGCAACTGTCTCTTATGGTCAAGGTATGACTTCAACTTTTATGCAGATACTTAAAGCGTATAGTGCATTTAACAATGATGGAGTAACAGTAACACCTAAGATTGTCTCATATGTTGAAATTGATAATAATAAATATAAAGAAGACAAAATTGAAAATGAAAAGATTATTTCAACTAAAACAGCAAATGAGATTAAAAGATTATTAATTAAAACTGTAACACAAGGAACAGGAAGAGAAGCTCAAATAGATGGTCTGGAAATTGGTGGTAAAACAGGAACAGCACAAATTGCAAGGGATGGTAAATATCAAAAAGAGTATATCTCCTCATTTTTTGGTTTTGTTAATGATGAAAAAAGCTCTTACACAATTGGTGTAACAGTTATTGACCCAATTTCTACTGGTAAAAATTGGTATTACCACTATGCAGCTTGGTCAGCTGTACCTGTTTTTAAAGAGATTGTTAAAAATCTAGTTCGATTAAACTATCTATCACCAAAAAACGATATAATCTCTAATTAAAAAAAAGGATAACAAATGTTTGGATTTGGAAGAAAAGAGTTAAAAGAATATAACTATAACAAAGAAGAACTCTCAAAATTTAAATATGCAAAAATGACTACAACTAAAGGTGTAATTTGGTTAAAACTATTCTATGAAGAGACACCAAATACAGTTGCAAACTTTGCAACACTAGCAAATGATAAATTTTATGATGGATTAAATTTTCATAGAGTAATAGAAAATTTTATGGCACAAGGCGGTTGTCCAGATGGTACTGGAGCAGGTGGTCCAGATTGGGCAATAGCATGTGAAACTAATGCTCCTAAACAGATACATAATAGAGGAAGTTTATCAATGGCTCACGCAGGTCCAAATACTGGGGGAAGCCAATTTTTCATCTGTTTTGTTGATTGTCCTCATTTAGATGGTCATCACACAGTTTTTGGTGAAATAGAAAATAATGATGAAGAGAGTTTTGAAGTTCTTGATAGCATTAGACAAGGTGATATTATTGAATCTGTTGAAATATTAGAGTCAAAAAATTAATATTGCTTTAAAAGGTGCTAGAATCTTCTAGCACCACTTTTCTATTCATCATCTTCGTCATCAAACTCTTCAGTATCTTCTTCAGCATAAATTGCAACCACTTCATCAAAATTAACTAATAGTTCACCATTATTTGGAAAAGGGAAAGAGAATACCTTTTGCTCTTCATCAACCATATAGTTAAAATACTCATTTCTTAAAAAATTATAGTTTTCATCACTACCTACAAACTCTAACTCACTACCTTCAGATAAAACTAAATAAATCACTTTCATAATTGCCCCTTTAAAAAGATAAGTAATTATAAAAGGTTAATGGCAACGAAATAGTTACAAACAAAAAAAAAGAGGAGGTAGCCAGAGAGGAGAGATAAAATTTAGATAAAAAAAAAGCTCTTAGCTAAATCATGAAGGTAATGATTAAGCTAAAAGCTTGATTAAAAATATTTTGTCCCTGAAAAAGATGCAAATCTTTTTAAGCATAAATACTCAAGAGCTGGCAGTGGCTTACGTTTCCACCCCCGTAGGGGGCAGTATTATCAGCGCAGAGGTGCTTGACTTCCAGGTTCGGAATGGAGCTGGGTATTTCCACCTCGCTATAACCACCAGCAATATGAGTAAAGAAAGTATTTTAAAAAATATATCTCTTTACTCACATTATATAATGAGTTTAAATGTTAAATGTCTTTATTGTTTTCTTTTATTCATATCATTTAGATATACACGCTTACGAGTTAAACTCAATAAGATAGTAAACCAAGAAATTAAAAATAAGCCAAACGATCTATTAGTACTAGTCAGCTAAATGACTTTCATCACTTACACATCTAGCCTATCAACCAGCTAGTCTTGCTGGGATCTTCAGGGAAAGTTCATCTTAGAGTTGGCTTCGAGCTTAGATGCTTTCAGCTCTTATCACATCCGTACGTAGCTACCCAACGATGCTCTTGGCAGAACAATTGGTACACTAGTGGTACGTTCATCCCGGTCCTCTCGTACTAGGGACAAATCTCTTCAACTTTCCTACGCCCACGGAAGATAGGGACCGAACTGTCTCACGACGTTCTGAACCCAGCTCGCGTACCGCTTTAAATGGCGAACAGCCATACCCTTGGGACCTGCTCCAGCCCCAGGATGCGATGAGCCGACATCGAGGTGCCAAACCTCCCCGTCGATGTGAGCTCTTGGGGGAGATCAGCCTGTTATCCCCGGCGTACCTTTTATCCTTTGAGCGATGGCCCTTCCACACAGAACCACCGGATCACTATGACCGACTTTCGTCTCTGTTCGAGTTGTCTCTCTCACAGTCAAGCTAGTTTATGCCATTATACTCAACTGGCGATTTCCATCCGCCATGAACTAACCTTTGTAAGCCTCCGTTACTTTTTAGGAGGCGACCGCCCCAGTCAAACTACCCACCAGACATTGTCCTGAATAGGGATAACCTATCGCAGTTAGTAACTCAAATATTCAAGGGTGGTATCTCAAGGATGGCTCCACGTATACTGGCGTCTACGTTTCAAAGCCTCCCACCTATCCTGCACATGAATATCCAAGCTACAGTGTCAAGCTGTAGTAAAGGTGCACGGGGTCTTTCCGTCTTTCCGCGGGTAGGAGGAATTTTCACCTCCACTACAATTTCACTGGATCCCTGGTTGAGACAGCTCCCATCTCGTTACGCCATTCATGCAGGTCGGTATTTAACCGACAAGGAATTTCGCTACCTTAGGACCGTTATAGTTACGGCCGCCGTTTACTCGGGCTTCGATCAAATGCTTCGCAGAGCTAACATCATCAATTAACCTTCGAGCACCGGGCAGGCGTCACACCTTATACATCCACTTACGTGTTAGCAAAGTGCTGTGTTTTTGGTAAACAGTCGGGAGGGACTCTTTGTTGCAACCTCTTTAGCTTTTTGGAGCAAGTCCATATACCAAAGTAGGCACACCTTATACCGAAGATACGGTGCTAGTTTGCAGAGTTCCTTAACCAGGGTTCTTCCACGCGCCTTAGAATACTCATCCCACCCACCTGTGTCGGTTTACGGTACGGGCAATATATAATATACTTAGTGGCTTTTCTTGGCACGACAGTATCATCGATTCTCTATCTCCTCCGAAGAGTGTCAAGAGCCTGTAAGATCTCGGTCTAACGTAATCCGGATTTGCCTAAATTACAACCTACATCCTTCGAGCCACACTTCCATCCGTGACCTCGATTAACTCTATGCGTCCCCACATCGCGCTTATATATTGGTATTGGAATATTAACCAATTTGCCATCGTCTACCCCTTTCGGACTCGACTTAGGACCCGACTAACCCTACGATGACGAGCATCGCGTAGGAAACCTTGGGTTTTCGGCGAAGAGGATTCTCACCTCTTTTCTCGCTACTCATGCCTGCATGCTCACTTCTATCCGCTCCAACGCTCCTTACCGGTACATCTTCAACGCTGAATAGAACGCTCTCCTACCACTCATAATAAATTATGAATCTAAAGCTTCGGTGTACATCTTAGCCCCGTTATATTTTCCGCGCAGAATCACTAGACCAGTGAGCTGTTACGCTTTCTTTAAAGGGTGGCTGCTTCTAAGCCAACCTCCTGGTTGTCACAGTAACTCCACATCGTTTTCCACTTAGATGTAACTTTGGGACCTTAGCTGTTAGTCTGGGTTGTTCCCCTCTCGACGATTGATTTTATCACCCACCGCCTGACTCCCTAGATTACACGTATAGTATTCGAAGTTTGATAGGGTTTGGTACCGCGGTAAGCAGCCCTAGCCCATTCAGTGCTCTACCCCTATACGCTACTACTAGAGGCTATACCTAAATATATTTCGGAGAGAACCAGCTATCACGAAGTTTGATTGGCCTTTCACCCCTATCCACAAGTCATCCGGAGACTTTTCAACGTCCGTCGGTTCGGTCCTCCACTAGCTCTTACACCAGCTTCAACCTGCTCATGGATAGATCACTTCGTTTCGGGTCTGCAGCATCTGACTAATTCGCCCTATTAAGACTCGCTTTCGCTACGGCTTCACACTTGGCTTAACCTTGCCAGATACCACAACTCGCAGGCTCATTATGCAAAAGGCAGTCCATCACCCTGATAAATCATAGGGCTCTGAATGATTGTAAGCTAATGGTTTCAGGTTCTATTTCACTCCCCTCACTGGGGTACTTTTCACCTTTCCCTCACGGTACTTGTTCACTATCGATCTGTAAGTAGTATTTAGGGTTGGAAGGTGGTCCTCCCATATTCAGACAAAATATCACGTGTTCCGCCCTACTCGTTCCTTAGTCTAGTACCACATTAAAAATTTCGCATACGAGACTTTCACTCTCTATGGTTTACCTTTCCAGGTAATTCTACTATTTAAAATGCTATCACTAAGCGCCCTAATCCCATTTCGCTCGCCGCTACTTTGGGAATCTCAATTGATTTCTTTTCCTCTGGCTACTGAGATGTTTCACTTCACCAGGTTCGCTTCCTTTAAAAAGGATAGTATGCATAACATACTGGGTTGTCCCATTCGGAAATCACTGGATCAAAGCCTCTTGACGGCTCCCCAATGCTTATCGCAGTCTAGTACGTCCTTCATCGCCTCTTACAGTCAAGGCATCCACCATTAGCCCTTTATAGCTTATTGAGAATAAAATAACTTTCGTTATCTTACCTTTTTTGAATAATTATTCCTTGGCTACTATCTTATTGAATTTAACAATTCAACAAAACAGTTGTGTCTATCTATTTATTTTCTTAAAAAAACTATTGTTCTTTCAAGTCAACTTTTTTTTAGATATGAAATTTTATTTTTTTAAATCATCTTCATACGAAAGACAATTTAAACGAAAAAAATTAAAGACTTTAACATTATGTTTTTAAATATCATGCTAACTTAAAAAAACAAGTTTTTTCAAGGTAACGCTTTGGTTCTTTTAAAACCAAATATAAATCTTATCTATTTTAAGACTTATATTTAGTTTTTATAAACTCTTCTCTTGATTTGCTTCTAATAGATGGTGGAGATAAGCGGGATCGAACCGCTGACCTCCTGCGTGCAAGGCAGGCGCTCTCCCAGCTGAGCTATATCCCCAACTATTATTCTATAATCTTTAGATTATCTAAATCATGGTGGGCCTACCAGGACTTGAACCTGGGACCTCACGATTATCAGTCGAGCGCTCTAGCCAGCTGAGCTATAGGCCCATCTTCACCTATTTATTTAAATAATCTTTATAAACCGAACATGAATGACTTGCTACTTATGTAGCTTTTTGAGAAGATAATTGTTTATCTTCTCTTCTCTTATGCTTATTAAGAAACGAATCTTAATAAGGTACATAATCTCTGAAAGGAGGTGATCCAACCGCAGGTTCTCCTACGGTTACCTTGTTACGACTTCACCCCAGTCGCTGAATCCACTGTGGAGGGTAGCTACTTTAGCATCCCCGCTTCGAATGAGTTCAACTCCCATGGTGTGACGGGCGGTGAGTACAAGACCCGGGAACGTATTCACCGTAGCATAGCTGATCTACGATTACTAGCGATTCCAACTTCATGTAGTCGAGTTGCAGACTACAATCCGAACTGGGAGGCATTTTTGAGATTTGCTCCACCTCACGATATTGCAGCTCTTTGTATGCCCCATTGTAGCACGTGTGTAGCCCTGGACGTAAGGGCCATGATGACTTGACGTCGTCCACACCTTCCTCCTACTTGCGTAGGCAGTCTCGTTAGAGTTCTCAGCCGAACTGTTAGCAACTAACGACGTGGGTTGCGCTCGTTGCGGGACTTAACCCAACATCTCACGACACGAGCTGACGACAGCCGTGCAGCACCTGTCCTACAGTTTCTGCAAGCAGACACCAATCTATCTCTAGAAAGTTCTGTAAATGTCAAGTCCAGGTAAGGTTCTTCGCGTATCGTCGAATTAAACCACATGCTCCACCGCTTGTGCGGGTCCCCGTCTATTCCTTTGAGTTTTAATCTTGCGACCGTACTCCCCAGGCGGTGCACTTAATGTGTTTACTGCATTACTGCAATGTCTAGCATCGCAACAACTAGTGCACATCGTTTAGGGCGTGGACTACCAGGGTATCTAATCCTGTTTGCTCCCCACGCTTTCGCGTCTCAGCGTCAGTAATGTTCCAGTAGATCGCCTTCGCAATCGGTATTCCTTCTGATCTCTACGGATTTTACCCCTACACCAGAAATTCCATCTACCTCTCCCATACTCTAGATAGACAGTTTCAAAAGCAGTTCAATAGTTGAGCTATTGGATTTCACTTCTGACTTATCTATCCGCCTACACGCTCTTTACGCCCAGTGATTCCGAGTAACGCTTGCACCCTCCGTATTACCGCGGCTGCTGGCACGGAGTTAGCCGGTGCTTATTCATATAGTACCGTCATTATCTTCCTATATAAAAGGAGTTTACGCTCCGAAAAGTGTCATCCTCCACGCGGCGTTGCTGCATCAGAGTTTCCTCCATTGTGCAATATTCCCCACTGCTGCCTCCCGTAGGAGTCTGGACCGTGTCTCAGTTCCAGTGTGACTGATCATCCTCTCAAACCAGTTATGCGTCATTGTCTTGGTGAGCCATTACCTCACCAACTAACTGATACAATACAGTCCCATCCTCAAGCACTAAAGCGTTTCCCCAGCATACTTTTGTATTATGGGCATATAGGGCATTAGCAGACGTTTCCATCTGTTATTCCTTTCTTGAGGGCAGGTTAACTATACATTACTCACCCGTGCGCCACTTAGCTGACAAGTAAAGCAAGCTTTACCCCGTTCTCGTTCGACTTGCATGTGTTAGGCACGCCGCCAGCGTTCACTCTGAGCCAGGATCAAACTCTCCATAAAAATATTTATAGATTATTTAATCTTGACTTTAATTCTATTACTATTGTAACAAAATCAAATCTCGTGTTAATAGACAAGGATATGTTATTCACATATTCTCTTGTATTTTTTTTGTCATTTCATATTCGGTTTATAAAGATTATTTCTCTCTTAACAAACCTGAGTTTTTAAAGATCGTATCCCTTTAGAACTTTGTGTCGTTCCTCTGAAATTGGACGGGAATTATAGACAAATTTTTTACCTTTGTCAAGAGTTTAAACTAAATTAAACCTTAAATTTTGAAAATTTTTGGGTTTTAGCTACTCTTTGTGTGTAAATCCTGTTTTAGGTTCAATAAAAATGCCTATTTTTTGGTCTTCTTTAGATATTAACTCTATTTTACATTTTTCAAAAATTTCATATTCATCTTCAGAATTTTCACTATTACTTAGTTTTGAATAGACTTTTCCATCTCTTCCAAAAGATATTTGACCTAAACTTGTAGTGTTATTACAACTAATGTTTACACTTTTAATTCCAAACTCTTTTGTAAGAAGAACATACTTACTTGTATCATTACTACTTTCACAACTATTTGAAGAGTAAACTCTTTTTCTTGTTAAGGGATCAATTAGTGATTCATCTTTATTTGGATGTCCTGTTTCATTTTCATCACTATATATTACATAATAGATTCCACCAACACTTTCACTACATCTAAAAAACTTCATTGTCCATCTTCTTTTATACCATAAAGATACATTTTCATTTCTTCTATCAGCTATTAAAGCTTGATACCTTGTCTGTTTTAAATAAAGCACTATTCTATTTGCAGCTTTTTCTAAATCTGTATTTGTGAAAGTTTTGTTTGATTGAGTAAAATAGATTATTGATATTAATGAAATTACAACTATTACTTCTAATAGAGTAAGTGCAGTTTTCATCAGTTCTTTATTATATATAAAGTTGCAACAGTTTTGTCAAAATATTCAATGGGAATCTCTAAATCATAATAGTACTGTTTTCTTGTAGATACAAAATATTTATGACCCTTTTTTATCCCATAGAATTTAAGCCTTAATAAGAGCTCCTTTTCATCACTCTCAATCTCATTTATATTATTTGCTTTCAAAATTGAGGCAACCTCTTTTGCAATATCATATTTATAAGCAAAATGTTTTCTTGGATTTTCTAACACCAAATATAGTGGCTTATTGTATATTGTTAGCATTACATTAATAAATAGTAAAAGCAATGTTGCCCAAGTTATATAGTAGTGTCTTTTTCTAAATTGTGGTAATCTAACTCTTAAAGAGTGAAAGAAGTTTCTAATCATATATGGTAAATAGATAACAACAAAAGGTGCAAAGTCTTCAATATATATTCTTTGTCTAAAAGAGAAGAGCAGAGAAAAAGCTAATGAGGTTGCAGAAATAAACCACACAATATCTCTATTACCTTTTACTCCATCTCTATATATAGCGTAAAAAAAATATATAAAAAGTAGAGGTGAAAATATTGAGGCGTATATTCCAAAAGTATCTACTAAAAATCCTCTTGGTTTACCTCCCGTATCAAACCCATAAAAAAGCATTGAAATGATAAAAAGAGTTACTGTTATAAAAATTACCTTTTTATCATCCTCTTTTAAAGCATTGAAAAAGAGTGCTAAAAAAAGAATAGAAAAAGAGTTATCCACAAAAAGAAAAAGAATCAAAAGAAGATAACAATGTTTTTTAAATATTTTTAGATAATAGAGATAAAAAATTGTTAGAAATGTAACTATAATTGCACTATTAACTAAAAGTGCAGCACTAAGAAGTCCAGGTAAAACCATAAAAATCACAATTGAAATAAATCTATCTTTTTCATTTTTGAAAAAATCTTCTGTGTAGTTGTACATTAATATAACGCTAAGAAGATAAAAGATTAGAAAAGGGACTCTTAAAGCAAAGTCATTTTGTCCAAAAAAATATATTGATGCTTTTGTAATTAAAGAGAGTAATGAATTGTTTACAAAAACATTCAATGCCTCTTTATATGAGATACTTAATGTCTCAACAGCAAAAAAAAGTTGTGATAATACTACAAATAAAATAGCATAAAAAAGATATTTGTAAGTATTATCAGAGAGACTCATATTTTAAGAAAGTTGTTAATAATAGTAAATCCATGCTCACTCATAATAGACTCAGGATGGAACTGAACACCATAAATTTGTTTATCTTTAATCTCTAAAGACATAATCTCATCATCATCCATACTGTATGAAGTTGGGATAATACACTCAGGAAGATTCTCTTTTTTTACTGTCAGCGAGTGATATCTTGTTTGAATAAACTCATCAGGCAGACCGTCAAAAATTATACTTTTTTTAACTCTTTTCATTTTTGAAGTTTTACCATGCATCATATTTTTTGCTTTTATAACTTCCCCTCCAAAAACTTGGGCTATACTTTGATGTCCTAAACAAATACCTAAAATAGGTTTTTTATCCGCAAAATATTTAATTGCTTCAAGACATACTCCTGCATCATCAGGAGTTGCAGGTCCTGGAGAGATTATAATTTTTTCAGGGTTTAACTCTTCAATCTCTTTTACACTAAGTTCATCATTTCTAATAACTTTTAAATTGGCACCTAACTCTAGGCAATACTGAACTATATTGTATGTAAAAGAGTCATAATTATCAATCATTAAAATCATTTAATATTGTCCTATATATATATTGAAATATGATTATATCAAGTTTTATATTTAATTTGTATTTTCTTAATGTCTAAAAAGTGTTTTATAATATAAAATAAATTATAATTTTTATATGTATAAAATCAAAATCACAACTATCTTTCTTTTACTTGTAACAACTCTTTATGCTAAAGAATTGGAGAAGATAACTATTCAATTGGATTGGTTGCATCAATTTCAATTTGCAGGATATTATGTGGCAAAAGAAAAAGGTTTCTACGAAAAAGAGAGTCTTGATGTATCAATAAAAGAGTATAACTCAAATTTCAATATAGTAAATAAAATTTTAACTACACCAAATAGTTACGCCGTAGGAAAATCTTCCCTTATTATAGATATATTAGATAATAAAAAAATTATTCTATTAAGTGCCATATATCAAAATTCACCAATGGTTTTAATATCAAAGAAAGAATCAAATATTACAAGCCCTTCTGATTTAAAAAATAGAAGTGTTATGTTAACCTCTGATGCAAGATCTGCTGCAAGTATAAATGCAATGATAATCTCTCAAGGGCTAAAACTTAGTGACATAAGTTTCAAAAATCACTCTTTTGATTTGGAAGATTTGATAAATGGTAACACAGAGGCAATGGGATGTTATCTATCTAATGAGCCTTATTTATTGGAAAAGAGAGGAATAAAATACAATGTTTTAAACCCAAAAGATTATGGATTTGATTTTTATGGAGGAATATTTTTTACTTCACAAGATGAACTTAAAAACCACTCCCAAAGAGTTAGAGCAGTTTATAAAGCTACTATGAGGGGATGGGAGTATGCTTTTAATAATATAGAAGAGACTGCAAAACTGATTTTTGATAAATACAATACACAAAACAAAACTCTAGAACAACTTATATATGAGGGGAACCTTCTTAAAAAACTTTCAAAAATTGATGAAGGACTTTTAGGAGATATTGAAAAAAAGAAGATTGATGAAATAAAGAGATTATATATTCTTTTAGGTTTTGGACAGTATGCAAAAAATAGAGCTAATGTTGAAGATTTTATATATGACAGCAGCAATATTCAATACTCAAAAGATCAAAAAAATTATATTGAACAATCAAAAATAACTCTTTTGAGTGATAATAATTTCCAACCTTTTGCAATGATGATGAATAATGAGTTAACTGGAATAGAACTTGACTATTGGAATCTACTTATAAAAAAACTTGATTTTAAAAATAGCAATGTTGAGATAACAACCAATATAAAAGAGAGTGTTGAAAGGATTAAACACAATCCAAATTTAATAAAATATGCCTTTAGTAAAAGAGTACTTCAAATAAAACAGTATTAACAGACACAATAACAGAGATAAAAATTGGTATTGCCTCTCTTTATGACAAACCCTATATTTCAGATATAAATCAGTTAAATGGCAAAAAAATTGCTATAATTAAATATACATCATATTTTAATGAATTAAAAAAAGCTTATCCAAAAATAGATTTTGTTGAAGTAAAAAGTGCGAATGAAGGCTTTAAACTTTTAGAAAAGAAAAAAGTTTATGCATATGTGAGCAAAATGCCAGCTTTGAACTATAATATTTCATACGAAGGCTTAACAAATATCAAAATAGTTGGTTCTTTTGATGAAAAATATCAACTCAAACTAATTGTTAATTCAGATAACAAAACTCTTCTAAATCTTTTAAATAAGGCTATTTCAACAATTACAGAGAAAGAGAGGGAATTAATTAGTTCAAAATATTACTCTGTCATTTTTCAAAATAGTTATGATTACAAAGAGATATATAAAGTTGTTGTTCCCTTAATAATTGTGATATTTTTTATAATTAGAAGTAATAGAAAAATGAATATGGAAATAAAAAAGAGAACAAAAATTGAAAAAGAGTTGCAACAAATGGCAAATATTGATCCTCTAACTCAAATTTTTAATAGAAGAAAAATTAAATCTATGATTAATCAAGAGATTCATAGATTTAAAAGATACAAAAGAGATTTCTCAATTATATTTTTTGATATTGATGACTTTAAATTTGTAAATGATAATCTAGGACACTCAATAGGAGATGAAGTGCTAGTTAAAATATCTAATGTGGTAAAAAGCAGTATTAGAGATGCTGATTACTTCGGAAGATGGGGAGGAGAAGAGTTTATAATTATTCTTCCTGAAACAGATAAAATAAAAGCTTCAAATATTGCACATATTTTAAAAGAAAAAATATCAAATAATGATTTTAGTGTAAATAAAACCATTACTTGTAGTTTTGGTGTTACTCAGTTTGAAGAGAGTGATAATGAAGATAGCATTCTTTCAAGGGTTGACCATGCTATGTATTATGTTAAAAAACATGGCAAAAACAGCGTAAAAGTGGCTTAAAGCCCTTTTACAACTGGAATTTTTTTATAAACTCATCACTTATATCTAAAATACCTCTTTGTCTTAAAGAATCAATAACCTCTTTTGTACAATCAACATCTCCAGGCCATCTTCTATCAAAGTTATCTAATATATTTTTATTTGTTCCATCTATACAAATAGTATTTGATTCAATAAAAATATCTCTGTTTGAATCAATATTATTTACAACTCTCCATAAAAGCATATATGAGTTTTCCACATCATTTTGATTTGCAGCATCTACAATTACTAATATTTTCATATTTTCATATAGTGGATTTAAGCTCTCAAATAGTTTTTTCTGATTTATTTTTTTATCTACACTAATTACAGTAATAGGGTTTTTTGTATTTATAAAATATTGTTTTAACTCTTTTATATCACTGCAAATATTTTGCATTTTATTTAATAACTCATCATCTTCAACAACTTTTATTTTTGACTCTTCTACCTCATCTCCTGTACAGTCAAGACCAAGTTTTCCACCAATTGCAAATTTTGGACTAGAGTGGTCAAGGGCATCTACAACCCCCTTTGATATTAAAATCTCATCAATATTTACTCTATTTAAAATATATTCAGAGATTGCTTGATGATCTGTAAGAGTAGGAGCATCTTCTCCTACAAAAATTGCATGTTTTACAAAACTCATCTGCCCTACTCCCCAAAATGCATGCATCATTTGTTGAGCATGCCCAGGATATAAAGTTTTTATTTTTGCAATTATTAAATTATGAAACACTCCATTTTCTGGCATATAATAATCAATTAAATCAGGTGCAGTTGTTTTTAAAAGAGGTAAAAAGATTCTCTCAGTTGCATGCCCCATATATTTATCTTCTAAAGGTGGTTTTCCAACAACTGTTGCAAGATAAGTTGGCTCTTTTTTATGGGTTATTGCACTGATTTCTAAGAAGGGATACTCCTCTTCTAAAGTATAATATCCCGTATGGTCTCCAAAAGGTCCCTCTATTTTCATTTTTGAAGTATCAACAAAACCTTCAATTACAAAATCATTATCTTTTGGAATCCAAATATCATTTGTAATAGATTTTACCAATTGAGCTGGTTTATTTTTTACAAAACCATAAAGCATAAGTTCAAATACTCCAATAGGAAGCGGAGCTTGTCCACACCAAATATACATAGGATCCCCACCAATTCCGATTGATACAGGCATTTTTTTGCCAGCTTTTTTATACTCATGGAAAAAGTGATTTGAGTCTTTATGTATTTGCCAATGCATTCCTAATGTATTATCATCATAGACTTGAAGTCTATACATTCCTAGATTTTTCATCTCACCATTTAAAGAAGTTGTATAAACTTGTCCCATGGTAATAAATGGTCCACCATCTTTTTCCCAAGTTGTTAATATAGGTAAATCAGAAAGTTTTGCATCATCTCCTAATTTTATAACCTCTTGACACTCACCTTTTCCTTTTATCTTTTTAGGAATTGTATTTTTTAAAGAGAATAGTTTACCAAAAGTAGAGAGTTTCTCTGAAAAGGTTGTGGGTGGTTTCATTTTAAGAAGAGACTCTATCTCTTTTCCTATCATATCCCCATCACCAATAAAAAGTTTTACAGCTTTTTCATTACAAAATACGTTCATTAATACGGGAATATCAAATTTTTTTCCACTTTTTTTATCAACTACATTTGTAAATAAAAGAGCCTTACTATTCTCTTTTTTTACTTCAATATATGCAATATGTGGTATCTCCAAATAGATATCCAATTCATCATCAATTACTCTTAGTAAATCATTCTTCTTTAAAATTTCAATAGTTTCTTTCATTACGTCCTCAAAATAACCTAAAAATTAGTGTAAATCTTATATCATTTTATCCATAAAAAAAACTTTATAGTAGGAAAAATTTGTATGATTTATAATTTTGATGAAATAATTGATAGAAAAAACACCTCTTGTTCTAAATATGATGCACTTGATATCTATTTTGGTTACGAAGATCTTCAACCTTTGTGGGTTGCTGATATGGATTTTAAAACCCCTGATGTAGTTAATAATGTAATTTTAGAGAGAGCTAAAAAAGGATTATATGGTTATCCAATTGCTACCCAAAGAACTTTTGATGCAGTAAAAAATTGGATGAAAAAAAGACACAATTGGAATATTGATACATCTTGGATCACTTTTGTAAATGGTGTTGTTCCAGCATACAGTGCTGCAATTGAAGCTTTTAGCGAAGTTGGGGATGAAGTTATTGTTCAAACTCCTGTTTATTTTCCCCTTTTTAAGCATATAAAATCAAATAATAGAGTTTTAGTAACTAATCCACTTAAAGAAAACAATGGTTACTACACAATGGATTTAGAGGACCTAAAAAAGAAAATCACACCAAAAACAAAAATTTTTGTTTTATGTTCACCTCACAATCCAGTAGGAAGAGTATGGAGTAAAGAGGAGTTAAAAGAACTTGCACAAATATGTTTAGATAATAACATATTAATTATAAGTGATGAAATTCATTCAGATATAGTATTTAAAAAATTCACACCAATCGCCACAATCTCGGATGAGATTGCAATGAATACTCTTACATTAAACTCTCCAGGGAAAACATTTAACACCGCTGGTCTAAAATGTGGTTATGCAATCTCAAAAAACAGTGAAATTATGAATACCTTTAAAACAATAATTGAAAAAAGAGAAGTTAAATCAATAAATGTATTTGGTTTTACTGCCCTTGAAGCTGCTTATGAGTTGGGAGATTCTTGGCTTGATGAATTATTAGTTTATTTAAAGAAAAACATAAATTTTACTAAAGATTTTTTAGAAAAAAATAACTCTAAAATTGAATTTTTAGAACCAGAAGCTACATACTTACTTTGGTTAAGCTTTAAAAAAATTACTAATGACTATAACAAAGTGAAACAAAAGTTATTGGAGGAGTCAAAAGTTGCTTTAAATGAAGGAAGTACCTTTGGAAGGGAAGGCAAAGGGTATTTTAGGCTTAATTGTGCTCTACCTCAATCTGAACTAGAAAAAGGTTTGAGTAAAATAGTTACATTTTTTTGATGGTAATTTTTTACAAGTATTACCATTCTTCTCACAAGAAGATTAACTATTACTATTTTTTACCATATGACCAAATAGTAAAATAAAATATAGTACAATTCATTTAACAATATAAATAAACGGGATAGAATATGTCAACACACTTAATTCTTTCATCTGTTATATTTGTTGCAATTGCTTTTATATTAGTAGGAGTTTTTTTACTAACTAAGTATCTTGGACCAAATAAAACAGACGACAAACTAAAAAATACTGTATACGAAAGTGGTATCTCAAACCCTGTTGGGAATACAAATATTAGATTCTCAGTAAAATTCTATTTAGTTGCAATTGGTTTTCTATTATTTGATGTAGAGATTATATTTATGTTTCCTTGGGCAGTGAATATTCTTGACTTAGGATACGCAGGTATTATTAAAATGTTTATCTTTATAGGATTACTTTTTGCAGGATTAATTTATATGTATAAGAAAAAGGCATTATCATGGGATTAGGAGCAGAAGCTAATTTAGGTGATTCAATAATCACAACAAAACTTGACTCAGCTATTAACTGGGCAAGGTCATACTCTTTATGGCCTATGGCATTTGGTACTGCATGTTGTGGTATTGAATTTATGTCAGTTGCCGCATCAAGATATGATATTTCAAGATTTGGGGCAGAAGTTGTAAGATTCTCTCCAAGACAAGCAGACTTACTTATTGTTGCAGGAACAATTACTTATAAACAAGCACCTGTTTTAAAAAAGATTTGGGATCAAATGTGTGAGCCTAAATGGGTTATCTCTATGGGAGCATGTGCTTGTTCTGGTGGTTTTTATGATAACTATACAACATTACAAGGGATAGATGAAATTATTCCAGTTGATGAATATATTGCAGGATGTCCCCCTAGACCAGAAGCTGTTTTAGATGCAATTATGAGAATCCAAGAAAGAGCACAAGATGAATCAATCATCAAAGATAGAGTTAAAGAATATAAGGGGATTTTAGATGCTTAAACCAGATATGCTAATTGATGCAAAAGATATAAAATCAACAATTACAAAACTCAAAAATGAACAAGACTACACTATTCTTTTAGATGTAACTGCAATTGATTATTTACAATATCCAGATGTTACACCTTCAAGATTTGCAGTTATATATATATTAAGAACTAGCAACTTTAAAAAACAGCTCACAGTAAAAGCTTATGTTGATGATAAAACTTTAGAAGTTGATTCAATAACAGACCTTTATTATGCAGCTAATTGGGGAGAAAGGGAAACCTTTGACCAATATGGGATCAGATTCAAAGGTCATCCAAATTTAAAAAGAGTTTTAAATCACCATCAATTTGTTGGACATCCATTAAGAAAAGATTATGAAGTTACAAAAGGTCAAATCTGTACAGAAACAGAAGATTTAATGGATGAGATGATTCCTTTATTAAAATCAAAAGGATATAAAGATGTGGATTTAGAAGATTTAATGCTTCTAAATGTTGGGCCTTCGCACCCTGCTTCACATGGTACTATTAGAAACTTTGTTGCAATGGAAGGGGAAACAATCAAAGCTTGTGTAACCGAGATTGGATATCTTCACAGAGGTTTTGAAAAAGCTTGTGAAACTCACAACTATTCTCAAGTTATCCCATATACAGATAGACTTAACTATTGTTCAGCAATGTTAAATAATATTGGTTATTGTAAAACAATAGAAGAGATGTTAGGGGTTGATATAACTCCTAGAGCAAAAATGATTAGAATTATCATTGGTGAGCTTAGTAGATTAACCGATCATATTGTTTGTAATGCAGCAAATATGGTTGACTTAGGTGGTCTTACTAACTTTTGGTATATCTTCGCACCAAGAGATAAAGCTTATGATTTATTCTCAAAACTAACTGGAGCTAGATTAACAAACTCATACACAAGAATTGGTGGTTTGGAGTTTGATTTATATGATGGTTTTGCCCAAGATTTAGAGGATGTTTTAAAAGATGTTGAAAAAGCTTTAGATGATTCTTTATCTTTAATTGAACACAATAAAATTTTCCATGATAGAACTCAAGATGTAGGTGTAATAGATGCTAATTTTGCACTTGATGCAGGGATAACAGGTCCAAATTTAAGAGCTGCTGGAGTTGCATTTGATTTAAGAAAAGATGCTCCATATTATGGATATGAAAATTTTGATTTTGATGTAGTTGTTGGATCACACGGAGATGTATACGACAGAATGATGTGTAGATTTGAAGAGATGAGACAATCAATGAAAATTATTAGACAAGCTATGAAAGAGCTTCCTGATGGACCTATAAATGCAGAACATCCTGCAATTCTTCTTCCTAGTAAAAAAGATGTTTATGGAAATATAGAAGGTTTAATGAATCAATTTAAACTAACATTTGAAGGTATTAAAGTACCTAAAGGTGAATACTATAGTGCAACAGAAGGTGCAAATGGAGAATTAGGATTCTATGCAGTTAGTGATGGTTCAGGAACACCATATAAAGTTAAATGTAGACCACCATGTTATTATGCCCTTGGAGGATATGCAAAGATAGTTGAAGGTGGAATGTTAGCAGATGCCGTTGTAACAATGGCAAGTATGAACTTTATTGCAGGGGAGTTTGATAGATAATGGGTAAATTTAAATATACAGACGAAAACGAACAAGAGTTCCAAAGAGTAGCAAAAAAGTATCCAAAAATTGATGCTATGATGCTTCCTGCACTTTGGTTAGTACAAGAGCAAGAGGGATGGGTAAGCCCTGATGCAATGATTTATGTTGCAGATAGACTTGGTAAAACTCCAATTGAGGTTTATGAATTTGCAACATTTTATACAATGTTTAACTTAAAACCAATAGGTACATATCATATTGAACTTTGTAAAACTCTCTCTTGTATGATTATGGGAGCGCCAGAGCTTAAAAAATTCATTAAAGATACTCTTGGAATTGAACCAGGACAAACAACTGCTGATGGGAAATTCACTCTTAGTGAAGTTGAATGTCAAGGAGCATGTGGTGGTGCACCAATGATTGCACTAAATAACCAATACCATGAAAACTTAACTGTTGACAAATTAAAATCAATTATTGAGGAGTGTAAGTAATGGCAGTTGAATTAGTAAAAATTGTTAGTAAAAACTTCGACATTCCTGATTCTCATAAATTAGAAGTTGCTTTAAAACACGGAAGATATGACTCTATTGATAAAGCTTTTTCAATGAAACCAGAAGATATCACTGAAGAGGTTTGTAAAAGTGGACTTAGAGGAAAAGGTGGTGGTGGAGCTGCTTGTGGTTCTAAATGGCAACTTATGCCACCAGTTGATGAGAGACCAAGATATTTAATAGTTAATGGGGATGAATCAGAACCAGGAACTTTTAAAGATAGACAAATATTCCAATACGATCCACACTTACTTATAGAAGGAATTATTGTATCTTGTTGGGCTCTTCAAGCAAATGAAGCATTCATCTATATAAGAGGTGAATATAAATGGTTCATTGATAGACTAAATGAAGCTATTGAAGAGGCTTACAAAGCAGGAATTATAGGACCTAAAGTTATGAATAAATATGACTTTAGCGTTGATATTACAGTTCATAGAGGTGGAGGAGCATATATTTGTGGTGAAAAATCTGCTCTTATTGAATCTATTGAAGGTAAAAGAGGACATCCTAGACTTAAACCACATGGAAAAGAGTGTGAATGGTTCTACGATATGCCAGCAACTGTAAACAATGTTGAAACTATCTCATCTGTTCCAAATATTGTATTAAATGGATATGAATCATATACAAAATACGGAACCCAAAAAGCTCCAGGAACAATGCTTTTTGCAATGAGTGGTCCAGTTAAAAACCCTGGTGTTTATGAGTTACAATATGGTGAAAAGATGATTGATGTTATCAATGAAATTGGTGGTGGAATGAAAGATGGGCTTAAATTAAAAGCTGTTATCCCAGGTGGAGCATCTTGTCCTATTTTAACTGCACAAGAGGTTGAAAAAGCCCATTTAGATTATGAATCTATGTGGGAGATTGGTTCAACTTTAGGTACTGGTGGAATGATGATTATCCCAGAGGGTACCTCAATGGTTGCTGTAGCTAAAAACCTAATAGAGTTTTATCACCATGAATCTTGTGGACAATGTACTCCATGTAGAGAAGGAACTGGGTGGATTGATAAAATTATTAAAAAGATTTTAGAGGGAGAAGGTTCACAAAATGACATTCAAACTATTCTTGATGTATGTGAAACTATGAATGGTAAAACTATTTGTGTTTTTGCACCCGCTGTAAAAGATATTATCAAAAGTATAGTGCAAAAATATAGACATGAATTTGAAGCACATTTTAACAATTAATAAGGAGATATAAAATGGGAAAAAATACGATGACATTAACTGATAACAGAACAGGTAAGTCTTTTGAGTATAATATTATTGATGGTACAAGAGGACCAAGTGTTGTAGATATTAGATCTTTCTACAAAGACTCTGGTATGTTTACATTTGACCCTGGTTACACTTCAACTGCATCTTGTGAATCTAAAATCACATTTATTGATGGTGAGAACTCTGAATTAAGATACAGAGGGATTCCTATTGAAGATTTAGCAGGTAAAAGTTCATACCTTGATGTTTGTTATCTTTTAATGAACGGTAATTTGCCAACTCCTGAACAATCAAAAAACTTTGATTTAGAGATTAGACACAGATCTTTTCTTGATGAAGGTATTTTAAGACTTTTTGATGCACTTCCAGATCATGCTCACCCAATGGCAACAATGGGAGCAGCAACAATGGCACTTGCAACTATTTATAAAGACCACTTAAACCCAAGCAATGAAGATGAGTTTAGAGTTATGAGAAGAAGAATATTGGCAAAAATGCCAACAATTGCTGCTATGGCTTATAGAAACTCTATTGGTGTTCCAATGATCTATCCAGATATAAACAGATATTTTACTGAAAACTTTTTATATATGCTAAGAGCATATCCAGGTGGAAAACTAAAATATCTTGGAAATGGACACAATGATGAGATTAAACAAGTAGAAGTTGATGCTCTTGATGCAATTTTAACACTTCATGCTGACCATGAACAAAATGCTTCAACTACAACTGTTAGAAATGTTGGTTCAACAGAAGCTCACCCTTATGTATCTATTGCATCTGGTATTGCTGCACTTTGGGGATCAGCTCATGGTGGAGCAAATGAGAGAGTTATGGAGCAACTAAAACTAATTGGTGATGTTAAAAATGTTCCAACTTATATTGCAAAAGCAAAAGATAAAAATGATCCATTTAGACTTATGGGATTTGGTCACAGAGTTTATAAAAACAGAGACCCAAGAGCGCAAGAGCTTAAAAAACTTCAAGACAAACTAAGAGAAGAGTTACATTTAGATTCACATCTATTAGATATCGCTGCTGCTGTTGAAAAAGCTGCATTAAGTGATGATTACTTTGTATCAAGAGGTTTATATCCAAATATTGACTTCTATTCAGGAGTAATTTTAACAGCTCTTAAAATACCAATTGAGATGTTTACACCAATTTTCGTAATCGGAAGAATTCCAGGGTGGATCTCTCAATGGACAGAATTAAAACAAGACCCAACTGCAAAAATTGCAAGACCTAGACAATTATATACAGGTAAATAAAATAATAGCGGTTAATTAAAAGGAGATTACACGATATGAGTGAAGTTGTCAAATTTACGGTGGATGGGGCAGAAATTGAAGCTAAAAAGGGAAGTCTATTAATAGACTCTCTTTTAGATAGAGATATCCATATTCCCCACTTTTGTTATCACCAAGCATTAGGAAAAGATGGAAACTGTAGGATGTGTATGGTTGAAATCGAAGGTCAAAAAAGACCTCAAATTGCGTGTGATACTCCTGTAAAAGAGGGAATGATAGTTAGAACAAAAGGTGAAAAGATTGAGAAAGTTAGACGAGAAATTTTAGAACTTGAACTAATCAACCACCCTATTGACTGTCCTACCTGTGACCAAGCAGGAGAGTGTAAACTACAAGACTACTATATGGAGTCTGGATTTTATCACTCAAGAATTGAAGTTGAACAAAAAGTTACTGCTAGAAAAAGAATAGAACTTGGAAGCAATGTAATGCTTGACCAAGAGAGATGTGTCCTTTGTACTAGATGTGTAAGATTTTGTTCAGATATTACAAAAACAAATGAGTTAGGTGTTATAAATAGAGCAGATCACTCTGTAATTGGAACTTTCCCAGGACGACCACTATCTAACCCATATGCTATGAATGTTGTGGATTTATGCCCTGTTGGAGCTTTAACTTCACAAGATTTTAGATTTAAACAAAGGGTGTGGTTTTTAGATTCATTTGATGCAATCTGTAATGGTTGTGCAAGGGGATGTAATATCAGAGTTGATCATAGAAAAGAGAAATATAAAGATGACCAAATCTTTAGATTCAAACCAAGAGTTAATAAAGAGGTTAATGGATGGTTTATTTGTGATGAGGGAAGATTATCATATAAAAATGAAGCTGAAAATAGATTTGAAAAAACTTTAATGGATGGGAAAGAAGCACTTTTAGATAATGCAATTACAAAATCATTTAAAGTGTTAACACAAAAAGATAAAATTGTGTTTATTTTAGATCCAAATCTCTCAATTGAAGAGATGCAAAATGCTAAAAACTTAGCTTCTATTTTAAATGCAGATGTTACAGGATATGCACCACAATATATAGATGAAAGTTTTGGGGATGATTTCTTAAGAAAAAGTGACAAGTGTGCAAATAGAGCTGCATATAAAGAGCTTGAAATTGATGAAAATGAAGAGAACTTTAAAAAATTAATAGAAGAGGCAAACACTTTAGTTATTTTAGGAAATAACTATTTTGATAAACATTTAGAATCACTTGATAATAAAAAAGTAATAAGCTTTTTCTCTCATAATTTTGAAACTATCTCAAAATCTGCTGTAGCAATACCTGTTGCATCATTTTATGAGAAGAGTGGAACTTATATAAACTTTGAGGGAATTAAACAAAAAGTAATATCAAAAATAAGAAAAGATTCTCCAAAAGAGACAATAACTTCAATTATAGAACATATAAAAACTATGATAGATAAAGGTAATCTATGAGTGTAGCTGAAATAGTTATTATAATAATAAATATTCTTCTTGCTGTAACCCTATCAGTTGGTACAACTCCTGTTATGGTTTGGTGGGAGAGAAGAGTGGCTGGTTTTATTCAAGATAGAACTGGGCCAAATAGGGCTGATATTGGTGGGATTAGACTTGGTGGTTTAATCCAAGCAATAGCAGATATGTTAAAACTTGTCTTTAAAGAGGACTTTACTCCTGCACATATCAAGTTCAAATTTTTATATACAATAGCTCCAGCAATTGTATTTATCTGTTCGTTTTTAACAATGGGTGTTATCCCTTTTGCAGATAATATAACTGTTGATGGGAATACTTATATGATGCAAGCTATTCCAACAACTCTTGGAATTATGTGGTTTTTAGCATTTGCAGGGCTCTCTGTATTTGGTATTATTTTAGGTGGATATTCATCTGAAAATAAATATGGACTTTTAGGTGGAATTAGGGCTTCAGCACAAGTTATCTCTTATGAAGCGGCTATGGCTCTTTCAGTTATCTCAATTTTATTAACTTATGGTTCTATAAACTTAAATGATATGGTTCAAGCTCAAGGAGATACTTTTTGGGGAATAATACCTGCATGGGGACTATTTATGCAACCACTTGCTGCTCTAATATTTGTAGTAACTGCATTTGCAGAGTCAAATAGAACTCCTTTTGATATAGCAGAAGGTGAATCAGAAATTGTTGCAGGTTATCATACTGAATACTCTGCAATGAGATTTGGTCTTTTCCAAGTTGGTGAATATGCAGCAATGTCAGCATCATCAGCAATTATTGTAACTTTATTTTTAGGTGGATATCAAATCCCTTGGATGGATACACAAACAATCCAAGGAAATATCAATTATGTACTAATTGCACTAATAATTCTTTTCCCTATAAAAGCATTTTTCTTTACTAAATGGATGAATAGAAATTATAATTGGTTAGATAAAAATGATAAAAGAGAAAAAGAAAAAAATATTCTTATTAGAGGATTCTGGGGTATTGCCGTTATAGTTTCACTAGCTTTAATTGCTTTAATTGCAACAGGTCTTGGTGAAAATGGTGTAAATATAGCAACAACAGTTATTCAAGTTGTAGTATTTGTAGGTAAATTTTTATTTATGAACTTTGTATTCATCTGGATTAGATGGACTCTATTAAGATTTAGATATGACCAACTACAAATGCTTGGATGGAAAGTACTTATTCCATTATCAATATTAAATATTGTAATAACTGCAATTATTGTAGTAGCAACAGGAAGTTAATATGGGAATTAAAATAGTAGAAAGACACGGAAAGTCTTTAAAAGATAAACTATATATACCAGCAATTGTTGGTGGTATGAAGACTACATTTTCTCACTTTAAAAAGAATTTAGGTGATGTATCAAACTTAAGAACGATGCAATATCCTGAAGTACAACCTACAGATATTACTGATAGATACAGAGGTGTACATAGACTTACAAAGTGGGAAGATGGAAGTGAAAAGTGTGTTGCATGTTATATGTGTGCAACAGCTTGTCCTGCTCAATGTATCTTTATAGATGCAGAAGAGAGATTTGATGGAGTTGCTGAAAAAAGACCAAAACAGTTTAAAATTGACCTTTTAGAGTGTGTATTTTGTGGATATTGTGTTGAGGCTTGTCCTTGTGATGCAATTAGAATGGATACTGGAATTTTTAGCTTCACTGCAAGTAAAAGAGAAGATTTTGTAGTAGATAAAGATCGACTTATGTCTCATGAGCGTTCAAAGGATTTTGATAATGAATGAAATAATTTTTATAGGACTTAGTTTTTTTGCAATAACAGGTGCTATTGCAATGTTAGTGTACAAAAATCCTATGTACTCTGCATTAGGACTACTTGTATCTATTATGTCAGTTGCTGGTCTTTTTGCCTTGTTAAATGCAACTTTTTTATTTATGGTACAAATTATTGTTTACGCTGGTGCAATTATGACACTAATTCTCTTTTTACTTATGTTTCTTAATATTAAAGAGGAACACCTTCCTAAAGAGCCTAAAAAGTTCTTTTTGATTGGTCTTGGTGTGCTTATTATGATTCCATTTAACATTGTAATTTTGAAAGCGGTTTCAAATTTACCAAATGCAAATATGAGTGTAGTTGAGAGTAGTTTTGGTGATATTAAACCAATAGGAACGCTACTATATAATGATTGGATTTTGGCATTTGAGTTAATCTCTATTCTTCTTTTAGTTGCTTTAGTTGGTTCAATTGTTTTAGCAAAAAGAAAAAAAATCAATAAGGAAAACTCATGATTAGTTTAACATCATACGCTTTTGTCTCTATGATTCTTTTCTCAATTGGAGTTATAGGTGTAATTGCAAGAAGAAATATATTTGTAATCTATATGTCTATTGAGTTGATGTTAAACGGAGTTAACCTTTTCCTTATAACATTTGCTAGATACCATTTTAATATGGATCCACAAATTATTACAATTATGGTTATATCGATTGCTGCAGCGGAAGCAGCGATATTCTTATCAGTTATCATTTTATTATTTAGATCAAAAAGATCTCTTGATACAGATATTTTTACAACCCTAACACAAGGAGAGAAATAATGGTTGATACTTCACTTCTTGTATGGATTGTTTTAGCTCCATTACTTGGTGCTATATTAAATGGTGGATTCTATTTCTACCATATAAAAAGAAAGCCTGTTCCTGAAATAGTTTTCTCAATAATTGGAACAATGACTCCACTTATTGCTTTTTTAATAACACTATGTCTATTTTTAGATATGCTTAATGGTAATACAACTTTTAGACAAGAGCTTTTTACTTGGGTTAATATTGGAAGTCTAAATATCTCAATGGCATTTTTAGGAGACCATTTAGCAATTTTTATGTCATTGTTTGTAACTTTTGTTGGTTGGTTAATCCATATTTATGCAATTGGTTATATGACAAAAGATGAAGGTTTTGGTAAGTTTTTTGCATACTTCAACCTATTCTTAGCTTCAATGCTTATTTTAGTTTTAGCAGATAACCCAGTAATTTTATTTATTGGGTGGGAAGGGGTTGGACTTTGTTCATATTTACTAATTGCCTTTTATTACTCTGAAGAGGAGAATGTTCTTGCAGGTAATAAAGCTTTTATAGCAAATAGAGTTGGAGACTTTGGATTTATTTTAGGTATTGTTACCCTATTCTTTGCTTTAGGTGGAGTTGATTTAAGTTTTGGTTCTCTTGAAACAAATATCTCAAATGCTTCAACATCACTTTTAGCACTATCAGGG
This sequence comes from Halarcobacter ebronensis, assembly GCF_013201825.1. NCBI lineage: Bacteria > Pseudomonadati > Campylobacterota > Epsilonproteobacteria > Campylobacterales > Arcobacteraceae > Halarcobacter > Halarcobacter ebronensis. The sequence continues at coordinate 2,597,934 of NZ_CP053836.1, forward strand.
TTTTTACTATTTGTTGGGGCTATGGGTAAATCTGCACAGATTCCACTTTATGTTTGGCTTCCTGATGCAATGGCAGGACCAACACCAATCTCTGCTTTAATTCATGCTGCAACGATGGTAACAGCAGGGGTTTATATGGTATCTAGATTTCACTTCTTATATAGTGGAATTGAAGAGATTGGAACATTTATAGCTTATATTGGTGCATTTTCTGCCCTATTTGCAGCTATTATTGCTACAAGACAACAAGATATTAAAAAGATTCTTGCATATTCAACAATGTCACAACTTGGGTATATGTTTATAGCTGTTGGACTTGGATTTTATAGTTCAGGACTGTTTCATGTATTAACTCACGCTTTCTTTAAAGCTATGTTATTCATGGGAGCTGGAGGTATGATTATTGCCCTACACCATGAGCAAAATATCTTTAAAATGGCTCAACACAGAGTTCAACTTCCAATCATAGGGATTACCTTTTTAATTGGTGTAATTGCTATCTCTGGTATTCCACCATTTTCTGGATTCTTTTCAAAAGATGCAATTTTAGCTGCAGCTTTCCAAGAGGGTCAATATGGAATTTGGGCAATTGGAATGTTTACAGCATTTTTAACAGCATTTTATATGTTTAGAATGTATTTTATTCTATTTGTTGCACCAAATAAACATACTAAACACTATGTGTATACTTCAAAAACAATTACTCTTCCATTACTAATTTTAGCAGTTGGAGCAGTTGGGGCTGGTTTTCTAAACCTTCCAGGTGCACTTGGAGGAGAACATATGGTTGACACTTGGTTAGCTCAAACTAACTCAACACAAGTTCATATGTCTCATACAACAGAGTATATACTAATGGTTGTATCAGTTCTTATTGCAGCTTCTGGTATTGTTGTAGCATACAAAAAGTATGCAAACTTTGATGTTTATGCTCCAGAAGACGAAAAAGGTTTAATAGCAAACAAATTTTATATTGATGAAATCTATGACGCAGTTTTTGTAAAAAGTGCTAAAAAAATCTCATCTTTTATTGACAAAACAATTGATATGAAAATTATCGATGGACTTATTATGAGTGGTTGTAATCAGTTTATTGCCTTAGGTAAAAAAGTTGCAACAATTCAAAATGCAAATGTTAGATTCTATGCAGGATTTATGCTTATTGGTATGAGCTGCGTATTTATCTATCTATATATTTCTTTAGGATTGTAATATGAGTGCAGATATATTATCGTTTATTATCTTTTTACCAGCAATAGTTGGCTTTGGTTTAATGATTACAACAAAACATGTAGAGACTGTAAGAAACATAGCTTTCTTAACTACTACAGTTATACTAGCACTTGTTCTTAAAATCTATATTGACTTTGAACCAAGTTCTGGAATGCAGTTTGTTACAAATGTGCCTTGGATTGGTTCATATGGTATTAACTACTATATAGGTGTTGATGGTTTTTCTCTTACAATTTTAATGATGATCGCTATATTAATTCCAACTGCTTACCTTCTTTTATGGGAAGGAAGAACAAAAGGTTACTGGATAAATATGCTTTTAGTTCAAACAGGTGTAACTGGAGCTTTATTATCTTTAGATGTAATTTTGTTTTATTTCTTTTGGGAAGTTATGCTTTTACCAGTTTTCTTAATGATTGGTATTTATGGATTTGGTGAAAAAGTATTTACAACTATTAAAGTTACAGTATATACAATGCTTGGATCATTACTTATGTTTGTGGCTATTTTATACCTTGGTGTTAGTTACTTTAATGAGTTTGGACAATGGTCATTTCAATATGACTCTCTAACTCAAATTACAACACTAAGTTATAATGAAAAAATTTGGTTATTTTTAGCATTTCTTTCAGCATTTGCTATTAAAATTCCAATTTTTCCACTTCATACTTGGATTATGGAAACATATAAAAATGCCCCTACAGGTGCAGTATTTTTACTATCATCAATAATGGCAAAACTTGGGGTTTACGCAATTGTTAGATTTATGATTCCAATTTTCCCTGATATTTATGTAGAGTTCTCTACTTGGTTTGTATTTATTGGACTATTTGGTCTTATATATTTTGGTGTAGCTGCACTAATGCAAGATGATATTAAAAGAATGTTTGCATACTCTTCAGCTTCACACTTAAGTTTTATAGCTGCTGGTATCTTCTCTCTAAATGAGTTTGGTATTAATGGAGCTTTATATTTAATTATTGCTCACGCAATTGCAACAGGGGCACTATTCTTACTTGTTGGTATTATCCATGATGAAACTGGATTTAAAACAATCAAAGATTTAGGAGGACTTGCAAAACAGTCTCCAATTTTTACAACTATTTTTGCAATTATGCTTTTTGCAAATGTGGGACTTCCTGGAACAAATGGATTTGTGTCTGAACTTCTTATAATTTTTGGGATTTATGAATTTAATCATACATTAGGTTATATCTCAGCTCTAACAGTTATTATTGGAGCTTCATATATGTTATGGATGTTCCAAAGAGCAATTTTAGTTAAAAGAACTTCTGGAGAAGATCTTAAATTTAGAGATTTAAAAATCAAAGAGATTCTAGGTTTAACTCCTTGGATTATCTTAGTATTTTTAATGGGTATATATCCAGAAATTTTCATAGATAAATTTGAACCAACTGTTACCCACTACTTAAATGATATTTTACAAATTGGAGCAACAAAATGAGTCAATTTATTCACATATTACCTGTAATAACAGTACTTATAGCAGCTGTTGCTTTGATGTTTATGAGTATGTATACAGACAAATTTTCTGTTAAAACTTATATTGGTGTTTCATCTATAGTATTAGTTGCTGCACTAATATTTGTTTTTATTCCTTTTGGTGAGTCTTTTTCAATAAAACCATACAACTCAGTTTTTAATAATGTTTTAATATTTGATACTTTTTCAAACTTCTTTTATGTTTTACTAATTGGTGGAACACTATTAACTCTTTTAATTGGTGAACACTATTTTCAACATAGAGATTACTTTAAAGGTGAATTTTTCTCAATCTTATTATTTGCACTATTTGGTATGATGATTTTAGCAAATGCAAATGAGCTAATAACTGCTTATATTGCACTTGAAATTGCATCTTTTTCTGTATATATTATGGTTGGTTATAACTCTGAGGATTCAAGAAGAGTTGAAGCTATCTTTAAATATTTAGTTTTAGGTTCATTTATTGGAGCATTCTATCTACTTGGTGTTGTTTTAGTTTATGGAGCTACTCAAACTACAAATTTAACAGAGATTTCTAACTTTATCTCAACAACAAATTTAAGTGATGCACCACTTTTATATATAGGATTAACACTAATTTTATTTACTTTCCTATTTAAAATATCTGCTTTCCCATTCCAACAATGGGTACTAGATGTTTATAGGGGAGCACCTATGATAATTACTGCATTTATGGCATCTACTTTTAAAATTGCAATCTTCTCTTTCTTCTTAAGAGCAATGCTACAAGATCTACAAGCAATTGTAAATTTCTGGGATTCTATAATTTATGTTGTAATTGTCTTAACTCTAGTATTTGGAACATGGTTAGCAGTCTCTCAAAAACTTGTTAAAAGAATGCTTGCAGCTTCATCAATAGTTCATACAGGATACTTACTATTAGGATTTATTGCGATTGGACAAAATATGGATGCAGCATACTCTGTAGTATTTTATCTTATAGCATATCTTTTATCAGCTCTTGGTTCTTTTGGACTTGTTTCACATATAATCTCTGAAACAAAAGTAAGAGTAACCTATGATGATTTTAAAGGTTTAGCTCACGAAAGACCATTTTTAGCTGCAATGATGACGGTATTTATGTTCTCTCTTGCTGGTATCCCTTCAACAATTGGATTTATGGGTAAATTCTATGTATTTACTGAAGCTATACATGCAGGATATATTGCCTTAGCAATCTTAGCAATTATTGCTACTTTTGTATCTGTTTACTACTATTTTAAACTTATAGCTATGATGTATTTCTATCCAACAAAAGGAGAATGTGTATCAAATGACTTTAATGATAAAAGAGTTTCTACTTATGCGATTGCTTTTTTAGCAATTATTACAGTTGTTGGTGGTATTGGTAGTGCAATTGTATTCTTTATACCTGTACTAAATATTGATACTTTAATAAACTTAACTCAGGTTTCAATTCAGTCACTATTTATAAAATAGTGATGTGTTAATATGTAACATATATGCATAATTTTTAAAAATTGTGCATATATGTATGGTTTAGCCAAATTCCCTTAAATGGGCTTTCCATTTTTTAGAATGTACATTGTGTACAAAAATTGTACATAACTTTGATATAATTGGATAAGCCTATATAAGGGGATTTAAGCTATGATTACGTTTAGAATAAATTAAATAAATTTATAATGAAAGGATGTCAAATGAGTGACCTAATAGAAGGTTATTTAGGTAAGACTGTAGAGAGAAAAAAGAGTAGAGTTCCAGCAAAACTTGATTATATTCAAAGTGCAACTGGATTATTTCTAGGTCTTTTTATGTGGGGACATATGTTATTTGTTTCATCAATTTTAGTTAGCAAAGATTTTATGTATACAATTACAAAATTCTTTGAAGCAAGCTTTATTTTTGATGGTGGAGAGCCAATTATTGTTTCTGCAATTGTACTATTTGTATTTATTGTATTTATAGTTCACGCAGCAATGGGAATGAGAAAACTTCCTTCTAATTTTAAACAATACCAAGTAATTAAAGCACATGCGGATAGTATGGGGCATGAAGATACAAAACTTTGGTTTATTCAAGCCTTTACAGGTTTTGCAATGTTTTTCTTAGGTTCTGTTCACCTATATATTATGATGACAAATGCAGATACAATTGGACCTTATGGTAGTGCAGATAGAGTTTGGTCAGCATGGATGTGGCCTCTTTATATCCTTTTATTATTAGCTGTTGAATTCCATGGAACAATTGGTCTATATAGACTTGCAGTAAAATGGGGATGGTTTGACGGAAGTGATCCAAAAGCAACAAGAAAAAAATTAAAAATGTATAAAAAAGCATTAACTTGGTTTTTCCTAATTCTTGGATTTGCTACACTTGCAGCTTATATGAAAATTGGTTATGAACATAAACAAGCTGGCAAAGTTGGTGAAAGATATACTCCAACAGCACAAATTATGATGGATTATAATATTAATAGTGGGAGAGTTGCATAATGAAGATTAATTACTGTGATGCATTAGTTATTGGTGGAGGATTAGCAGGACTTAGAGCTGCTGTTGCTACACAAAAAAAAGGTCTTAGTACAATCGTTTTATCACTTGTTCCTGTTAAAAGATCACACAGTGCTGCTGCACAAGGTGGGATGCAAGCCTCTTTAGGTAACGCTAAAATGAGTGATGGTGATAATGAAGATTTACACTTTGCAGATACTGTAAAAGGTTCAGACTGGGGATGTGACCAAGAGGTTGCAAGAATGTTCGTTACAACTGCTCCAAAAGCTATTAGAGAGTTAGCATCTTGGGGTGTGCCTTGGTCTAGGGTAAAAGCTGGAACACATGAAGCAGTTATCAATGCTAAAAAAACAACTATTACTGAAGATGAAGATAGACATGGTCTAATCACTTCAAGAGATTTTGGTGGAACAAAAAAATGGAGAACATGTTATACAGCTGATGCAACTGGGCATACAATGCTATTTGGTGTTGCAAATGAAGCTTTAAAACATGATGTTGATATTAGAGATAGAAAAGAAGCAATCTCTATTATACATGAGAATGGAAGATGCTTTGGTGCAGTTGTAAGAGATCTTATCACTGGTGAACTTGAAGCTTATGTTGCAAAAGGAACTTGTATAGCTACAGGTGGATATGGAAGAATCTTTAAACAAACAACAAACGCAGTTATCTGTGAAGGTATTGGAGCTGCAATTGCTCTTGAAACTGGAGTTGCAACACTATCAAATATGGAAGCTGTACAATTTCACCCAACACCAATCGTACCATCAGGAATTCTATTAACTGAAGGTTGTAGAGGTGACGGTGGAGTATTAAGAGATGTTGATGGACATAGATTTATGCCAGATTATGAGCCAGAGAAAAAAGAATTAGCTTCTAGAGACGTTGTTTCAAGAAGAATGATTGAACATATTAGAAATGGAAAAGGTGTTCCTTCACCTTATGGTTTCCACGTATGGTTAGATATCTCTATTTTAGGTAGAGAACATATTGAAAGAAACTTAAGAGATGTTCAAGAGATTTGTCAAATTTTCAACGGTATAGATCCAGCAGATGAGGGTCCAAAAGGTTGGGCTCCAGTTCTTCCAATGCAACACTACTCTATGGGTGGTATTAGAACGAAACCAACTGGTGAATCTACAAGACTATCTGGTCTATTTGCTTGTGGTGAAGCTGCTTGTTGGGATATGCATGGATTTAACAGACTTGGAGGAAACTCAGTTTCTGAAACTGTTGTTGCTGGTATGATTATTGGTAACTACTTTGCAGACTACTGTTTAGCAAATGATGTTACTATTCCTACATCAACTATTCAAAGATTTGTTGATGAACAAGATCAGTACCTAAACGAGATTTTAGCTTACAATGGGAAAGAAGATATTTTCAAAATCAAAAATAGAATGAAAGCTCTAATGGATGAAAAAGTTGGTATTTTTAGAACTGGTGGTCCATTAGCTGAAGCAGTTGAAGAGTTAAAAGAGTTACTACAAAAAACAAAACATATCACTGTAAAATCTAAAGAGAGAGCTGGTAACCCAGAACTTGAAGAGGCTTATAGAGTTCCAAAAATGTTAAAAATTGCACTTTGTGTAGCTAAAGGAGCAAGGGACAGAACTGAAAGTAGAGGGGCACACTATAGAGAAGATTTCTTAAAAAGAGATGATGCTAACTGGATGAAAAGAACCCTTTGTACTTGGCCAAATAAAGATGATATTGAACCAACATTAGAATATGCTGATTTAGATATTATGAAAATGGAGATGCCACCAGCATTTAGAGGATATGGGGCAAAAGGTATGATTATCGAAAATGAACTATCTGCAACTAGACAAAATGAAGTTGATTCTATTAGAGAAAAAATGGAAGCTGAAGGTAAAGATAGATTTGAGATTCAAGAGGCACTTATGCATTTTGATTTGCCTATGAATTATAAAGAGAAAAATGAAAGAGCAGGAGATAAGTAATGAGTACACAAAAAGGTAGAGAAATTACAATTAGAGTACTTAAATTTAATCCAAGAAGTAAGGTGTCAAAACCTCACTATGTAGAGTACAAATTAGAAGAGACTCCAGGTATGACTCTTTTTATTGCATTAACATACATTAGAGAAAATCTAGATGCAGATTTATCTTTTGACTTCGTTTGTAGAGCGGGTATTTGTGGTAGCTGTGGAATGGTTGTAAATGGGAAACCTACACTTGCTTGTAGAACACTTATAGCAAACTACCCAGATGGAGTTTTAACACTACTTCCAATGCCAGCATTTGAACTAATCAAAGATTTATCAGTAAATACTGGTAAATGGATGGATGGAATGAGTAAAAGAGTTGAGTCTTGGATTATTTCTGATCATCAAGTTGATATCTCAAAACTTGAAGATAGAATTGACCCAGATGTAGCAAATGATACATTTGAACTTGATAGATGTATTGAGTGTGGTATCTGTGTTGCTTCTTGTGGTACTATGCTTATGAGACCAAACTTTGTTGGTCCTGTTGGATTAAATAGAGTTGCAAGATTTGAAATTGACCCACATGATAAAAGAACAGCGGATGATTTCTATGAATTAATTGGTGATGATGATGGAATTTTTGGTTGTATGTCACTTATGGCTTGTGAAGACCATTGTCCAAAACATTTACCACTACAAAATAAGATTGCTTACTTAAGAAGAAAACTAGTAGCACTTAGATAGATATAAGAGGGTTTTCCCTCTTATAAAACCAAATAAAAAAAGTCAATTACTTGTTGAAGTAATTGACTTTTTCTATTTTAGAGAAAAAAAAATTAGTTTTAAAACTTTACTTTACTTTAACATTTTTACATTTTAAATAAAAAAGCCCTACTAAAGTCATTTAGTTAGGATATTGTTATGACTTTATTTATAAGATATAAAAAAGAAAGGTTAATAATTTGAGTTTAATAGGTGATTATTTTTTATTATACCATGGTATCAGTGATATTACATTAACAATCTCTTATGGTACAGAAGAGAACAAAGAGAAAGAAGAGTACTTTGATATTGCTGCTCTTGCTCTTAGTGCTACAAGAAAAGATTATGAAAAATTTATATCTCTTGATAGTTTTAAAAAACTTATTTCAAAAATAAGTGATAAAAAAGTTAATACATTAGATGAATTGTACCAACTGCAACTATCAATAGTTAACGCAATAGAGAATGATACAAGAAACTGTAATATAGAGAAGATGCATGAAAGTTTTGAGTATCTTAAAAATGAGAACATTATTGGGCACTTTGAATATAATAAACTAATTTCACTCTTTGATCCAAAAGAGTTAGCCTCTTGTGATGATGAAATTGCCGTTGAAGACGAACTTCAAGTTGATGATAAAAAACCTTTTAAAGAGGCAAAAGCAGAGCTTGATGAACTATTATATGAGCTAAAAGAGCTTTTTATAACAGATGATTTCAAAAAAGAGCTTAATGAGACTTCAAACTATCTTTCAAATCAAAAATTCTCAATAGGTATTACTGGTGTTATGAATGCTGGTAAATCTACAATGTTAAATGCTTTAATGGGACAAGAGATACTTGGAAGTGCAGTTGTACCTGAAACAGCGAACTTAACCATTGTAAAATATGGAAAACCTGAAGCAAAAGTTTTTTACTGGAATAAAGAAGAGTGGGAAAGAATAGAACAGAGTGCAAAAGAGATTGAATCAATTAAAGAGTTTGTTGAAGAGACAAAAAGTATCTTTAAAGATGAACTAACTGAGATAATCAAAGAAGAATCCCTTACAGAAAATGTTGATGTAAATAATCTTGCAGCTTATACTTCAGCTGAAGCTAGTGGCAAAAAATGTAACTTAGTTAAATATGTTGAACTAAAATCAGAACTAAATTTTTTAAGTGATGGTATTGAGATAGTTGACACTCCAGGACTTGATGACCCAGTTATTCAAAGGGAAGAGATTACAAAAGAGTATTTAGCCCAATGCGATTTAATGCTCCATTTAATGAATGTATCTCAAAGTGCAACGTTAAAAGATGTAGAGTTTATAATTGATGCCCTACTCTATCAAAATATTACAAAACTTTTAATTGTAATAACTAGAGCAGATACAGTTTCACAACAACAACTTCAAGAGGTAATTGATTACACAAAAAGTTCAATTGAAAAACAGTTAAAAGCTCAAAATAAAGATAATAAACTAAACTATATATTAGAGCATATCAAATTTATTCCTATCTCTGGAAGAATGGCACTTTTACACAGAACTGGAAGAAGTGAAGAGGCTATAAAAGCTGGTTTTTATATTGAAAATACAGGAATTTTGGAGATTGAAGATTATCTAAATGAGACACTTTTTGGAAGCAACTCATCTAAATCTGAACTTATTATAAAAAGTGCAAAATCTCAATTGAAAAAAACTATCTCAAAAGAGCTAAAATCTTTTAACTATGAGTTAGTACTTCTATCAAAATCAAAAGATGAATTAATAGCTGACTTGGAAGAGTTTACAAAGAAAAAAGATACAAATAAAAGGATCTTTGCATCATTAAGTGAAGATATAAATCTATATAAAAATGATGCAAAAAACTACTTAGAAACTTTAGAGGCTTTTCTTTCAACAGAACTTATTGAACTTCAAAATATAATAAAACAAAGAGTCTTTAATGATGTAAAATACTCTTTTGAAAAGACAAAAAAGAGACCTGAAAGTAGCAGAATAAAAACTATTGTTGAGACTGCTATAAAAGATGGAATTATTGATATCATAAGAGATTATAGATACAAATTTATCAAAAAAAGTCAAAATATTGGAGAGATTTGTGAGCAAAAATATCAAGAACTTGGTTTTGTAATTGGGCACAAAAATGACAACTTTGATGCTAGAGGATTTTTTCAAGATGACTTTAAATCTGGATTTTTAACCTCTTCAAATGAAGTACTAATAAGTAAAATCATACATGAAGTAGAAGATAGTAAAGCAAATAAACTTCCTGAACTAGATAGAAATTTAGAAGGCTTTATAAAAGATGAATTCTCTTCAATTGAAAATACAATCAAACAAAAGGCAAAAAAAATCTCTGAATTGTTGATTGAAAACTTCTTTAATACAATTGCAGAACCACTAAAGGTTTTTGAGCATAAACTAAAAAAAGATGAAAAACTATTAGAAGATAGAATAGAGAATTTTGAAGAGAGAGAAAAGAATAAAGAAGTTGTAACAATAGATATACATAAAAAAATAAAAAGATTAGAAGCTATTGTAAAAGGACTTAAATAATGAGTATTCTAAGTAATTTTGTAAGAGAGTATAACGAAAAATTTACTCAAAAAGAGGAAATTTTTGAAGAGGGATTAGTTGGAGATATTAAAAAAGTAAGAGCAAAACTCTTAGATGATAAGTTTCTTCCATCAATTCAGTTAAGAAATATCTTAGATAAACAAATAAGAAGAGCAAGATACCCTATGGAAGTTGCAATTACAGGGCAGTTTTCATCTGGAAAATCAACTTTTTTAAATGCCTTGTTATCTAAAAACATTCTTCCAACAGGTATTACTCCTGTAACTTCAAAGGTAAACTTTATAAATTATGGGGAAGAGTATAAACTAAAAATCACTTATTACTCAGGGGCGCAAGAGTACGCACCAATTGAAGCAATTGCAGATTTTACAGATCAAAGAAAAGATGAAATGAGTGATATAAAATATCTTACATTATATGCTCCAATGGATATATTAAAAGAGATATCTTTTGTGGATACTCCAGGACTTAACTCACAATCTCAAAGTGATACAGACACCACAAGAAGAGTTTTAAGAGATGTGGGTGGAATTATCTGGCTTACTTTAATAGATAATGCAGGGAAAATGAGTGAAGCAAAGGTTTTAGAAGAGTATATGGAACACTTCAAAAACAAATCTTTATGTGTTTTAAACCAAAAGGATAAATTCTCACAAGAACAAATAGAGACAACTACAAAATATATTCAAGATAAATTTGGTAAATATTTTGCAAAAGTAGTTCCAATATCAGCTAAAATGGCATTAGAGTCAAGATCTGCCCATAGTGATATTCTAATTCACGATGAGTATGAAAAATTTATTAAAAAATTCAAAGAGGATTTAAAAAACAATGATGTTAACTCTTTAGAGTTCTTTGAAAAAGATTTTAATGAGTATAAAAACAGACTTAAAACAATTAGAGACACAGACTCATCTGGAAATACAAAACTTTTAGAAGAGTCAAATATTCAAGATGTTTTAGAGTTTATAGAAAATACCATTAGACCACAAGCTGCTGAATCAAAAGAGTATGCAATTAAAAAGGATTTAAAAGGAATCTGCGAGATTTTGATAAAAGAGTATGAAACCATCATAGCTGTATATGACTCTTTAATTGAGATTCTAAAAAATGCAGAACAAGATATTTTAGAAACCTTTGAAGATATTCATAAAACCTACTCAAAAGAGCTATTTTCTGTATATAACTCTTTAGAATCTATTATGGAAAAGATGGCACACGATACTTTTAAAAATATCAAAAGACAAAAAGCTGCTAGATTTGAAGAGAGAAAAGGTTTTCTTCATAAAGATAGTTATGAAAAAATAGAGTATGAAACCTATTGGATTGACTCAGATAATGTATATAAAAGTCTATTCTACGATGACCAAACAATAGATAAAATGTTTAAAAGAGCTATTAAAGAGTTAAAACAAGTAGAACTTGATAGCACTGAAGCCTATAGAAATGTATATAGAAATATTAAACAAAAAATCCATAGATGGCAAGAACCCTATGAGCAGATTAAGAAACATAGGGAAATCTCTTCAGATTTGGAATTCTCTTCTACTAGACACTTTGCAGCAAAAGTTTATGAAAATGTATTAAGAAGTTTTCATAGGGCAATATTAGAGAATATCTCAGCACTTAGAAAAAAATTTGCATATTTTAATGGAGCTTTATCATATTCATATATCCAAACAACACAAGCAACTATTGCACATTTTGAACAACAAATAGCTGAATCGGTATTATTGTATGAAAAAGAACCAACAAAATTTAATATCTATCACCCAAGGGAAGATGAAATTCTTACAAAATTAAAAGCAAACTTTGGATTTGAAAAAATAGAGGATTTTTTAACCTCAAAAAGAAATTATCTATTTAAGATTATTCAGTATTCAAAAAATCAATATTTAGAAATCAACCAAGATAGAATTGAATTTGTTAAATCAAAAAAACTTGAATATATTCAAAAAATTGAAGATATAAAACTAATTCAAAAAGAGATATAAAACTAAAACTTTACATATAATTTTTCCATAATTATATGTAAAGCAAAATAACATTTTTTCAATATTATATATGAAGTTTAGATTGATAATTTAAAGGAAATATAATATTACAACATCGATTGTGTCGATTATTCGCACTTGTAATTAAATTGACTCAAAGTAGTAACATAATTGTAATACTTAACATCAATTTAAAATAAATTGTGTGAAAATCCAAGTATAATTTAAAAAAAAAATGGAGATAAGATGAAAGCATCTGACTTATTTATAAAAGCGTTAGAAAATGAAGGTGTTGAATATATTTTTGGTATCCCAGGTGAAGAGAATCTGGACTTCTTAGAATCACTTAGGAATTCTAAAAAAATCAAACTTATTTTAACAAGGCACGAACAAGGTGCAGGTTTTATGGCTGCAACATATGGAAGACTTACAGGAAAAGTTGGAGTTTGTATCTCTACACTTGGACCTGGAGCTACAAACTTTGCAACTGCTGCTGCTTATGCTCAACTTGGTGGTATGCCTATGCTTATGATTACAGGGCAAAAACCAATTAAAAAATCTAAACAGGGAAGATTCCAAATCGTTGATATTGTTGGTATGATGAAACCAATGACAAAATATGCAAAACAGATTGTAAATGGAAATAACATCCCTTCAATGGTAAGAGATGCCTTTAAAATTGCTACAACAGAGAGACCAGGAGCTGTTCATTTAGAATTACCTGAAGATATTGCAGATGAAGAAGTTGATGACAATATGCATGTATATCCAGTGCACTCTTTCAAATATCCATCTGCGGATAAAGGTGCAATCTTAGAAGCTGTAAAAATGATTGAAAAAGCAACAAGACCACTTTTATTAATTGGAGCAGGTGCAAATAGAACAAGAATTGGTAATGCTTTAACTGATTTTGTTAATGAGACAGGAATTCCTTTTTTCTCTACTCAAATGGGTAAAGGTGTAATTGATGAAAATCATAAACTTTGTCTTTCAACAGCAGCATTATCAAAAGATGACTTTGTACACTGCGCAATTGAAAGAGCTGACTTAATCATCAATGTAGGACACGATGTAATTGAAAAACCACCATTTTTTATGGAAAATAGACCAGATGCAACAAAAGTTTTACATATCAATTTTTTCCCATCAGAAGTAGATGATACTTACTTCCCACAAATGGATTTAATTGGAGATATTGCTACAAGTATGCAACAAATCACAAATGCTATTTCAAAACAAGAGCATTGGGATTTTGACTATTATGTAAGAGTGGCAGATGAGATTAGAACAAGACTTTCTAAATATTTTGGTGATACAAGATTCCCAATTTTACCTCAAAGAGCTGTTAGAACAATTAGACAAACTTTAGGTGAAGAGGATATTGTTACACTTGATAATGGTGTATATAAAATCTGGTTTGCAAGAAACTATAGATGTGCAAAACCAAATACACTATTACTTGATAATGCACTTGCAACAATGGGTGCTGGTCTTCCTTCTGGAATGGCAGCAAAAATGGTAAATCCAGATAGAAAAGTTGTTTCAGTTTGTGGAGATGGTGGATTTATGATGAATTCACAAGAGTTAGAGACAGCTGTAAGACTTGGTTTAGATTTAACTGTTATAATTCTAAATGATAATGCTTATGGAATGATCAAATGGAAACAAACAGGTATGGGCTTTGATACCTTTGGTCTTGATTTACAAAATCCAGATTTTGTTAAATATGCAGAAGCTTATGGAGCAACTGGACATAGACCACAATCTTGTGAAGAGTTCGCTGAAACACTTGAAAAATGTGTAAATGGAAAAGGTGTTCATTTAATCGATTTAGCAGTTGATTATTCTTTAAATCACTCTATTTTAAATGAACTTTTAGCTAAAAAACAATGTATATTATAATAAAAAATTAATTTACTAAGGAGAAGTATATATGAGTACAACAATAGAAGTAACATCACCATATGATGATAGCGTAGTAGGAAACGTACCTTTTAGTACAATGGAAGAAGTAGAAGCAGCATTAGACCTAGCTTACGAAAAATTCCAAGATAGAAAAAATTGGTTACCTAAACATAAAAGAATTGAAGTATTAGAGAATCTTGTTAAAATTATGTCTTCTCAAGTAGAAGATCTTACAAAACTTTGTGCAAGCGAAGGTGGTAAACCTTACATGGACTCTAAAGTTGAAGCTTTAAGAGCTATCAACAGTGTTAAACTTGCAATTGAGCATTTAGGTGTTTACGAAGGTAAAGAGGTTGCTATGGGTCAAACTGCTAGTTCTGTTAACAGAATGGCTTACACTTTCAAAGAACCTATTGGTGTTGCTGTTGCTATCTCTGCTTTTAACCACCCTCTAAACCTTGCTATTGGTCAAGTTATCCCTGCTGTTGCTGTTGGGTGTCCTGTTATTATCAGACCTGCTACTCAAACTCCTATGTCTGCACTTAAAGTTGTAGAGATGTTAAAAGAAGCTGGTCTTCCTGATGGTTGGGCTCAAGGTATTGTTTGTGACAGAAAAGGTAGTGAATATTTAGCTACTTCACCTAAAACTTCTTTCTTAACATTTATTGGTTCTGCTTCTGTTGGTTGGTATTTAAGTTCTAAAGTTGCACCAGGAACAAGAGTTGCTTTAGAGCATGGTGGTGTTGCACCTGTTATTGTTGCAAAAGATGCTGATATTGAAACTATGATTCCAGATTTAGCTAAAGGTGGTTTTTACCATGCTGGTCAAGTTTGTGTTTCTGTTCAAAGGGTTTATGTTCATGAATCTATTGTTGATGAAGTTTCTTCTAAACTTGCTGCTGTTGCTTCAAAACTTGTTGTTGGAAATCAACTTGATCCTAAAACAGAAGTTGGACCACTAATTAATCATGGTGAAGTTGACAGAGTTGAGCAATGGGTTAATGAAGCAGTTGAAAAAGGTGCTAAACTTTTAGTTGGTGGGAAAAGAATCTCAGCATCTTGTTTTGAACCAACAGTATTATTAAATCCTAGTGAGGATTCTTTAGTTTCTAAAAAAGAGGTATTTGGTCCTGTTGTTTGTATCTATTCTTATTCTGACATAGATGAAGCTATTGCTAGAGCTAACTCTCTTCCTGTATCATTTCAAGCAGCTGTATTTAGTAAAAACATTGATACTTGTTTAAAATGTGTTAAACAGTTAAACGGAACAGCAGTTATGGTAAATGACCACACTGCATTTAGAGTTGACTGGATGCCATTTGGTGGTGCTAAAGAGAGTGGTATTGGAGTTGGTGGTATCTCTCATGTTATGGATGAAATGTCTAATGTTAAGATGATGGTTATCAAATCTTCTATTTTATAATATCTTAAAGGAAAGGGCTCACCCCCCTTCTCTTTTCTCTCTTCTTATTTTTTTAAACTATTCAGCCTCATGGATATATCCCATTCCATAAATATTTTTTATATATAAGTCTGGAACTTTTTTTCTTAATCTATATATTAAACTTTTAAGATGAGTAATATCAGGATTTAAATCAAAATCCTCTTCCCAAATAATATCAATAAGTTTATCAACTGTACAAATCGTTCCATTGTTATTTAAGATAGTGGCAACAAAACGAATCTCATTTTTAGTTAATTCAATTGATTTTTCTTCCCTTAACAGTTTTCTTTTATTTTTATCCCAAAACAAAGTTTCATTGATTCTTATTAGATCACTATTTTTATTTAGATTTGTATGATAGATTTGATTGCATAACTTATAAATATCTTCTAAGAAATAGTTATAATCAATAGGTTTAGTGAAAAATTGATGTATCCCTAAATTTACCAAAGGTAAAAGATACTCAAACTCATTTCTAGCAGAAAGGATTATTACTAATTGGTCTTTATTTATTTTATAAACGGAATCAACCAATTGTACTCCATCATAATTTGGCATCTTAATATCTGAAATAATCAAATCATAATATTTGTTTTTGTTTAGATAAAATTCTTTATATTTATTAAAGGCATCTAACCCATCAACAGCAGTAGTTACATTGGGAAATATATCTAAAAGTAATTCTGAAAACTCTTTTCTAAAATCTGTATCATCTTCTACAAAAAGTATATTTAAATTTTTAGTATATTTTTTTAATACTGCATAATCCATTAAAATCCTTTATACATTTATGTATTAACCAAATAGGAAAGTATATTATTCATTTTCAACATAAAAACATGAGTTTAAAAATAATTAATTATTTTGATATTTTAAGAGCACAAAAGGAACAAATTTAATCCTAATTTTCAAGGCTCTTATTATAATGCAATATTATCATTTTGTTACTTATATTAATAAATAAAGTTTCTATATAATTATTATCATAGATTCTATGTTATTATTTGACTACTATTTATAGATATACTATTGAAAAATCTAAAAGAGGGACTATGATAGATAAACAAATTCTAAAAGATCTAACTGTTCTTTATGCGGAAGATGAAGAGGCTATACAAAATGGAATCACTGAAACTCTGAATCTTTTTGAACTAAATGTAATTTGTGCAAAAAATGGTGAAGAAGGCTTATCTATATTTAAATCCTCTAATAAAAAAATTGATCTTATTTTAACAGATATTAAGATGCCAAAACTAGATGGTTTGGAGATGATTAAAAAGATAAGAGAGATTGATAAAGATATCCCAGTTATTATTACAACAGCACACCAAGAAACAACTTTTCTTATGCAATCAATTGAACTAAATATTAGTGCTTATGTTTTAAAACCAATAGATATATATAAACTTCAAGATAATTTAATTAAAGCCATTGAACCAAAAGTTTTAAAAGAGCAATTAATAGAAAAAAATAAAAAACTTCAAATTGAGATTCAAAAGAATGAAGAGAAACAAAAAGTTATGGAGATCCAATCAAGATTTGCAGCAATGGGTGAAATGATAAGTATGATAGCCCATCAATGGAGACAACCTTTAGCTTCTATAGGAACAGCCTCTTTTAACTTAAAATATAAACTTTTATCTGGGAAATTTGACCTAACTACAAAAGAGGGCAGAGAGGAACAAACTTCTTTTTTTACAAATAAACTAGATGAGATAGAGTTTTATGTTCAAAATCTAACAGCTACAATAGATGATTTTAGAGATTTTTATAAAACAGATAAAATATTTATTGATACAAATATTGAAAAACCTCTACAAAATAGTTTAAAAATAATCCAAAAAGATCTACAAGCAAATAATATAGAGGTTATTTTAAACCATAAAAGTAAAAAAAATATTAGAGTATGTGAAAATGAGATTACCCATGTATTTATAAATATATTAAAAAATGCAAAAGACAAATTTTTAGAAAAAAATGCAAATGATGCAAAAATAGAAATATCAACACAAGATTTAGATAATAGTGTAAAAATTGATATTTATGATAATGGTGGAGAGATAGAAAAAGAGAATATTGATTTTATTTTTGAACCTTATTTTTCTACAAAAAAAGAGAAAAATGGAACTGGCATTGGTCTTTATATGTCTAAAATTATAATTGAAAATAATCATAATGGGAAAATATATGTATCAAATACTAAAGGGGGTGTTTGTTTTTCTATAATCTTGGAATCTGTATGATATAATTACGAAAATTTATGGAGTAGATATTTGAGATTCCTTTTTGCTGTTTTTATCTTATTTTCAATTCTTTATGGTGACACATCTGACTTAACAAAAGAGGAAAAAACTTGGATAGAAAACAATAAAATTAGAATAGGATTATCTGAACTTTATCCCCTTACGCACATTAATAAAGATCATCAAATGGATGGATTTGTTAGTGATCTATTAAAACTAATAATTAAAAAATATGATTTGAAAACTACAGTTGTAAGTGTTAAACAAGCATCCATCCCCCTTGCAATAAAAGAGAACAAAATAGATATTGCCCCTTTAGTAGCAGGAAATAGTGTTGAAAATAACCTTGGAGTTTATTCATCGGAGATTTTACAAATAAAAAGGGTTTTATTTGTTAAAAAAGAACAAAATAAAATCAAAACTTTAGATGATTTAAAAAATAAAAAAGTTGCAATAGTTAATCAACTAGGTGCCATCCCCGATATTAAAAAAAACCAATTAGAGATAAAAGTTGAACGAACTAATAATATGAAAGAATCTGTGCAAAAGCTTCTTGCTGGTGATGTTGATGCTTTAATTGCTTCCCCAATAATCATACAAGAGTACCTTGAAGATAATCTTATAGTTGATCTAAAAGCTATCCCCTCAATTAGTTTTGAACCCTCAAAAATGTTTATCTTTACAAATAAAAAAAATCCCCTACTTCAATCAATTATAGAAAAAGGTTTAAATTCTATTTCAATAAAAGAGGAAAAAGAACTATTTGATAAATGGTTTTTAAAAGATTTAGCAACACTGCCTATAATATTTACAAAAAAAGAGATTGACTATTTAGATAAAAAATCACATATAAATTTGTGTGTTGATCCAGATTGGATGCCCTATGAAAAAATAGAAAATCACAAACATATTGGTATAGTTGCCGATTATATGAAAGATTTTGAGAAAAAAATCGGTGTTCCATTAAAATTGGTGGAGACTAAAGATTGGACTCAATCTTTAGAATATATGAAAGAGAAAAAGTGTGATGTTCTCTCTTTTGTTATGAATATTAAATCAAGACAAGGTTATATGAACTTTACAAAAGCCTATGTAAATACACCCTTAGTATTGGTTACTAAAAGAAATGTAAGTTTTATAAATGATTTGCAATCTTTAAAAGATAAAAAGATAGGTATACAAAAAAACTTTGCATATAATGAGATAATAAGACGGAAATACCCTAATCTACAAATTGTGGATGTAAATCATTTAAGGGAAGGACTTAAAAAAGTTGAAAGGGGAGAAATTTTTGGTCAAGTTACTACTCATTTAAATGTGGCATATGCTTTTCAAGAGGAGTTTTATGGAAGTTTACAAATAGCAGGTAAATTTGATGAACAATGGCATTTGTCTGTTGGAGTTAGAAAAGATGATCCGATACTATTAAATATATTTGAAAAAGTTGTTGATTCTATAAGTGATGAAACAAAACAAAGTATTATCAATAAATGGGTCTCAATCAAATATGAAAAAAGTATAGATTACAAACTATTTTGGAGTATTATCACCTTTTTATTTTTTATTCTTTTATTGATCCTTTATACATATATATTACAACGAAGATATATTAGAAAACTAACAAAAGTAAAAGAGGAGATTGAACTATTAAATAGCACCCTAGAGGAAAAAGTACAACAAAGAACCCAAGAATTAGAGCTTTCAAATAAAGAATTAAAACTAAAAACTTCTGAACTAGAATACCTTAATAATACCCTTGATATAAGAATCAAAAAAGAGATAGACAGCAGAAAAAAACAAGAACAACTTTTAATACAGCAATCAAAACTAGCAGAGATGGGTGAAATGATTAGTATGATTGCCCACCAATGGAAACAACCATTAAGTGCCTTAGGAACTATTATTCAAAATATCCATTTGAGACACTCTTTAAAAAAACTTGATGATGAATATATTGATAAACAAAGAATTTTAAGTAATGCCCTAACAGAAAAGATGTCAAAAACAATAGATGATTTTAGAAACTTTTTTAAACCAAACAAAGAGAAACAATATTTTTCAATAAAAGATGCCATAGATAAAACAATCTTTTTAATAGATGATAGTTTTAAAAGTAACAGTATAAAAATTGAATGTCAAATAGCAAATGATATAATCATTTATGGATTTGAGAGTGAACTTTCCCAAGTTCTATTAAATATACTAACAAATTCAAAAGATGCTTTTATTGAAAATAAAATCAATGAACCTAAAATAGTAATAAAAACTAAAAAAATAGAAACCCATATGAAGATTCTAGTTTCAGACAATGCAGGGGGGATTAGTAACTCTATTATAAACAAAGTGTTTGAACCTTATTTTACTACAAAAGACAGTTACAATGGCACAGGGCTTGGTTTATATATGAGTAAAATAATTATTGAACAAAATATGCAAGGCCAATTAACTGTTAAAAATAACAATCAAGGGGTTGAATTTTCTATTTATATCCCGATAAAATAAACTTATTTTCAAAAAACACTACATCTTTCAAATAGATATTTTCTGTATATTTTCCATACACTATTTAGATTTTAAAAACATAAAAATAGCTCATACGGTTACTTTTTGACTACTCTTTTCAGTAATAATAAAATTATCTAAAGTATTCATATTTTGTTTTTTGTTTATTATCTTTAACTCCGCAAGAAACAATCTAATAGAATATTTTAGATAGGACAATTTACAAAAAGTCAAATAATAAAAAGGGAAGGGAAAATTATGTTAAACAAATTAACTAACATTAAAAGAAATGTGGTAATGACTGCAATAGTTGTACTACTAGGTGTTATGTCAGTTGTTGAAACTGCTTCAGCAGCTCAACATTGGAGATTTGCAAATCTTTATGGTAGAGGTACTGCATTTGGTACACTTTATGAACAATTAGCTAAAGATATTGAAAAAAATACTAATGGTGAGGTTAAAGTTCAAGTTCTTTACTCTGGTGAAGGTGTTGGAACATCTGGATTATTAGGAGCTGCTAAATCTGGTTTAGTTACTATGATTGCACCTTTCCAACCAATGCATGCGGGAGAATTCCCAGCTGGTGTTGTAGAAGTAGGTTTACCTGGTGGTACTGCTGATACTAACAAACTTTATGATATTTTCCATAAAGAGGGTTTTGGAGATATTCTTAAAGAAGCTTATGCTTCTCAAGGTTTAGTATGGTTAGAACCTTATATTCAACCACCAGTTTACATTATCACTAAAAAACCAATTAAATCAGTTGCTGATTTCCAAGGTCTTAAAATCAGAGCTCCTGGTGCATATGGTAAATTTTTAAGAAACTTAGGTGCCTCTCCTGTTTCATTAGCTTGGAGTGAAATTTATACTAGTTTAGCTACTGGTGTTATTGATGGTTCTATTGGTTCAAATATGATTGACCACAGAGATGGAAACCATGTTGAAGTTGCTAAATATATGTATAGACTTCCTTTAGCTGGTGCTCAAGTTTTACCTATCTTAGTTAACAAAAGTGCTTGGAACAAATTAACTGATGCACAGAAAAAAGGTGTTTATGACGCTACTGTTGCACATGCAAATGCTCAGTTAACTATGTCTAAAAAATGGGAACAAGAAGCTATCGCTCAAATGGAAGCTAAAGGTTTACAATGGTCTCCTGAGCCTTCTGAAACTGACAAAAATGCTTGGGCTAAAGCTGGTGCTGGTCTTTGGGACGAATATGCTGCTAAAGATAAATACAGCAAACAATTAATTGACGTGTTAAGAAAAACACAAGACAAATAATTTACTAATTTACAAAAGGTTCAAAGAATGAATAAACAAGTAGAAGTGGTAAGTAATAAAAACTTACAAGAAAGAAAAGATAAAGCATTTGCAAGGGGACAAGGGAATGCTTATCCTGTATATATAAAAAGAGCTAAAAACTCTGAAGTTTGGGATGTTGAAGGGAATAGACTAATTGACTTTGGAACAGGTATTGCTGTATGTAATACAGGACACTCTCATCCAAAAATCATTGAAGCAGTAAAAGCTCAAATAGAAAACTTCAGCCACACTTGTTTTACAGTTACTCCATATGAAGTAGCTGTAGAATTAGCAGAAAAATTAACTAAAGTAGCTCCAGGTGAAACTGAAAAAAAAGCTATTTTTGTAACAACTGGTGCAGAAGCTGTTGAAAACTGTGTGAAAATAGCAAGAGCGCACACAGGAAGAAGAGGTATTATTGCATTTAATGGTGGTTTCCATGGAAGAACTAATATGACAATGGCTCTAACAGGTAAAACAATGCCATATAAAAAAGGATTTGGACCATTTCCAGCTGAGATTTATCACTTACCATATCCAACAAAATTTAATGGAACTAGCGTTAAAGATACATTAACTGCATTAAAAAATCTATTTAAAGTGGATATTTTACCAGAAGATGTTGCAGCAATTATCATTGAGCCAATCCAAGGGGAAGGTGGTTTTTACCAAACTCCTGTTGAACTTTTACAAGAACTTAGAAGAATTTGTGATGAACATGGAATTGTATTAGTTATTGATGAGATCCAAACTGGGTTTGCTAGAACAGGTAAAATGTTCAACATTGAATATGCTGGGATTGAACCAGATTTAATGACAATGGCTAAAGGTATTGCTGGAGGTTATCCTTTATCTGGTGTTGTTGGAAAAGCTGAAATTATGGATTCTGCTATTCCTGGTGGACTTGGTGGAACTTATGGTGGTTCACCTGTTGGTTGTGCAGCTGGATTAGCTGTATTAGAGATAATTGAAGAGGAAGATTTAGTTAATAGAGCAAATCAAATTGGGGATATATTTAATAGAAGATTAAATGAGCTTAAAGAGCAATTCCCAAATCTAATTTGTGATGTTAGAAACAAAGGGGCTATGATAGCTTTAGAGTTAATGAAAGATGGTGATTTTGAAAAACCAAATGCTGAATTAACTAAAGCTATTGTTTCAAAAGCTACTGAATATGGTTTAATTTTATTATCTTGTGGTTTTAATAGTAACGTTATTAGATTTTTACCTGCTTTAACCATTAGTGATGAAATTGTAAATGAAGGTCTTGATAAATTTCAAGAGCTTTTTGCTAACGTAGCAAGAACTTAAAAAAAAATAGCCTTAAAACCTAAGGCTATTTAACTTAATAAAAAGGGAAGGGAAAATTATGTTAAACAAATTAACTAACATTAAAAGAAATGTGGTAATGACTGCAATAGTTGTACTACTAGGTGTTATGTCAGTTGTTGAAACTGCTTCAGCAGCTCAACATTGGAGATTTGCAAATCTTTATGGTAGAGGTACTGCATTTGGTACACTTTATGAACAATTAGCTAAAGATATTGAAAAAAATACTAATGGTGAGGTTAAAGTTCAAGTTCTTTACTCTGGTGAAGGTGTTGGAACATCTGGATTATTAGGAGCTGCTAAATCTGGTTTAGTTACTATGATTGCACCTTTCCAACCAATGCATGCGGGAGAATTCCCAGCTGGTGTTGTAGAAGTAGGTTTACCTGGTGGTACTGCTGATACTAACAAACTTTATGATATTTTCCATAAAGAGGGTTTTGGAGATATTCTTAAAGAAGCTTATGCTTCTCAAGGTTTAGTATGGTTAGAACCTTATATTCAACCACCAGTTTACATTATCACTAAAAAACCAATTAAATCAGTTGCTGATTTCCAAGGTCTTAAAATCAGAGCTCCTGGTGCATATGGTAAATTTTTAAGAAACTTAGGTGCCTCTCCTGTTTCATTAGCTTGGAGTGAAATTTATACTAGTTTAGCTACTGGTGTTATTGATGGTTCTATTGGTTCAAATATGATTGACCACAGAGATGGAAACCATGTTGAAGTTGCTAAATATATGTATAGACTTCCTTTAGCTGGTGCTCAAGTTTTACCTATCTTAGTTAACAAAAGTGCTTGGAACAAATTAACTGATGCACAGAAAAAAGGTGTTTATGACGCTACTGTTGCACATGCAAATGCTCAGTTAACTATGTCTAAAAAATGGGAACAAGAAGCTATCGCTCAAATGGAAGCTAAAGGTTTACAATGGTCTCCTGAGCCTTCTGAAACTGACAAAAATGCTTGGGCTAAAGCTGGTGCTGGTCTTTGGGACGAATATGCTGCTAAAGATAAATACAGCAAACAATTAATTGACGTGTTAAGAAAAACACAAGACAAATAATTTTAAATAAGAATTATTATGTTTAAAAAAATTTTACAACTATTCTGTGTATCTGTTGATACAGTAGTAAGGAAGTTGGGTAAGGGGGTATCAATTATGGTACCCATTCTTGCTTTTGTTGTTATATATGGGACAGTAGCTAGATATTTGTTTGACGCACCTCCAATCTGGACTTTTGATACAGCGTTGTTTTTATTTGGTTATGTTGCGGCTTTAGGAGGAGCTTATGCCCAACAAAAAAGAGCTCATATTAACGTAGATATATTTTATATAAGAGTTTCTCCTAAAGTTAAAGCTACATTTAATCTTATAACATATGCATTAGGTATATTTTTTCTTATTGTTGTTTCTTATCTTTGTTATACAAAATTTACAGAAGCATATGAATTAGGTTTTAGAAGACAAACTGAATGGGCTCCTTTAATGTCGCACTTTTGGCTTATGTTTACTATCTCAAGTGCAATCTTTACAGTTCAATTAATTAGAGATTTTTTAGCAGATCTTTATTATTTAATTACTGGAACACCATTACTAGAAGAAAAGGAGCAAATAAATGGGAATTGAAACCCTTTCTATAATTTTATTAATCTGTCTTTTACTCTCCTTTGTAATAGGATCTCCTGTAGGGTTAGCACTTGGTGGTATCGCTATGTTAATTGGATATTTTTCATGGGGAGAAGGGATTTTTAATGTAATTCCAACAACAATTGAAGGGACATATTTTAGTTATATTTTATTAGCTATCCCTTTATATATTTATATGGGTCAACTATTATCACACACTGGTATTGGTGATGCAATGTTTAAAGCTAGTCAATTGATGATTGGTAAGGTTAGAGGTTCATTGGCAATCAGTGTTGTATTTATTTGTTCAATGATTGGTGCAATGGTTGGAATTATTGGTGCTGGAATTATGAGTTCTGGAACAATTGCTTTAAAACCAATGTTAGATGCTGGATATGATAGGAAATTGGCTCTTGGAACAATTATGGCTGGGGGTGCTTTAGGTATCCTTATTCCACCTAGTATTCCAATGGTTATGTACGCAGCTTCAACACATACTTCAGTTGGAAGAATGTTTATTGGTGCTTTAATGCCAGCATTATTAACTATTTCACTTATTGTAATTTACATTTTAATTAGTACAAAACTAAACCCAAAAAGGGCTCCTTTATTAAGTGAAACAATTGGTTTACCAGTTTTAAAAACAAAAGAGAAATTTAAAATTGCAATAGATGGTTTATTCTCTATTGGTTTAATTTTTGTTGTTTTAGGAAGTATCATCGCAGGTATTGCTACTCCAACAGAATCTGGTGCTTTAGGAGTTGGTGGAGCTATTATTCTTGCAATGTTCTTTAAAAGATTTAAATTTAAGATCTTTAAAAAAGCAGGTTTACAAGCGGCATCTTTAATTAGTGTTGCAATGTTGATTATTTTTGGTGCTTCATTATTTAGTAACTTCCAGTTGCTTATGGGTATTCAAGGTATGATTTCTGATTTTGCACAAGGATTAGATTTGCCACCAATGGTTATAATTATGATGTTCCAAGTTATAATGATTTTATTAGGTTTTATCCTTGATGATTATGTAATTGTATTAATGTGTGCTCCTTTATTTACACCTATTGCCGTATCTTTAGGATTTGATCCAATATGGTTTGGGGTATTAATGATTATTAATATTTTGGTTGCAGTACAAACACCACCTTATGGATTTGCACTATTTTATCTAAAAGGGATTACTCCTCCTGATGTTGGAATGGGTGAGATTTATAAATCAGTAACACCATTTATTATAATCAATTTGATTGTCTTAATTATTTGTATGATTTTCCCAGATATTGTTACTTGGTTACCAAACTTAATTATGGGATAAAGGAGTTATTTAATGTTTAAAAATATTTTAGTACCAATTCATATTGCATATTCAAAAAATCATAAAAAATTATTTGAAGGTGCATTAGAAGTATTGGATGATGATGGGAAAATGACATTGTTATTTGTAAATCAGAATAAAATCCATTCTTCAATGGCATTATATGAGGATAGTCAATCTATATATGACCATGAAGCCTTGGATAAATTAAAAGAGATTGCAAATATACACTCTTTACCTTTGGATAAAGTATCTTTTAAAATAAAAGATGGTGTTATCCATGATGAGATTCTTAATGAATCAAAAAAACTTAATGCTGATGCTATTGTAATGATGGCAACAAAACCTGGATTAGGAAGTTATTTTATTAGCAGCACTGCTGAAAGAGTTATTCGTCATGCAAAATGCTCTGTATTTGTTATTAGATTAGATAAAAATCGAAAAACAAACTAATATCAAATTAAAAAGTAAAGGATCTACCCTTTACTTATTTAACTGATTTTAGAACAAATTTATGAATAGATTCAAATATTCATAATTAAATTTACACTTTATTAAAACGTTTTATATACAACTTGATTTTACAAAAGGATAATCAAATGAAGATTCCTATATCTACTCAAAACCCAGACTTTAGTTTACAAATAGCTACACCTAAAGATGCCAATCTAATAGTATCTTTCATTAAAAAACTTGCTAAATACCAAAAAATGGAAGATCTAATCACCACTACTCCTATTCGTATGGAAAAACTTCTAAAAGAAAAATTAGGGGAAGCAATTTTTGGTATCTACCAAGGTGATATTATTGCTTTTGCATATTTTCACCAAAAGAGTTCTGCTTTTACAGGTCGAAAGGGACTTTATATTGATGCTTTTTTTGTAGATGACTGTGTAAGAGGTAAGGGTTTAGGGAAAATTATATTTCAATATCTTACAAAATATTCTCAAGATATAGGTTGTGAATATTTAGAGTGGGCTTGTTTAGATTGGAATAAACCAGCAATAAAATTTTATGAAAAATTGGGAGCAAATTGCATAGATAGTTTAAGAATCTATCGATTATCTCCAGAGGCTTTATCTTTAAATGTAAAAGAGTTTGAACAAAACTGATTAAATAATTTTAAATTAAATTTCAAAATAAGGAAAAAAATGAACACAATAGAAGTAACATCACCATATGATGATAGCGTAGTAGGAAACGTACCTTTTAGTACAATGGAAGAAGTAGAAGCAGCATTAGACCTAGCTTACGAAAAATTCCAAGATAGAAAAAATTGGTTACCTAAACATAAAAGAATTGAAGTATTAGAGAATCTTGTTAAAATTATGTCTTCTCAAGTAGAAGATCTTACAAAACTTTGTGCAAGCGAAGGTGGTAAACCTTACATGGACTCTAAAGTTGAAGCTTTAAGAGCTATCAACAGTGTTAAACTTGCAATTGAGCATTTAGGTGTTTACGAAGGTAAAGAGGTTGCTATGGGTCAAACTGCTAGTTCTGTTAACAGAATGGCTTACACTTTCAAAGAACCTATTGGTGTTGCTGTTGCTATCTCTGCTTTTAACCACCCTCTAAACCTTGCTATTGGTCAAGTTATCCCTGCTGTTGCTGTTGGGTGTCCTGTTATTATCAGACCTGCTACTCAAACTCCTATGTCTGCACTTAAAGTTGTAGAGATGTTAAAAGAAGCTGGTCTTCCTGATGGTTGGGCTCAAGGTATTGTTTGTGACAGAAAAGGTAGTGAATATTTAGCTACTTCACCTAAAACTTCTTTCTTAACATTTATTGGTTCTGCTTCTGTTGGTTGGTATTTAAGTTCTAAAGTTGCACCAGGAACAAGAGTTGCTTTAGAGCATGGTGGTGTTGCACCTGTTATTGTTGCAAAAGATGCTGATATTGAAACTATGATTCCAGATCTAGCTAAAGGTGGTTTTTACCATGCTGGTCAAGTTTGTGTTTCTGTTCAAAGGGTTTATGTTCATGAATCTATTGTTGATGAAGTTTCTTCTAAACTTGCTGCTGTTGCTTCAAAACTTGTTGTTGGAAATCAACTTGATCCTAAAACAGAAGTTGGACCACTAATTAATCATGGTGAAGTTGACAGAGTTGAGCAATGGGTTAATGAAGCAGTTGAAAAAGGTGCTAAACTTTTAGTTGGTGGGAAAAGAATCTCAGCATCTTGTTTTGAACCAACAGTATTATTAAATCCTAGTGAGGATTCTTTAGTTTCTAAAAAAGAGGTATTTGGTCCTGTTGTTTGTATCTATTCTTATTCTGACATAGATGAAGCTATTGCTAGAGCTAACTCTCTTCCTGTATCATTTCAAGCAGCTGTATTTAGTAAAAACATTGATACTTGTTTAAAATGTGTTAAACAGTTAAACGGAACAGCAGTTATGGTAAATGACCACACTGCATTTAGAGTTGACTGGATGCCATTTGGTGGTGCTAAAGAGAGTGGTATTGGAGTTGGTGGTATCTCTCATGTTATGGATGAAATGTCTAATGTTAAGATGATGGTTATCAAATCTTCTATTTTATAATATCTTAAAGGAAAGGGCTCACCCCCCTTCTCTTTTCTCTCTCTAATACTTACACTTTACTTAAGCACACTTATATCAATATTTTGGTATAAGCTTTTATTCAAAACTTTTAAAACAAATATAGGAAAATTATGAATTTACATGAGTATCAAGCAAAAAACTTATTTAGAAAATTTGATATTCCAACAACAAATGGAAAACTTCTAACACACCCTTCTCAACTAGATGATATTTTAAGAAAACTTGGTGGAGATAGATGGGTTATTAAAGCACAAGTTCATGCTGGAGGAAGGGGAAAAGCTGGGGGAGTTGTTTTAGTTGACTCAAAAGCCGAAGCAAATGAAGAGGTTAGAAGACTACTTGGAAGTAAACTTGTAACATATCAAACAACAAAAGAGGGACAACCTGTTAACTCAATCTACATAGAGCAACCTTGTGATATTATCCAACAAATATATTTAGCTTTTATTGTAGATAGAACCTCTCAAAGGATTATGATTATTACCTCAAGTGAAGGTGGAGTAGAGATTGAAGAGGTTGCACAAAACCATCCAAATAAGATTTTAAGAAATCCAATTAATCCTGTTGTTGGTATTATGCCAGCTCAGTGTAGACAGATTTGTGATGACTTAGGTTTGGATAAAACTTTAAGTGCACAAATGATTGATTTAATGCAAAAAATTTATAAAATGTTTGTAAAAAATGACCTTTCATTGGTTGAAGTAAACCCTTTGGTTGTAACAAAACAAGGGCAACTTATCTGTCTAGATGGTAAAGTTGTTGTTGATAACTCAGCTTTATACAGACAACCAAAAATAAACGAAATTAGAGATGAAACCCAAGAAGATGAAAGGGAATTAAAAGCTGAAAAACTAGATCTTAACTATGTAACCCTTGATGGAACTATTGGATGTATGGTAAATGGAGCAGGTTTAGCAATGGCAACTATGGATTTAATCAAAACCCATGGAGCAGAACCTGCAAACTTCCTTGATGTTGGTGGAAGTGTAAATGAAAAAAGAGTTATTGAGGCTTTTGAAATAATTCTCTCTGATGAGAAAGTAAAAGGTATCTTAGTAAATATCTTTGGTGGTATTGTAAGATGTGATATTATAGCTTCAGGTATTATTGCAGCAGCAGCTAAAATGGAGATAAAAGTTCCAATTGTTGTAAGACTTGAAGGAACAAATGCAAAAGAGGGCTTAGAGTTGATTAGAAATTCAGATGTATCAGTTTATGAAGAGGCAAACTTAGATAAAGCCGCACAAAAAATCATTGAACTTTCAAAAGGGGCTAACTAATGGCTATTTTAATTGATAAAAATACAAAAGTGTTAGTTCAAGGTTTAACAGGAACACAAGCTAGTTTCCATACCCAAAGAGCACTTGCATACGGAACAAATGTGGTAAGTGGTGTTGTTCCAGGCAAAAGGGGTCAAAGACACTTAGATTTGCCTATTTACAATACTGTTGAGTGTGCAAAAAGATTAACAGGAGCAAATGCTTCTATTATTTATGTTCCAGCTCCATTTTGTAAAGATGCAATTATTGAAGCTAGTGAAAATGGGATAGAGATTATTGTTTGTATAACAGAGGGTATTCCAACAATTGATATGCTTGATGTAAAAGCAGCAGTAGATTTAAATGGTTCAACGCTTATTGGTCCAAATTGTCCTGGTATTATAACACCAAATCAATGCAAAATGGGTATTATGCCTGAATCAATCCATATGCCAGGAAGCGTTGGAATAGTTTCTAGATCTGGAACTTTAACTTATGAAGCGGTTAATCAATCAACTTTGGCTGGATTTGGACAAAGTACTTGTGTTGGAATTGGTGGAGATCCTGTTCCTGGTTCAGATTTTATTGATATTCTAAGAAGATTTGAAGAGGATGATGAGACAAAAGCTATTGTTATGATTGGTGAGATTGGTGGAGCTAAAGAGGAAGCAGCAGCTGAATTTATTAAATCAAATATCACTAAACCAGTTGTATCTTATATTGCTGGAGTTACAGCTCCAAAAGGGAAAAGAATGGGACATGCTGGAGCTATTATTGATGGTGGTGGAAAAGGTACAGCCCAAGAGAAATATGCAGCTTTAGAGAGAGCTGGAGTTAGAACAGTTAGAACTATTACAGAGATTGCTCAAGCACTAAAAGAGGTACACCCATAAAAAGAGGTTTCCCCTCTTTTTAACTAACTTTCTCTTATAAAAATTATAATAACAATTAATCTTCATAATATTAAAACTAAAGTAGAATTACAAACTAATTTATGATATGGAAAAATTATGCAACTTACAGAAGAACAACTAAAAAAATTCAATCATGATGGCTTTTTAATAATTAAAAATTTCGCACCAAAAGAGTTATGCGATAAAATTTTAGAAAAAGCAAAAAAGCATCTAGAAAAGAAACAAGCTCCAATAGAGAGTGAACAAGAGTATATGAATTTAAATGAAAACAAAATCACTGTTAGAAGATTAAGACAAGTTTTTAACAGAGAAGAGATTTTCAAAGAGTGGATGACATATAAAGAGATTAGACCTATGCTAAAACAAGTTTTAGGTGATACTCCTGTTTTAACCCTTGCTCACCACAACTCTATTATGACAAAAATGCCTTTTGAAAGTACAAGAACATTCTGGCATCAAGATAGACGTTATTGGAATTTTGAAAACGATAATTTAGTTTCAGTCTGGCTTGCTTTAGGTGATGAATATTTAGAAAATGGACTATTGGAATTTATCCCAAAAACTCATAAAATGAACTTTCCAAAGGACAGATTTGACGAGGCTTCTAACTTTTTAGATGAACATGAAGAGAATAAAAAACTAATAGAAAAAAGAGTTCATCAAAATTTAGAAAAAGGTGATATTGTTTTATTTCATTGTCAAACTCTGCACCATGCAAGTAAAAACAAAACTGAAAAACCTAAAATCTCTTTTGTTTATACAGTAAAAGCACAAAACAACAAACCTATAAAAGGAACTAGAAGTGATTTTGAGGAAATAGTACTTGACTAATGACCTTTTTAAACTACTAGAAGAGAAAACAAAGCTATCAAGAAGAGTTATTGAAAATATCATAAAACTTCTTGATGAAGGGTGTACTATCCCTTTTATAGCTAGATATAGAAAAGATTTGACAAATAGTGCAACAGATGAAGAGTTGAGAGTTTTTGAAGAGATTTTTAACTACTCAAAAAAAATGATTGAAAGAAAAGAGGAGATAATTTCTCTTTTAAAGGAGAAAAACTTTTTAAATGAAAAAGTCTTAAAAAGTTTAGAAGAAGCCACAACCTTACAAGCATTGGAAGATATTTACGCACCTTTTAAAGAGAAAAAATCTTCAAGAACAACTTTTGCAATAGAGAATAATCTTGAAGGTTTGGCAAATATTATCCAATCAATGAAATACTCTAAAAATGAAGTTGAAGCAAAAGCAAAATCTTTTTTAAATGAAAATATAAAAACTATTGAAGAGGCAATCTCTAGTGCAAAAGATATTATCGCCCAAAGATATGCCGATGATTTCAAATCAAAAGAGATTGTTAGAAATCTTCTTTTAAACTGGGGGATTTTAGAGATAAAAGAAGCAAAAGAGTTTAAAAAAGATGGTTTATATGCTAACTTTGTTGGACAAAAAGAGAAGATAAAATATATAAAGTCCCATAGAGTTTTGGCAATTTTAAGAGCTGTAAATGAAAAAGAACTAAGTGTAAAAATTGATATTGATGAAGATAATATTTTAGAAAATATAAAAAAATATAAAATCCCTTCAAGTGCTAACTCTTCAAAAGAACTTGTCTTTGAAGCCTATAAAGATGGACTAAAAAGGCTTCTTCTTCCAAGTTTAAAAAGAGAGGTTTTAACTACACTTAAAGAGAGAGCTTCAAAAGAAGCAATTGAACTTTTTGGGAAAAATCTAAAAGAGCTTTTACAAACAGCACCTTTAGTAAATCAAACTATTTTAGGTCTTGATCCAGGTTACAAAACTGGTTGTAAGTTAGCAGTTATTGATAAAGATGGGCAATATTTAGATAGTGCTGTTATCTATCCAACTAAACCAAAAGAGGACATTGAAGGCTCTTCAAAAATAGTACAAGATTTAATAAAAAAACATAATATTACAGCAATTGCAATAGGAAATGGAACGGCTTCAAGGGAAAGTGCAGATTTTATAGGAGAGTTGATAGAAAAAAACTCTTTAGATGTAAAGTATGCAATTGTTAGTGAGATTGGAGCTAGCGTTTATTCTGCTTCAAAAATAGCAAGTTTGGAGTATCCAAATTTGGATGTTACAATAAGAGGGGCAATTTCAATAGCAAGTAGACTGCGAGATCCTATGGCAGCCCTTGTTAAAATAGATCCAAAATCTCTTGGAATTGGGCAATATCAACACGATGTAAATCAAAAAGAGTTGGCGCAAAAACTAGAAAATATAACAATAGATTTGGTAAATAAAGTAGGTGTTGATTTAAACTCTGCCTCTTTTAAACTACTCTCTTTTATCTCAGGGATTTCAGAAAAACTTGCAATTAATATTGTTGAACAAAGGGAAAAAAAAGGGAAGTTTTCAACTAAAGAGGAGCTTTTAAAAGTAAAAGGTATTGGAGAAAAAGCCTATGAACAAAGCGTTGGATTTTTACGTATAAAAGATGGGAAATCTATTTTTGATAATACCTCTATTCACCCAGAAGATTATGAGATAGCAAAAAAGATTAAAACCTTTGATATAAAAAATCCTAACACTTCAACCTTTGAAGAACTTTCTTCAAAGTTAGATATCTCAAATATAAAAGCAAAAGATATAATCACCGAGTTAAATAATCCAGGTTATGACGTAAGAGTAGAGTTTAACCAAGTAACCTTTTCAAGCTCTATTACAAAACTTGAGGATTTAAAAGAGGGAGATATCTTAAGTGGAATAGTTAGAAATATTACAGACTTTGGAGCTTTTGTTGATATTGGTTTAAAAAATGATGCCCTACTTCATATTTCACAAATAAGTGACAAAAGAGTCTCTCATCCAAGTGAAGTTCTAAGTATAAATCAAAATTTAGAGAGTATAAAAGTAATAGGTGTTGATTTAGAGAAACAGCGTATTAGTTTAAGTCTAAAAAACTAGAAGAGTTCTTCTAGTTTTTATATGCTATTACTTCCACTTCCACAAGTACATTTTTAGGAAGTGTTTTAACTGCAACCGTACTTCTAGCTGGAGCAGTTTCACCTTTAAAATATGTTCCATAAACTTCATTAAATGCAACAAAATCACCCATATCTGCTAAAAAACAAGTTGTTTTAAGTACATTTTCAAAAGAGCTTCCAGCCTCTTCTAATACAGCTTTTAGATTTTCCATTACCCTTGTGGTTTGCTCTTTAACTCCACCAGATACAACTTCCATAGTTTCTGGATCTAAGGCAATTTGACCAGAAGTAAATACTAACTTATCAAAAGATGTTGCTTGATTATATGGTCCTATTGCATCTGGCGCTTTTTTTGTTGAAATTATCTCTTTCATTTTATCCCTTTTTATTTATATATTTGATTCAAATTTAAAAAATTTATTATACTGCTATCTAACTTTTAATTGGAAAAAAAAGCTCAAAATCTTTCTTTAAGTGGGTTAATATCTCTTGATTTGATCTTTTTAAACCTTTAAATTCTAAAGCTGTTTTAACAATCTCTTTAGAGTAAGGAAATACACTCTCATCATTTAGATACTCTTGTACATCAACCCATTTAGCATCTTCAATCTCTTGGGTATCATTTATATCTATTTTACTACTTAAAGGTTTTGCTAAACACAATACATATAGATTTGATTTATGAAACTGATGGGGATAAAAGTGTCCCAATGAGATAATAGATTCAAATTCAACTTCAACTCCAGTTTCTTCAAAAACTTCCCTTTTTGCTGCAGTTGATATCATCTCACCATCATCAATATGACCCCCAGGGATTTTATATCCAACAACTGATATTTTCTCTTTTATTACAAGAATTTCATTTTTATCATTTATTGTTACAACTCCAACACCTAAAGTATGGTTTGCAGCAGTTGGGATAATAGCATCAGCTTTTAGTTTTTTTACAAGAAGTAAAAATTTTTCACTACAAGTATGAAAGAAAAAACCTTTTTTTGTGGCACTTGGTATTAACTGAGATTGGGAAATATCCATATAAATCCAAATGAGATTTCTTTTATTTTTAGTTTTTTCAATCAATAATTCTAGATTTTCTTCAAATATCTTTTTATCATCTGGTAAATCTTTCGAATCTATTGTTATTCCATTATATGGGTCTAAAACTGTTTTAAAGCATCCAATATTTTCTACCAAAACCAACCTTTTTATAAAATAATTAAATCTTTTAAAGAGTATGCAATATATAACATTAAAACTCCTATAGAGATATCTAATATTTTCCAAGTAAGGGGTTTTTTAAATAGTGGTATTAAAACCCTTGCTCCATATCCTAAAGTAACAAACCAAAGAGTTGAAGCTGTTGCACAACCTAATATAAAATAGATTTTATAAAAGCTTTCAATATTTGCACCAATCCCCCCTATTAGAAGAATAGTGTCTAAATAAGTATGTGGATTTAAGTAAGTAAATACAAAAAGAAGCGTTAAAACCTGTTTTAAAGGGTTTGTTTTTATCTTATCATCAATCTTCATTGATTGATTATTTAAAGCTGATTTAAAAGAGGTGTAAGCATAAAAACACAAAAAAACTATACCAAAAATTGCAATTGCATTTATAAAAAGCTGTTCACCTTTTATAAAAAAACCAAGCCCTAAAACTCCCAAACTAATAAGAAAAATATCAGATAAAACACAAAAAAGCACTGCCTTTGAGACATGTTGTCTTAAAAGTCCAAGTTTTAAAATATATGCATTTTGAGCCCCTATTGCAACAATTAGAGAAATTGCAATAATGAAGCCTTTTAAAAAGATTTCAAATTCCATTAGAGATAACTTTTAGTTAAATTTACTATTCCTGAGATTATAAATTGTACCGATAAAGCACCAACAATAAGCCCCATAAGTTTTGTAATAATATTTTGTCCTGTAACACCTAAATATTTTTTTATGTAAATTGAGTTTTTTAGGACCAGATAAAAAAGAAGTGCATTTATACAAAAAGATACTATCAAAGAGAATATCTCAACACTTGTTGAGAGCTGATTTTTAAAAATGATAATTGTAGTAAAAAGTCCTGTTCCAAAAGCAATTGGAATCCCTATTGGAATAATTGCCAACTCTTCATCATTTTTATTATTCTCATTTTTGCTTCTTTTTTCACTTCCTATTCCTCTAACCATTGTTATTGCCATAAGAAGAAGAATAATTCCACCCATAACTTTTAAAGAATCTTCATGAATACCAAAAAGTTTTAATATTAAATCACCTGTTATTAGAACAACAAAAAAAGCTATTAAGATTGTTGTTGTACTCTTTTTAGCAATAGTTGCAATTTGAGATTTAGTGATATTTGGACTTAAAAGAGATAGTGCAATTGCACTAACTCCTATTGGGTCCATAATAGCAAAAAGAGTTATTGTTTGCTGTAGAAAGTTTTGAAAAAGTTCCAATTAACTCATTCCACCTTTTGCTGCCATTCTTTTTTCAATTCTATGCCCAATAAAACTTAGAGTTGAAGTAATTGTTAAATATAAAAGTGCCACAACTATCCAAGTCTCAAAAGGAGAAAAGGTATTTGCAACAATCTCTTTACCAACTTTTGTTAAATCTGTAATAGAAATCACTGAAACTAAAGATGAATCTTTTACCAAAGCAATCATCTCTCCAACAAGTGTTGGAAGAGCTCTTTTAAAAGCTTGTGGCAAAATAATATATCTCATAGATTGAAATCTTGTAATACCTAAAGATGAAGCCGCCTCTTGTTGACCCTTGTCTATAGATTGGATTGCTCCTCTTAAAATCTCTGCCATATAAGCACCAAAGAAAATTCCAAGAGAGAGAACACCAGCTACAAATCTGTCCAATTCAAAAATATTTGCAATAATAAAATAGAATAGGAAAATTTGAACAAGAAGTGGAGTTCCCCTTACTATTGTAATATAAACAGTTGCAATATCTTTTAAGAATTGGTAAGAAGAGAGTTTCATAAAAGCTACAATAATACCTATAAAAAAGGTTAATATAGCAGCAAAAAAAGAGATTTTAAGTGTTGTCGAAAGTCCATTTAGAACTGGTCCTGCTCTTAGATTATCTTTTGTTGCAATATAATCACCTTCGTATACTTTTTCTCCAACTTTATAATCAAATGAAAAACTACTATCTAATTTTTTAAGTTCGACTTTTTCATCACCATCAACATAGTATTTATCATTTTCAAACAGTAGTTTTCCATTTATAGGTGCTTCAATTGTTGTTATTTCATGATATGCAAAATATTTAGGAACTGAATTCCACTTCCAAACATAATTCATATTTGAAGCAGCAGAGTAGAAGAAATACCCAACTAACAGGTAAAAAGTTAGAGCAATAAGATGCCCTAACTTTCTGTTTTGTGCTAAAGATTCTTTTCTAGCCATCTATTATTGAACTCTTTGTAACCAGTCAGTATCAACTAACCATTTTTTGTAAAGTTCATCAGAGAAACCAACAACTTTATCCTCTTGCATTTGACTTAAGAAGTTATTTAACCAGTTTAAGAAATCTGGATCACCTTTTCTAACAGCCCATCCTAATGGCTCATAAGTAAGTGGCGCATCTAAATGGATAAGTTTACCTTTCCCTTTGTCAGACATAAATAGTACGTTATAAGGTTGATCATAAATCATAGCATCTGCTTTACCGTTTAATACTTCAGAAGCTGCATCCGCTTCAGATTCAAATGTTATAATTTTTGCATTTTTGAAAAATTTTCTAGCAGCAACTTCACCAGTTACTCCAAGTTTTGTTACAATTGTATATTCAGGTTTATCTAAATCTTTTGCAGTTTTAATTTTACCCTCTAAAGATTTTTTCATCATCATTGTTTGACCTACAACAATATATGGGTTAGCAAAGTTGATTTTTAAGTTTCTTTCTTGAGTAATTGTCATACCAGACATGATAATATCACATTTACCAGTAACTAATGCTGCAATAATTCCATCCCATGCAGTTGGAAGAAGTTTTAGCTTAACTCCCATATCTTTTGCCATTTGTTTAGCAAAGTCAACATCATAACCAATAATTCTTCCTTTTTTATCTTTCATCTCAAAAGGCATATATCCTGGTTCCATACAAACTTGTAGTTCACCTCTCTCTAAAATCTGATTAAGAGTAGATTTTTTCCACAAGTTTATATCATCTGCAAAAAGAGTTGATGTAAACAACACGATAAACGCTAAAACTAATTTTTTCATTTTTTCTCCTATTATAAGATTAATTATTGTACTTTTTCTAACCAAGATGTATCTATAAACCATTTATCATAAAGTCTTTGATATGTATCTTGAACTTTATCCTCTTTAACTTGTCTTAAAAAGTTATTTAGCCAGTTTAAGAAATCAGGGTCTCCCTTTTTTATTGCAAAAGCTAAAGGTTCATATGTTAAAGGTTTATCCATATGAATAAGTTTATCTTTCCCTTTTGCATCCATAAACATTGCATTATAAGGTTGATCATTTATAAAAGCAACTGCCTTTTTATTTAAAACTTCAGCAACAGCTTCTGCTTCAGTATCAAAGGTATTTATCTGTGCATTTTTAAAGAACTTCCTTGCAACTATCTCTCCTGTTTGACCTAATTTTGCAGTAATTGTATACTTTGCATTATCAAGATCTTTTGCCTCTTTTATCTCATCTTTATAGTTTTTGTTTAAAAGAACTGTTTGACCTACAACTAAATATGGCTCTGAAAAATTGATTTTCAAATTTCTTTGTTGAGTTATTGTCATTCCTGCAATAATCACATCAAATTTATTTGTTAATAGTCCTGCAATAATTCCATCAAAAGCTGTTGGGATTATTTTAAGTTGAACTCCCATTGCTTTTGCCATCTCTTTTGCAAGATCAACATCATAACCAATAACTCTTCCTTTTTTATCTTTCATTTCAAAAGGCATGTAACCTGGTTCTAAACCAACTCTTAACTCGCCTCTTTCCAATATTTGGTTAAGTGTAGACTTTTTCCAAACATTTATATCATCTGCAAATAAAATATTTACACTAACAAGTAATGTAAATAGTAAAAATAGCTTTTTAATCATTTTATCTTATCCTAATGTGTTAAAATCTCTTTTAAGAAGTTTTTAGCTCTTTGGCTCTTTGGATTTGCAAAGAACTCTTCTGGTGAATTCTCTTCAACGATTACACCATGGTCCATAAATACAATTCTGTCACCAACTTCTTTAGCAAAACCCATCTCGTGAGTTACACAAACAATAGTATATTTTTCATGTGCTAAGTCTTTCATTACAGATAATACATCTCCAATAGTTTCAGGATCTAGGGCTGATGTAGGTTCATCAAAAAGGATTACCTTTGGTTTCATAGCTAAACTTCTTGCAATAGCAACTCTCTGTTTTTGTCCACCACTTAAATCGGCTGGATAAGCGTTTGCTTTGTTTTCCAATTTAACTTTTTTAAGAAGTTCCATTGCAATTTTTTTAGCTTCCTCTTTTTTAACCTTTTTAACTAAGCCAGGAGCTAATGTGATATTTTCTAATATTGTAAGATGTGGGAAAAGATTGAAGTGTTGAAATACCATTCCAACTTCACCTCTAATTGCTTGAAGACTCTTTCTACTCTCATTAATATCTATTCCATCAACAATAATTGTTCCAGAATCAATATCTTCTAAACCATTGATACATCTAATTAGTGTTGATTTCCCTGAGCCTGAAGGACCACAGACAACTACAATTTCACCTCTTTTTACATAAAAATTAATACCTTTTAAAACGTGAAAATCGTCATAAAATTTATCAATTTTGTTCATATTAATAATATTACTACTACTATCCATTATCTCTCTTTTTTTAGTCTAAACGATTATAATATAATAAATAGATTTAAACTTGTATATAAATGTGTAACAATTATACAATTTTTTAAAAACAGCAAGTTTAATTAACTAAGCTGTATAATTCGCAATATTTATTATAGGGAAGATAGGTGAATAGAAAAAAATTACTTGAATTTAGGGCAGATTTTCTACTTTTGACAGTTGCTATTGCTTGGGGTGTTACTTTTTTAATGGTTCAAGAAGCCATCAATACAGTTCCAGTCTATGCTTTTTTATTTTATAGGTTTTTATTCGCAACTATTTTAATGGCAATAATTGCTTACAAGTTTTATGACAAAATCAATAAACAAACCATCTTTTATGGTTTTATCCTTGGAAGTTTTCTCTTTTTTGCTTTTGCAACACAAACTTTTGGACTTTCTCATACAAAAAGTTCTATTGTTGCATTTATAACAGGACTAAATGTAATCTTAGTTCCTTTTTTTGCTTATGTAATATTTAAAGATCATGTAAGAAGAATGGTGTTTATAGGTTCGATTATTGCTGTTGTAGGATTATATTTATTAACAATGAGTGGAGAGTTAACCATAGGTTATGGTGAATTTTTATCACTAATTTGTTCTGCACTATTTGCACTACAAATCCTTTTTACAGATAAATACTCAAAAAGAGTAAATGTTTTTATGCTTGTGCTTTTTCAATTTCTAACTGTAACAATCTATTCACTGATTTTCTCTTTGAGTTTAGATGATGTTACATTTAATATCTCAATAAACAACTCATTTTTGAAAGCTGTAATTGTAACTTCAATTTTTGCCACTGTTTATGCCTTTTTAATTCAAACTTATATGCAACAATTTACAACCCCAACAAAAACAGCAATTATTTTTGCAATGGAACCTGTAAGTGCAGGAGTTTATGGCTATTTTGTAGGGAATGAAATATTAACTTCTATACAAGTTTTTGGTGCTACTTTAATTATAATTGCAGTATTACTTGCTGAAATAAAACTAAAAAAAGAGTAAAACTAAAATAGAAAAATCTATTTTAGTTTTAAATTTAAAAATCTACTTTTTTACCTGTAAAGGTGCAAATAAATAACTCTCTCATTGTTGCATCATCTATTTTTCTTGGATTTGATCCCGTACAAGCATCAAGCACTGCATTATGTGCAATAAAATCTAAATGTTCTTCAAATTCCTTTTCATCTATTCCATACTCTTTCATTGAATGTGGAATATTTAATTTATCATTCAATCCATCAATAAAATCAATATAAGAATCAACTAATTCTTTTGAAGTTTCACCTTCCAATTTTAAAGATTTTGCAATATCAGCATATCTATCTTCACAAGCTTTTCTGTTATAAGAGATAACATAAGGTAAAAATATTGCATTCGCACAACCATGAGGAATACCAAAAACTGCACCAACTTTATGTGCCATTGAGTGTGTAATTCCAAGTAAAGCATTGGTAAATGCCATACCTGCTAAACATTGTGCTTCATGCATCAACTCTTTTGCTTTTTCATCACCATTATAAGAATCAATTAATGTATCTTTTATCATTTGAAGTGATTTTATAGCTAAAGGATCTGAAAAATTACTATGAAGTGCAGCAACATATGCTTCTGTTGCATGGGTTAAAGCATCCATTCCCGTATGAGCAACTAATTTTTGAGGCATTGTTTTTGCTATATTTGGATCAACTATTGCAATATCAGGAGTGATATTAAAATCTGCCATAGGATATTTAATTTTTTCTTTATAA
The DNA here is from genome assembly GCF_013201825.1 of Halarcobacter ebronensis. NCBI lineage: Bacteria > Pseudomonadati > Campylobacterota > Epsilonproteobacteria > Campylobacterales > Arcobacteraceae > Halarcobacter > Halarcobacter ebronensis. The sequence continues at coordinate 2,639,409 of NZ_CP053836.1, forward strand.
TCTGTAATAACTGAAAAAGCTGTAACTTCCGTTGCTGTACCACTTGTAGAAGGGATAGCAACAAATATAGCTTTTTGTCTTAAAGTTGGCAGATTAAAAGGGATAACTGCTTCTTTAAAAGTAAAATCTGGATATTCATAAAAAATCCACATTGCTTTTGCAGCATCAATAGCTGAACCTCCTCCCATTGATACTATAATATCTGGTTCAAATTCAAGCATTTTTTTTGCACCATCCATAACTGTATCTACTCCAGGGTCTGGTTCAATACCCTCAATAGTTTGAACTTCTAAATTTGCCTCTTTTAGATAAGAGATTGCTTTATCTAAAAAACCAAATTTTTTCATTGAATTTCCACCAACAATTAAGATTGCTTTTTTACCTTTTAAATTTTTTAATTCTTCTAAAGAACCTGCACCATGATAAATATCTCTTGGTAATGTAAAACGAGCCATAACATATTCCTTTATTTTATATTTATAATTTATATTAATCCCTTCTCACTTAAATACTCTTTTTAAATAGCTAATTTTTTTGTAAAAATATTAAAAAAAATATAAATGCTTTTTTATTGCAACGATTAAGGTATATAATTTCCCATACCTTGTTCAAGGAGATATGCATGAAAAAATTTTTATATATTACTGATCAGGATGAGTACACAGATCACAGTTTTATAGGGCCTTTATTTGAAAAATATCTGCAAGAGCATTTTGATGTAAATATCATATATTTTAGTCAGTTCAAAGCAGAATTTGAAAAAAAAGATGAAACAAGATTTGTTTTACCAATTGCATGTAAAGCAAAAGTTATAAAAGAGTTAAAAAATTCTGGTATTGATCTCTCTTCTTACTCTTATGTATTTGTAAGAAATAGTGGAGAGATATTAAAAGATGTATTAGCTAATAGCAAAGTTTACGACTACAAAGTTGGATATAGACTCTCTTTTCCAAAAAGAAGAGCCAAAATGCAAGTTGATTCTGCAAATAACAAAGGCTCATTTTTAAAATATCTAAATAATACTTTAACAACTTTTTCAGAGACCAAACTAATAAATCAGTGTGACCTTTTTCTTCCAAGCTCTAAGCAGATGCAAGAAGAGTATTTTTCTGATGTAAAAACAAGAACATATATTTGTCCTCCAGCGATTGACCCTGAGATTCTGCATGAAAATATTCAACATGAAAGCAGTGAAAAAAGATTTTTTTACGCTGGAACACTGGATAAGTTGCGAGAGTTTGAGACAGTTTTAGAGGCTTTTGACTCTTTGCATAGCAGTGATTGGAGTTTAACAATTTCAACAAAAGACCCAGAATATGCAAAAGAGGTAATAGATAGTTTTGAAAATCTAAAAGATAGAGTAAAAATTCAAAATGCAAAAACAAAAGATGAACTTTTGGATTTAATTGCAAAAGCTGATATTGGAGTTTCAATACTACCTGATATTCCACTATTTAACACCTCTACTCCTGTTAAAATTATGGATTATTACTCATCTGCTGTTCCTTGTATTATGACAGATAATGCAAACAATAGTGAGATTTTCCAAAAAGATAGAGATGCTTGGTTTTGTGAATTTAATAAAAATGCCATAAAAGAGAAACTTGAATATATCTTAGATCTTCCAAAAGAGGAAGTTGCGCAAGTTGGAATAAATGGTCAAAATAGACTTTTAGATGTAAGAAACTATAAAAGAATTGCAGCAGACCTAGCCCATCAATTAAATATTTTATAGAAGAGATTTTCTTCTATAAAAGTTTCAAGAAAATAACAACTTTTTAGCAAAGTACATATATAATTGCGTTTTAAAATAGACTACCAACAAATAACAATATCTCACCTCTTTTGTTTGTTAAGTTTATTCAAAAAACAAATCAATCACTATTTAAAGAATAACTATGAATTACGTTGGATTTTTACTTTTAACCTTTGCAATGTTTATATGGGGAAGCTCTTTTATCGCCCTAAAAATAGCGATGATAGATATGCAAGCTTTTTCAGTAATATTTTTTAGAATGCTTATTGCTTCTTTGTGTTTTTTGTACTTTATAAAGGATTTTATGAAGTTCAATTTCACTAAAAGAAATATCAAATTTCTTATTTTGTTGGCATTCTTTGAGCCTTGTCTCTATTTTATTTTTGAAGCAAAAGCTCTTCAATTAACTTCTGTTTCTCAAGCTGGGATGATTACCTCATTACTTCCAATTATTGTTGGTGTAGCTGCTGGATTTTTTTTAAAAGAGAAAATAACATTTAGACTGCTTTTGGGTTCATTTATTGCTCTTTTAGGAACTGTAATTTTAAGCTCAAACGCAACAGCTTCACAAAGTGCACCAAACCCAATATTGGGTAATTTTCTTGAATTTTTAGCTATGGCATGTGGGGCTGGATATACAATTGTTGCAAGATATTTGACAAAAGAGTTTTCTGCTCTTTTTATTACAGCTTTTCAAGTATTTATTGGAACAATATTCTTTTTCCCAATTTTTATTTATGAGTTCTCAACTAACGATATTAATTTTACACTAAACTCAGTTTTAGCTCTATTTTATTTAGGTGTTGTTGTAACCCTTGCAGGGTATGGACTTTATAACTATGCTTTAACAAAAGTTGAAGCTTCAAAAGCTGCTATTTTTATATATCTAATTCCTGTATTTGCTCTAGTTTTGGCAAATCTAATTTTAGATGAAAAAGTCTCTTTTGTTGAGCTTTTAGCTTCTTTTATAATTTTATTTGGTGTTTTTGTAAGTGAATTTAAAATAAAAAAACTAAAAAGGAAAAGAGCTTAAAGCTCTTTTTCCCAAGAGATTATAGCCCAAAGGTTATAATCCTCTTTTTTTGTTAAGTCAGTACTATCAAAATATTTTTCTAGTCTTTCTCTCTCTTCGTCACTTATACCATCTAAACTCCAAGAGACAGACTCAATAAATTTCTCTTTTGAACTATAAAATTTATTTTGCCCTTCACTTTTGATAAAACTAACACTTGCGTTTATTCCCATTTGGAAAAGGATATTAACCAAATATATATAATCTGGTTTTTGTATTATTTCCCTATTAAGTACTCTTAATATCTCTTCAGGAATAAAATACCCTCCAACTCTATATGAAATTACAACTTTTTTGTTGGCTTTTTCATCTAGTTTTGCTAAAGCTTTTTGCATATTTTTTACTTCCAAAGATCTTGAAGCCACCACTAAATCTGCATTTGGCACCTCATCCCAAGGGTCAAACCAAGAGTTTTTTATAAGTTCAATATTTGTAATATTTTTATTATTCATATTCTCTTTTAGAAGTTCAAGCATTGCATCAGAGTAATCAAGAGCATAAACTTTGTCTACTTTTTCTGCAAATTTTAAAGAGAGGTTTCCCACGCCACATCCAACATCTAAAACTGTTGAGATGCCATCTAAATTTATTAGCTCTAAAAACTTATCATTGTAGATTGATTTATGAACTTTTTCATTCATACTCTGTGCTTTTTTATCCCAATCTTTGCTTTTTTTAGCTTTGAATGAGGTTATCTCTTTTTGAATTTTGTATAACTCATTAAAATCTATATCTTCATAAAACAAAATTAATCCTTTTTCTCTTCTTTGCTCCAATACCCTGCAATAATTGAACCAGAGATATTGTGCCAAATACTAAAAATCGCGCCTGGTAGCGCACTAAGAGCTGTAAAATATTTCATTGCCAAAACTACAGCCAATCCAGAATTTTGCATTCCAACTTCTATTGCAACCGTTTTTGCCTCTATTTGATTAAATCCCAATTTTTTTGTTATGTAAAAACCACTTACTAATCCTATCAAATTATGTAAAATAATTGATAACATTAAAGAACTTGCAATTGAAGATACCTTCTCTTGATTTATTCCTATAATTATTCCTATAATAAAAACTATTGAAACAATTGACAAAAAAGCAAAAATATCGTGGCTTTTTTTAATATATTTATCAAAAATTTGATTTAAAACTAATCCTGCAACAACTGGCAAAAATACTATTTTAAATATACTATACAACATATCCAAAGCAGGTACAGGAACAGTTTGTCCAACATAAAGAAGAGTTAAATAAGGAGTTACAACTATAGATAAAAGAGTAGAAACAACAGTCATTGTAATTGATAAAGCAACATCAGCTTTTGCTAAATATGCGATTACATTTGAAGCTGTTCCTCCTGAAACAGCACCAACTAATACCATTCCTATTAGAAGTTCTTCTGATAGATTAAAGATTTTAGAGACCACAAAGGCTGCAAAGGGCATTATTAGAAACTGTAAAGAGACTGCAAGTGCTACTATCTTTGGTCTTTTAAGTACTCTTTTAAAATCAGAAATTTTCAAAGTTATTCCCATACAAAACATTATTAGAATCAAAAGGGGGATAATCCAACCTTTTAAATCTACTACGCTATTAGGATAACTATATGTAAAAATAGAAAATAAAATAGCCCATATAGGGAAAAAACTCGAAATCTTTTTAATCATAACTCTCTACTTAAATTTTTTAATGCAGGAAGAGGAGATATGAGGTAAACCCCTCATATCTTATTGTTGTTGCATCATACCTTTCCCATAACCTTTTGGGCCATTTGGTCTGTTTTGCATCATTGTATTTTGACCTTTTAGTAACTCTGTTTCAGTTAGTTTTCCATCACCATTAGTATCAAAGTATTTAAAATCAGGAGAATTACCAACATTTCTCATTGGCATACCTTGATCAACTTTTTGTTGAATTCTTTGTGCTCTTATATCATAAAACTCTTGTTCAGAGATTACTCCATCACCATTTGCATCATATACTGAAAAAGCAATAGGTCCTCTTGCAGGTAGATTTGCTGCATTTACTGATATCGACAACATCAACAAAGAACTAAATGCCGTAATTAAAAAGCCAGATATTTTTACTAAACTTTTCATAACGTCCTCCTTCTTTTGGTGCAAATATTATACTCCTATTTACATATAAAACAAAATTGTAGATTTTATTACGGTAATAAAAGATATCAAATAGCATGGTTGATATAAATAAAGAGATTAGATTAAAGATTATAGAATTTAAATAATATTCTTGTAATATATTTGCAAATATTATATTTAAAGAGTTATTATGGAATTAGTTTATTTATGGGTTGAAGAGTATAAAAATATATATCATCAAGGGTTTAATTTTTCTCCTAGATTTGAGTGTAAATTTAAAGATAAGTATGACGAAAATGGAAGATTAAAAGGCAATTGTGAATTAATTATTGAAGAAAATAAAAATTATATAAGTATTTTCCCTGAGAATATAAATGTTACTGCTATTATTGGTGAAAATGGGAGTGGGAAAAGTAGTGTTCTTGAAATTATATTTAATTTTCTCTATAATGAAGCAACTTTAAATGTTAATTTTTTTCTATTATATCAAAATGACAATACTAAATATTTATATCAAAATAAAATAACCGTTAAAAAAACTAATGAGTTTAACTACCATCATCTTAATAATGATATATTTAAGAAGTTTTCTAATTTTATTAGTGCCTATATCAATAATGTTGATAATGAATTTGAATCAAAAGAAAATTTACCGAAACAATTATTTGTAGATAATAATAAACTTGATATTAATTTTAATTCTAAAATAATTCTATCTAATTATTTAGAAGATAAAAATACATATTTTAAAGGGAGTATAAATAAATTTTTTATACCAAATAAAGTACAAATAAAATTAAAATACATAAAATTGAACGAAGATGAAACAATCAATGATAAATATAATCTAAATGGCAACTATACAGCTGAAAGTTTAGAAAAAATCAAAAAAACAAGAGAAGACATAAAAGAAAATTTAGAAAATAAAAATTATAAAAAATTCATAGAAAATATAGAAAATTTTATGAGTCAAAAAAGAGATTTTGTAAGAGTAGGACATAATTTTAGTAATGGTTTTGGTAAGAATGGTAATTTTTATAATAATGATAATCTAGCAAGTAAGTATAAATGTAAAGAAATGTTAGAAAAACATAAAGAAATCATTAAAGGATTAAAAGATAAAAATATACCTTCAGGAGTTTTTTATGAATGGGATATTGATGAAATAACTAAAGATATTTATAATTTTATTGATGATTTTCCAACACTACTTTTTGATATAGAACTTTATGATGGTAAAAAATCATTTCAAACATTAAGTTTTGGAGAGAGGCAACTTTTAATTCAATTAAATAAAATTTTACACTATGCACAAAAATTAGATGTTATTGAGGATGGACATAACAAACCTAATCATATTGAAAAGGTTTTAATTTTGTTAGATGAGTTTGAAGTTGGATTACATCCAAATTGGCAAAAATACTTTGTAAGTTATCTTGTTTACTTTTTAAAAGAAATTAAGAATAAAAACTTTCAAATTATTTTTACTTCACACTCTCCATTTATACTTTCAGACTTACCAAAAGATAATGTAGTATTTTTAAAAAAAGATGAAGAAAATGGAAACTGTATAAATGATACGAATAATGTAGATATAAATCCATTTGGAGCAAATATACATACGTTACTTTCCCATGGTTTTTTTATGCAAGATGGGCTTATGGGTGAGTTTGCAAAAAATAAAATTTCAAAAATATTGAAATTTTTAAATGGGGAGAATAAATTTATTGATTTAGAAGTTAAATTTTTACCTCCACTAAAAGTGGAACATAACTTTTTTGAAAAAAATTTAAAACCTATTATTGGGTTTATTGGAGAAGATTTTTTAAAAGAAAAACTTTTAAGAATGTATGAAATTAAATTTCCAAAATCTAATGAAGCAAAAATAAAAGAATTAGAAAATGAAATAAAAAGATTAAAAAATGCTTCAAATTAAATTTAATAAAACACTTTTTGATATGCATATAGATAAAACATTGCATAAAATAAAAGAATTATTTGAAAATATAGATGATTCAGATTTAAAACAAATCGATAAAGAGTGCTTAAGTTATATAAAAGATAATTTAAAAGATATTTTAGAAGCTAATAACTCTAAAATGAAAGAATATATAAAATATTTTGAAAAAAATTTTCCTAATAGCATAGGAAAAAAGGATACAAAAAAAGAAGATTGGAAAAGAATATATAAAATACTAAGAAATGATATTTTCGGAAAAGAGTATGACAATTGGACAAAAAGAACAACATATGGTGCATATAAATTTGTTCAAGATTTGAATTTAAAATCTTGTCCTTATTGCAATAGAAATTATACTTTTGTAATAGATGAAGAAAATGGAAAGTTAAGACCTGAGATAGACCACTTTTATCCAAAGTCAATTTACCCTTTTTTAGCAATGAGTTTCTATAATCTTATACCAAGTTGTTCTATCTGTAACCATACAAAAAAAGAAAAAATAGATTTAGACTTAATTAATCCATATGAAATAAAAGAAAATGATTTTAAACTAACTTACACACCAAATGATATTAATTTTTTTAATATTGAAAAGGAAAGATATGATTTTGATAGTTTTGAAATAGATTTTGTATCAGCAAATAAAAATATAGAAACATTTAAATTAAAAGAGTTATACAAACAACATAAAGATATTGTTTTAGAGCTTTTAATAAAAAAAGCCTATTATCCAAAAAGTTATATAGAAGAATTAAAAAGTTTTGGCTTTGCTGAAGATGAGATTTATAGATATTTACTTGGTAATTATAAAAAAGATGAAGACTTACACAAACGCCCTCTTTCAAAACTTATAAAAGATATAAGTGAAGAGTTGGAGTTGATTTGATACTTATAAATAAATATGCAAAAGCATATTTATTTACTAAATGCTACTTTTAACCCAAGGGCTATTAAAACTGTACCGATTGCTCTATTAAACCATTTACCAAAAGAGTTTAAAAAATTTCTAACACTTTTTTGACTTAATATAAAAGATAAAGCGATAAACCAAAAAGCTGTTTCAAAAATACAAAAAATTCCATAAAAACTTTGGATATATAAAGGTGTATCAACACTTATTACAACAGAAAACATAGATAAAAAAAACATTGTTGCCTTTGGATTTAAAGCATTACATAAAAATCCCAATCTAAAAGCTTTAAAATCACTTATCTGTTTATTTATAAGATGTTTATTATTTTCAAATTTTATAGGTTTTGCTTTTAGGGTATGGTATCCAATATATATCAAATATGCTGCACCTAAAAATTTTATAAGATTAAAAAGAATTATAGATTTTGAGATAATAAGCCCTATTCCAAGAACAGAATAGATAATATGTACAGAGATTCCCATGGCTATACCTATACTTGTAAAAATTGAAGCTCTTCTTCCATAGGTAACACTTTGTTTTAAAATCATTGCAAAATCAGGTCCTGGTGATAAAAGTGCTAAAAACATTGCCCCTGCTAATATTATAAATTGATGTAAATATAAAGCGTTATCCATATTAATTCCTTTTTTGTCCTGGCTTTGGTTGAGTTACTTGTTTTTGCATCTCTACACTTAAATTATGAAAAAAAAGTTCTCCATAATCAGTTGTTCTATTTATCTCTTCATAAGCTTGGGCTAAAGTGTTATTATATTTAACTGCATCTTGTAAAATTTTTATAATCTTAACTGATTCTAAAAAATTCACATGACTTGGTGCTTCAACAGGAGAAGAGTAATATTTATGCATCCTTTCAACTAGATTTTTATTTCTAATCTCAATAAAAACTGACTCAATAGGGGATTTAAAAAAGAGTATCTTTTGTTTTACATTTATAGAGATATAAGTTGTCTCCATCCCATAAATTTTCCTTGAAAAAGAGTCAAATAAAAAAAGCTTTTTATTGTAGTTATTATTAAAAAGTTCATAAATAAGCTCTAATATCTTTATCTTCTCCTCTTTTGTATAGAAGTTTCCAATAGAGGCAAAACAGAAACTAAGAACTGATTTAATAGAGTACCACTCAGTTGTATCATAATCATACTTTAGCATCTGCTCAATTCTTAGCTGTTTTAACTCCTCTATATCATTAGAAATTCTTGTTCTATATACTCTTTTTACTGCTGTATCCCTATACATAGGACCAGGAAATTGAGACTGAATAACAAATCTTCTGTTTTTTTCAAGCTCCATTATATATTTAAGTCTTCCATGATAATCTTCATCAATAATTCTTACCTCTTTTTGGGGTATTTGTGTTATTGATTTTATAAATTCTTCTCCACTACAACCCTCTTCCCAAATAAAATCTGGATACCTAAAGATTTGACAGATTCTATTTTTTACCTCTTCATTTGGTTCTATATCAGATACACTATCTATCCATGAAGTAACAGTTCTTCTGTCCTTTTGGATTAATGAAGCAAATTTAGATATACTAAGGTTTGAACGTTTAAAAATCTCTATAAATTTTTCTATTCCATTTTTATATGTCATCTACCTATCCTATGTAAAATTTATGTATTGTACCATTTCAATACATAAGAACAGATATTGTACATTTTTATAATTTTTTCCAAAAAGTTGTTTTTTTAAAAAAGAAACTATACACTGTAGTAAAACTTTTATGCAGTATAATTTAAATCCATTAAATATAAGAAGGATTTTTATGAGCGCAGGAAAAAGATTTAGAGAAGCACTTAAAGAAGAATCTCCACTACAAATTGTAGGAACAATCAATGCTTATCAAGCATTACAAGCTACAAAAGTAGGATTCAAAGCAATCTATCTTTCAGGTGGAGGGATTGCAAACGCATCATATGGTTTACCAGATTTAGGTATGACTATGATAGAAGATGTTTGTATTGATATTAGAAGAGTTACATCTATTTGTGACACACCGCTAATTGTAGATGCAGATACAGGTTGGGGACACGCTTTTAATGTTGCTAGAACTGTAAAAGAGTTTATTAGATCTGGTGCTGCTGGACTTCATATAGAAGATCAAGTTGCTGCAAAAAGATGTGGACATAGACCAAATAAAGAGTTAGTATCAACAGAAGAGATGTGTGATAGAATCAGAGCTGCTGTTGATGCTAAAATGGATCTTGATCCAGATTTTTATATTATTGCTAGAACAGATGCACACGCAAGTGAAGGGCAACAAGCTGCAATTGATAGAGCTTTAGCTTATGTTGAAGCAGGAGCAGATGCAATTTTTGCTGAAGCTGTTCATACTCTAAAAGAGTACAAAGAGTTTACTCAAGCTGTGAAAGTACCTGTGTTGGCAAACATTACTGAGTTTGGAGCTACTCCAATGTTTACAGTAGATGAATTAGGTTCAGTTGGAATCTCTATGGTTCTTTATCCTCTATCAGCATTTAGAGCAATGAACAAAGCTGCACTAAATGTATATCAAGAGTTAAGAGAAAAAGGTACTCAAGAGGGTGTTCTTGATACTATGCAAACAAGAATGGAACTATATGATATGTTAGGATACCATGATTATGAGCAAAAAATGGACCAACTATTTGCTAAGGGAAAAGCAAAATAATTAATTATAAAATTATAATTTACATTGAAAAAAAGTAAAAACTAGGGAATACTTTACAAAAGGAGAAAATTATGAGTACGACTACAGGATTTAAACCAAAAAAATCAGTTGCATTGTCAGGACACGCAGCAGGTAACACTGCAATTTGTACAGTAGGTAAAAGTGGAAATGACCTTCACTATAGAGGTTATGATATTTTAGAATTCGCAAATCAAGCAGAGTTTGAAGAGATTGCATACCTAATTGTTCATGAAAAATTACCAAATAAAGCAGAACTTGCAGCATATAAAGCAAAACTAAAAAGTCTTAGAGATATTCCACAAGGGGTTAAAGTTGCCCTTGAGCAACTTCCAAAAACAGCTCACCCAATGGATGTTATGAGAACAGGATGTTCAGTTTTAGGTGCAATTATGTCAGAAGATGAGTCTCACCCAAAAGAGGGAGCACAAAATATTATTGATAAACTTCTAGCATGTTTTGGTTCAATTTTAACTTACTGGTACCACTTCGCTTATAATGGAAAAAGAATTGATGTAGTAACTGATGATGACTCAGTAGGTGGGCACTTCTTACACCTATTACATGGTGAAAAACCAAGAGAGTCTTGGGTTAAAGCTATGCACGTATCACTAATCCTTTATGCAGAACATGAGTTCAATGCTTCTACATTTACTTCAAGGGTAATCTCTGGAACAAATTCAGATATGTTCTCTTGTATCACTGGTGCAATTGGAGCTCTAAGAGGTCCAAAACATGGTGGAGCAAACGAAGTAGCATTTAGAATTCAAGAGAGATATTCAAGTGCTGATGAAGCAGAAAAAGATATCAAAGAGAGAATGGCAAGAAAAGAGATTATTATTGGATTTGGACACCCAGTTTATACTATTTGTGACCCAAGAAACGTAGTAATCAAAAAGGTTGCAAAAGATCTATCTGAAGAAAACAACGATATGTTGATGTATGATGTAGCTGAAAGAATTGAATCAGTAATGTGGGAAGAGAAAAAAATGTTCCCAAATCTTGACTGGTTCTCAGCTGTTTCATATAACCAAATGGGAATTCCGACAGATATGTTTACTCCAATCTTTATTATTTCAAGGGTAACAGGATGGGGAGCTCACGCAATTGAGCAAAGAGAAGATGGAAAAATTATTAGACCATCAGCAAACTATACAGGTCCTGAAAACTTAAAATTCGTTCCGTTAGCAGAGAGAGAGTAAGAGTTATTACTCAATATGTAAAAGCCATCAAGTCTTTGATGGCTTTTTTTTACAAAGAAATTTTTAAATAGGTATAAACAATGACAAACGAAAAATATCTAAAAAAGCTTGATGGTGTTGACAAAGTTAAATATTATGATGTAAAGAGTGCAGTTGAGGATATTACTCCAGGCTCTTTTGAAAAACTTAACTATACCTCAAGAGTTTTAGCGGAAAACTTAATAAGAAAGTGTCCAAGTGAAGATTTGAAAGACTCACTTATACAGTTAATAGAAAAAAGAACAGATAAAGACTTCCCTTGGTATCCAAGCCGTGTAATCTGTCACGATATCCTAGGATTAACAGCTTTTGTTGACCTTGCAGGGCTAAGAGAAGCTGTTGCTAAAGAGGGAGGAGATCCTCAAAAGGTAAACCCTGTTGTTCCAACACAACTTATAGTTGACCACTCTTTGGCAGTTGAGTGTGGTGGGTATGACCCAGATGCTTTCCAAAAAAATAGAGATATTGAAGATAGAAGAAATGCAGATAGATTCCATTTTATAAACTGGACTAAAGAGGCATTTAACAATGTGGATGTTATACCTCCAGGAAATGGTATTATGCACCAAATCAACCTTGAAAAAATGTCTCCAGTTGTTCATAATATTGATGGTATTGCAAGTCCTGATACCCTTGTGGGAACTGACTCACACACTCCACATGTGGATGCTTTAGGAGTAATTGCAGTTGGTGTTGGTGGATTAGAAGCTGAAAATGTAATGCTTGGAAACCCATCTTATATGAGAGTTCCTGAAATTATTGGAGTAGAAATAGTTGGAACAAGAGCTGAAGGTATTACAGCAACTGATATAGCTCTTTCTTTAACATCATTTTTAAGAGAAAACAATGTAATTTCAGCTTATTTAGAGTTTTATGGTTCAGGTATTAAATACCTAAATTTAGGAGATAGAGCAACTATTTCAAATATGACTCCTGAGTATGGAGCAAGTGCAGCTATGTTTGCAATTGATGAACAAACAATTGATTATCTAAAACTAACAGGGAGAGAAGCAAATCAAGTAAAACTTGTGGAAGCTTATGCAAAAGCAAATGGTCTATGGGCAGACTCTTTTGCAAATGCAACATATGCTAGAACACTAAAATTTGATTTAACAACAGTAACAAGAAGCTTAGCAGGACCATCTAAACCACATAAGTTAGTTCCAACTTCAACACTAAAAGCTGAGGGAATTGTAAAAGATTTTGTACAAGAGGGTGATAAAATGCCAGATGGTGCAATTTTAATTGCAGCTATTACTTCATGTACAAATACTTCAAACCCTAGAAATGTTGTTGCAGCTGGACTATTGGCTAAAAAAGCAAATGAGTTAGGACTTTCAAGAAAACCTTGGGTTAAATCTTCACTTGCTCCTGGTTCAAAAGTTGCAGAGGTTTACCTAAAAGAAGCAGGACTTCTTCCAGAGCTTGAAAAACTTGGATTTGGTATTGTTGGTTTTGCTTGTACAACTTGTAATGGTATGAGTGGGGCTTTAGATCCAAAAATTCAAAAAGAGGCAGTTGATAATAATATCTACACAACAGCCGTACTTTCAGGAAATAGAAACTTCGATGGAAGAATTCATCCATATGTAAAAGAGGCATTTTTAGCAAGTCCTGCTCTTGTAATAGCTTATGCTCTTGCAGGTTCAATTAGATTTGATATTGAAAATGACTCTTTAGGAAAAGATAAAAATGGAAATGATATCAAACTAAAAGATCTGTGGCCAAGTGACAAAGAGATTGATGAAGTTCTTAACTCTTCACTAAAACCTGAGATGTTTACAGAGATTTATGAACCTATGTTTGCAAGAAGTGCTTTAGGTGATATTAAAGTTGAACCATTTTATAAATGGAGTCCTAAATCAACTTATATCCAAAAACCACCATATTGGGAAGATGAGTTTATGAGTATGCCAGCTCTTAAAAATCTAAGACCTCTTGGTGTTTTCCCTGATAATATCACAACAGACCATCTATCTCCATCAAATGCTATTTTGCCTGATAGTGCTTCTGGAGAGTATTGTATTAAAATGGGACTTCCAATAGAAGATTTAAACTCTTATGCAACCCATAGGGGAGATCATAATACAGCTTCTAGAGCTACATTAGCAAATCCAAAACTATTTAATGAAATGGTTAAAGATGAAAATGGAAATGTTAAACAAGGAAGTTTAACTAAAATTATGCCTGATGGAATTGAGTCTAGAATGTGGGAAGCAATTGAGACTTACAGGGAAAGAAAACAACCATTGATTATCATTGCTGGAACAAACTATGGACAAGGAAGTTCAAGAGACTGGGCAGCAAAAGGTGTAAGACTTGCTGGTGTTGAAGTTTTAATTGCTGAATCAATTGAGAGAATTCACAGAACAAACCTTGTTGGTATGGGTGTACTTCCTCTTCAATTTAAAGAGGGTGAGACTAGACACACCTATGCAATCGATGGAACAGAGACTTTTGAAGTTGTTGGAGAGATTACTCCAAGATGTGATTTAACTGTTGTTATGACAAGAGCTAATGGAGCACAAGTTGAAATTCCTGTAACTTGTAGATTGGATACTTCTGCTGAAGTTGAAGTTTATAAAGCTGGTGGAATATTGCAAAAATTTGCAAAAGATGTAGTTGCAGAAGCTTAGTAGCAAATATTAAAACTCTTTTAGGGTATAAAAGCCCTAAAATAGACTTTTTATAAGAGAGGCTAAGAGCTGATTCTTCAGCTCCTTTAGATTTGGCTTCTTTTAGTAAAAATTTACTTTTTACGTTAAAAAGAAGATATAAATTTAAGGTCCCTCAAAAATTGGGACAATTTTTAAGGAATAAAATGAGTTACGAACCACAAATCAGTGTAAAAGCCACCTATATGAGAGGTGGTACAAGTAAGGGTACTTTTTTTAATATTGCTGATTTACCAAAAGAGGCACTAGAAAATCAAGAGGCTAAAGACAAACTTCTTTTAAGAGTTGTTGGAAGCCCAGATGTTTATGGTAAACAAATTGATGGTATGGGAGGAGCAACTTCAAGTACTTCTAAAACTGTACTTGTTGGTAAAAGCACAGTTGCAAACCATGATGTGGATTACTACTTTGGTCAGGTTTCTATTGATAAACCTTTTATGGATTGGTCAGGAAACTGCGGAAACCTATCAAGTGCTGTTGGTCCTTTTGCCATTAAATGTGGTTTAGTTGACAATGTTCCTCAAGATGGTATTTGTTGTGTAAGAATTTGGCAAGCAAATATTAAAAAAACTATTCTTTGTTATGTTCCAATTAAAAATGGAGTAGTTCAAGAGATTGGTGACTATGAGATTGATGGAGTTGCATTTAAAGCTGCTGAGATTAAATTGGAGTTTGTAGAGCCAGTTGATCCAAGTGAAGAGCTTTTTCCTACAGGAAATTTAGTGGATGATTTAGAGGTACCTGGGATTGGAACTTTTAAAGCTACTATGATAACTGCTGGGATTCCTACAATCTTCTTAAATGCTGAAGATTTAGGATACAAAGGAACTGAACTTCAAGGTGACATTAACTCAGATAAAAAAGCTTTAGAGAAATTTGAGACTATTAGAGCCTATGGTGCAATTAAAATGGGACTAATTAAAGAGGTAAAAGAGGCTGAAACAAGAGCTCACACTCCAAAAATTGCTTTTGTTTCAAAACCTCAAAACTATGCTGCATCAAGTGGAAAAGAGATTACAGTTTCAGATATTGATTTAAATGTAAGAGCTCTATCTATGGGACAACTGCACCACGCTATGATGGGAACTGCTTCTGTTGCTATTGGAGTTGCTGCTTGTGTTCCTGGAACTTTGGTTAATATTGCTGCTGGTGGTGGAGAGAAAGATTCAGTTACTTTTGGGCACCCATCAGGAACACTAAAAGTTGGTGCAACACTAAGCCAAAACAATGGAAAATATAGCGTTGATAAAGCTAGTATGAGTAGAAGTGCAAGGGTAATCATGGATGGTTATGTTCATGTACCTGCTGATACTATGAAATAAAACTACTTTTTATAAAAGGAAAGAGCCTCTTTCCTTTTATCTATTTTTTAAAAACATCTTTATATCATAAATAGATATGGCATAAACCATATCACTTTTTTTTGGATTATCAAAAGAGACTAACCCTGCAAGTAAATCTTTTTGAGTAAGAACTGGTGCTCCAGATATTCCCTCTTTCCCTACTATTTTTAATTCAAGGATATATGAAAGTTTATGTTCAAAACTATCTTCAAATTTCCATTTATACTCTTTTAGAATCTGATAAATATATCCATTTGATTTTTGCCATAAATTTTCATTTTGATGCCCTATATAGTATATTTTATCATCCAAATTTAGCTTGCTCATAGAGGCAAACTCTATCGGTTTTTTATTTTTTAAAAAAGTTTTGTTCTCAATTTTTAATAGAGCTAAATCTTTTTTCTTATCTACTTTAATAACTCTTGCTTCATAAAAGTTTGTGGCATTATCTTTAAAAGCCACTTTAACTCTTTTTTTCCCATCAATTACATGAAAGTTTGTGAGCACTTCGGCATCTTTTGAAATTAATACTCCTGAACCAATTTTGGAGTCATTTACAACTAAAGCAATAGAGTTATCAATACTATTAGCAAAAAGTGCAAAACTAAAAAGAATTAATATAAACAAGACTCTTTTCATCTAATAATACAAAAACCCTAATACTCTTTTTACAGAGCCTTCAAAAGTATCATCATTATTCCAATCATCAAGTTTTAAATCTCCAGTTCTAAACTGACTAAAGAGTTTGCTTTCTCCTAAATGTGAAAGTATTGCATCACTATTAGAGACTGTTATTTTCTCTTTATTAATCAATATTTTTGTGTAATAGGTCTCTTTTTTATCTGATTCTTCTTCTAACTCAATTGCTTGTTCATGACTTAATATTTCATTATAATATCTTGGTTTTCTTGGGGTTAAAAGGATTAAAATCGATTTTCTTGTCTCAGACTTTTCTGATCTTGAAAATAGATATTGAACTCCTGGAATATCTTGTAATATTGGCACTCCACTCTCTGAATCATCAGAAGTACTTTCAGTTAAACCACTTAAAATTAGTGTTTCATCAAATTTTAAAACAGCAGTTGCCTCAACAGAGGTTTGAGAAGTCTGACTAAAAGCTGTAAACCCAACATTTTCAGATAAAGATTCCAAAAAAGCTCTTTTTGCTTCAACAGAAATTTCAAGGGTATCGTCCCCTAAAAACCTTGGTATTATATTTAAGTTTAATCCAACTGGAACATCTTCCATAGAACCATCTGCATTGGAACTACTTAATTGAACATGCAAAGTAGAACCTGAATAGAATTTTGATGGTTTATTCTCAACTGCCAAAAGAGAAGGTCTTGCTAATATTTCAGCTTTATTATTATCATCATTAAAAATATTGAAGTTATACTCCAAATTCATAAAACTAAACTCAGGAGAGTATATCTCCATACTACTTCCACCTGTTCCTGTGGTTTTGATTCTACTATACATTGTACCTGATAAAGTTGTTTTCAAACCATCTAATAGGTTTATTCCTTTTGACTGAGATTTAACTTCATTTGTCTGAATTATTGCCACATCAACAAGGGTCATTTTAGGCAGATTTTTATTTACTGTAACTGTAGTAGTATTATCACTTTGTTTTTGTTCAATTGTATTTAATGAATTTTCGCTTGATAAAGAGGAAGAGTCATCAAAATCTTGTGAAACTGTAGTAGATGTATCATCATTGTCAAAAATTGGATAATTATCAGCTAAAGCATAGTAATTTTTCCAATCATTAACTCTATTTGATACTAAATCAAAACTAAGTTTTCTCATATATTCGTCTTTATCTTTGTACTTCTCATTTAAGACTTTGTTAAAAAGTTGTAATGTCGCTTTTGCAATCTCATTTTTCCCAGATGCAGCTTGTGAAAAAAGCAAATTTCTTAAACTTGCCAAGTTTTCGGGATCAACCTCATAAGCCCTTTGTGAAGCCCAAGAGTTAAGTGCAATATCATTGCAATAGTATGAAGCTACAGCTAAACCTCTTAAAAGATAAGGATTTTTATCCTCAAACAAAAGACCATGGGCAAACTCATTTTGTGCTTTTCTATACTCTTTTTTCTTAAAATAGATATTTCCCAAGAAGTATGATGCCCAGTAATTAGTATCATCAAGCATTAAAGAAGTGGTATAACCTGTTTGTGCTAAATCAAGCATTTTGCTGTTGCCATTTAGAGATTGCAAGTGATAAGATAATCCATTTAGAAAATGTAAGTTTGCATTATCAGGACTTAGTCTTAAGCCTTCATTGAACAGTTTGGTAGCATTTTGATATTTACCATTTTCTATATTTTTTATTCCCTCTTTTATTACATAAGTTATTCTATCTTTTTGAGGAATATCATTTAACAAATTAGCAACTTTCATATTTGGTGGCTCAACAAAACTACTATTTTGTGCACTACATCCACCTAATACAAAGATAAAAAATGCCAACCCTAAAATATCTCTTTTTCTATAAAAACCCACTGCTTATACCTTTTTTATTTTACAAAATCTATATCTTGCCCAGATGAATTAACACACTGACTAAGTTCTGCTTTTCCAATTTTATTTCCATCTAAATCAACACCCAATGTAATACATTTATTGTTAACATTACTTTTTAATTGAAAACTATTTCCCTCTTGAATATTTGTCCAAAGGATATTTTTCTCTTTATTACAAGGTTGTAGTACCAAACTCTTATTATCTTTTGGATTAGGAGTAACACACCAACCAGATTGCGCATGAATTAGTTTCAAATCACCATTTAACTCTTCAATATAATTAAATTTATCCTCTATAGCACTCTCACAAGCGGTTGATATTAAAACATTATCTTCTTTTGATATCATCTTTTCATACTCTTTTGCTGTTGTAGTCAAGTTACCTTTTTTTGACTCAACTTTAATAGATATATTTCCTACTCTTTTTACTTCAAAGAAGTATTGATCAAAAGATTTTTTAGTTGAAAGACAAGTTCCATTTTTAGCATCAATCAAATCTTCTACATTGTGATAAGTAGGTCGTTGTGTATCTTCAATATCCCTAAACATTTCACTTGCCATACCAACACATCCTGTCCATGTAGCATATGCAGTTTTTGGATTGGCACTTTCTATATCAAAGTGCAAACATTTTTCTGAATATTTATTTACAATTTTATCCCAATATCCATCTTCAGAGACAATTTTCCATTTTTCATGTTCATCTTTGCCATTACACTCTGATAGAGCTAAAAACTCTTCTGAAAACGTTCCATCTCCTGTTGTTTTTGCTTTTAGACATAAACCTTTACTTTTTAGTTGAATATATCCGTTTCCCACATCAACTGCACTCCATCTTTCACTTTGAACATCTTGACAATTCTCTTGGTAAACATCTACACCATTTAATGCTACTCCCAAACATAAAGAGCTATGTCCCACAACCAAATATTTATCATTGAAAAGTTTACTTTGAGGCATAAAATCAACAATTGAATAAGAAGAAAAGGCATTATTAATCTCTTGCGTTACGTCATTATAACCATCAACATATAGATCTGAAGTCTCATCCATTGATTTTAAAATACTACTGTATTTCTCTTCCTCTTGAGATAGATCCTCTTGCATTTTCTCTTTTAAATTATTAAGCAATTTAAATATATGTGCATGTATCCAGTTTGTCACTTTTGGATATTTTTGTTTAAACTCTTCTTCTATTAGATTATCAATTACTAAAGCAGGTAACAAACCAAAGCTTTTTGCATTTTGAGCAGGATTTGCAGGATAAAAAGCAAAATATTTTTTATACTCTTTATCTTTTATTTTAAAAGAGATATCCACAACAAAAGGAAGATTGTTTTTTATATCATTGTAACTTCCAACCAATAATACTTGCTCAATCTCTAACATATCTCCAGCTTCTTCAGCCTGATTTATAAAATTAGTTGCTTGTTTGTCAATCATATCTTTAGCTTGTGAAACTGTGTCACTTTCAGCTTTTTTTGCAGCTGTAATAATTGCCTTTTCATTATACATATTTAATAATGATTGAAGTTTATTATCTAAATTTTGTGCAGTTGTAAGAGCATCTCTTGCCGCTTCATAAGACTTCTCTTTAATCTGCCAATCACCATAATATGCAACTTCTTTGGTACAATATTTGCCTTTTTCATAAGGGTGTTCATACTTACTTGTATTTTTACATTTTGATTTATACTCTTCATATTTGCTTTTTGTATTATCTGCATCTTGTTTTAATTTTTGAATATCAGATTTAAGACTCAAGCCCAATCTTTTTAAAGTATCATCAGCAACTTTATAATTTTTTTTTGCATCTTGAAGCTCCTTATAAAACTCATCAGAGACTTTTTTAGCATCAGTGTAGGCTTTTTGTAAAGTAGGATAGAGATTTTTAGCCTCATTTGAAATCTCTTTTACACCTTGGGTAATCTCATTTTTAAGAAATTTTTGTAGGTCATTATTCTCTGTTAAATCCCCAATTATTAAATAGTCATTTTGATCACTATCATATTTAAAGGTTAAATCAGCTTTTCCTATTGTATCAAAGTCTATTGTAGAGTTGAAAAATAGTTTATCTTTTTCTAATTTCACTATTGCTCCAAGTGAAGCAGTATTCCCAAAAAGTTTTACTTTAGACTCAACTAAAAGAGGATCTTGATGTAATTTGTTATTTGTAAAGGTTATAGGACCAACACTAAAATCATTAATAGTTTGTGTGATATCGCTAATCTTTTTAGTTTTATTATATTTTGACAAATCTATTGTACTTTTTGCTTTTGAATAACTAGAAGTAAGTTCTCTATCTTTTGAATTTTTTCTTATTGTAGAAACTCTTCGTGAATGAATATCAGAATTAGCAGTAGCTTGTAAATTTAGATCTTTTTTTGCACTTTTAACCTTTTCAAATAGAGCATCTACATACTTCTTTTTCATAAAAAAATGAGGATTCCCAAGCTCTGTTCCATGTATATTTAAATCAGCTCCAAAACTAACACCTGAACCAATACCTAAAATTGGATCTTCAGCACCAGGAGTTGCAAAAGATAAATAGGTATCATTTATAGTCAATACTTTGGCATCTTTTTTTGCCCATTTTTTTGCCCAACCTTTTGCAGAATCATTTTTTGCTGGTTGATCTTTTATACATTGGTCAACTTTTGAAGATATCTCTTGTGAAGTGATTTTTGAATAACTATATTTTGTTTTTATTGTTTTATTATTTAAATAATCACTTGCACAATCTTCACTGTAATAAACAGAGATATCACCATCATCTTCACTACTTACAGAAGGAAAGTAACGAGAACAAGTTGATTGTGCACAATAAGGCTTAATAGGTGATTCATATCCAGATACTAATAGATACAAATAGTAGTAACCTAAATAATCCAGATCATCAAGCCCAACTTTTAAAGCTACACCATCTGGCAATCTCTCTACAACATTAAAATTTAGTGCTGCCCCAACAGTTAGCTCCGTATCACTAATAGAGGTTTTCCCACCTATTCCCAAGTGAATAGTTCCATCATCTTTTATTATCCCATCAATAGAGACATTTTCTATTTCTAACTGTTCATAAATACCAAAAGGATTTTTCCAATTATCATTTACAATACCATAAATTAATAAATCAACCCCCTCTTCATCTACACCAACACCAAGTCCTCCCTCAACCATTAAAACTGTTTTACCATCATCAATAGAGAAATCTAAATCAACTCCAATTTTAAAATCATCCGTTTGAATTTTGATAAAAAAGCCAGGGGCAACATCTGCATTTAGTTTAAAAGCTTTGGGAGGTTTTATAGCAACTTTTGTATCCATTAATAGATTTAAGTTAATACCAAAATCACCATCAGTTCCTAAAACTCCAGGGAGAGTGCCCATTACAAAGGCAGTTTCACTAAAACCAAGGTTTACTCCTTTTGTAGCAATCCCTATAATCTTTTTCCCAAAAGTTCCAGAAGCTTGCAAAGAGAATTGTCCAGCAAGACTAAGTCCACTTGCAATATTAATTTTATTTGAATTCTTACCAAACACATCTTTTACAGCATCTTTTGCAACGGCTGAAACATCATTTATTGTTCCTATTAAACCATGTGTACTATATATTATTGCAGCCTTTGGAAGAGTAATCTCTTTTATGTGGCTATTATTTTTAAGTGATGAACTGCTAGGCAAAAGAGAAGATAAAGAGAAATCTTTTAAATCAAATGCAAAATTTACCCCTTTTCCTTTTCCTTTAAAAAGATACATAGTAGAATCTAGCTCAAATATTTTTGTCTCAACTTCAAGGCCACCACTTGCAATTTTAACTTTTTCCAAAGATAAATCTTTTATAAACTTAGGAAGCTCTTTTCCATCTATTGATGAACCAACTATATCACTAAATTTTAGATTATCATCTAACTCTACATAGTTGAATTTTACAGTTTTTGAACTATTAGGAGTACCGTTTAAAAGAAAATCTATAATAAAATCTATATCTTTCCCTTTTATATTTATGCCTCCAAAACCTGATAAATCAATCTTTGCATCTTTTGTTTTTTTATCCTCTTTTGTTTCACTTATTTTTATTTGATAGCCTAGTTGAACTTTTGATTTTAAATCATCAGCAAAAGGCAAAAAATCTAAACTTGCAATTTTTGTGAAGTCTATACTCTCTTTAGTCATACTCAAAAGGCTAAGTGTTTTTTTTGTAGAAGTTCCATCTGTTTCAGCTTTTCCAAAATCAATTAAAAATGCAGATTCTTGACTTTGATTTAAAACAGATACTCTTCCATTTGCAGTTAGCATATAGTTTAAACTATCTGATTCACTTGGTAGTTTTAAACTATCTGGTAGTTTATTCCAAGGAGAAGTTGAATAATCAGAAAGATTTACTCCTAAAACAACATCTTCTAATTTTATATATTTATCAAGCCCTTTTATTGTTGCAACTGGTAAATCCATCTCAAGAGTAAAATCTTTTATATATTCATCTGGCTGCATTGTTGGTGGTTTATAACCATCTACTTTTACAGGATTTATTGCAAAATGTCCTGTAGCATCAAAAGTTGAGAGTTCTATTCCTGCTAATGAAAGCAAATTTGCTAACTCATCATTTATCTTTTTGTCAATTATTGCTTTAAAAGTTGCATTTGAAGAAGATGAAACTTTAATATCTTTCCATTTTCCAAATTTATCTATTATATCTTTAGGAATATTCTCTTTTTTTATTGTGGCACTATAAGATATTTCAGGTTTTTTACTTTGCATATTAATGGGAGTAATAATCAATAAATTTTTAAATTTTAGACTCTTTATCCCTTTTATTTTTTTTATATTTGATGGAAGTAAGCTCTTTAACTCTATCTCATTATCATCAAAGAAATAGGCTTGATACTCAACTTCTGGTTGCTTTTGTAAAGCATTGGCATCTTTTTTTATTATAAAAGTTGTGACATTATCAAACTTTTTTTTTGTTGATAAATTATTTAATTTATTCAACTCAATTTTTTGATTTTTCTTTACTTCATAAAATCCATCACCATTTACAAACTCTGCTTGTAAATATTGTACACAAACTACACCTTGAAATATAAGGAATAACAATAGTTTAAATATTTTATGCATAATTTCTCCTAATGACTTTAACCTTTATAAGGGTATCACAATCTATATTAAAAATAAAATTATTTATGTAATTATAAAATTTTATAATTTAATAAAATATCCTAATTTAACAATTATTTATTGATTGCAATCAATGATAACAATTATCAAATATGTCATAATCTGCAAAAAATATAGGATAATTTATGCAGTTCTCAACATCGTTTACCCAAAAACCTGTCAAAAAGCCTTGGTTGAGTCGATTTACATCACAACCTCATCAGCTGTTTTTTAGCTCTGCAATTTTCTTTGCACTACTTATTATGGCTCTAAGCGCATATAGTTTATTGCTTTCAAGTCATTTAGACTTTGTATTGGTACACTCTTTTGGTCTAAATTTTGCTCTTTTTTCAAATGCCTTTTTAGGTTTTTTGATAACAGTAATGCCAAAATATAATGGTTCAAGAGAAATTGAGTCAAACAAATATATTCTATCTTGGATATTTTATCAAATAGGAGTTTTCTCTGCTCTTTTTATAAATGTAAGTTTGGGTAAATTTATTGTATCTTCTGTAATAATATACTTTGTTTATATATTTTATAAAATAATAAAAAATAGTCAAGTTGCTATCAAAGAGGATAGTATCTATATAAACTCTATTTTACTTTTAGGTGCTATTTTTCTTTTAGTTGAGAGTGTTACTTCATATAACTTATCAATGTTAGTATTTTTTGCATATATCTTACCTATGGTTTATATAATAGCTCTTAAAATGGTTCCTGCTTTCTATTTTACTTATACCAAAGAAATCCCTTGGCAAAAACCTAAGTTTATCAAACCTTTATCTGTAATACTTCTTTTTACAATAGGTATTTCACTACAGTTTGAGCTTAAACTTCTACTTCAAATATCATCATTTTTATCTGCTTCATTTTTTGGTTATACAATTTATAAGCTTGATTTTTTCAAAAAAACACCTGCAATTTTATCAATATTGGTTTTAGGATTTTTATGGTTTGAATTTGGTTTTATAATTTTATTTATTGAGTCTCTTTTAAATATTTACACTTTAAAACTCTCTCTTCATATCTTTGCATTAGGTTTTGTAACAACTCTTTTAATAGGTTTTGGCTCTAGAGTTGCAATGGGACATTCAGTTCCACCTCAACCTATTATTGCAGACAAATTCACTATATTTCTTTTTGCTCTTACTCAAATATTA
Organism: Halarcobacter ebronensis; assembly: GCF_013201825.1. Lineage (NCBI taxonomy): Bacteria > Pseudomonadati > Campylobacterota > Epsilonproteobacteria > Campylobacterales > Arcobacteraceae > Halarcobacter > Halarcobacter ebronensis. Next base: position 2,663,995 of record NZ_CP053836.1, read on the forward strand.
ATCTTAAGTAGAATTGCTGTCTCTATTAGTTTTATGAATGATAGTAATCTATATTCTATTTCTTTATCTATAAGTATAGGATTATGGATAATTCTCTTTTTGCTCTGGTTTGCAAGATATGGAAAAACTATACTAAGAGTACGTAACTAAAGCAATTTATGCTTTAGTTACAATCAACAACCCTATTTTTACCACTTTTTTTAGCTAAATAAAGAAGTTCATCAGCTCTTTTATAAATAGTTTCACTATTATCATTTTCCATAACTTCTGTTAAACCAATACTTATAGTAATCTTTTTATCTTTGATTATTTTCAATTGTGTTTCAATAATCTCTCTTATCTTTTCTGCTACCTCTTTTGCTTCTTCAATATTTGTCTCAGATAAAAGCAATACAAACTCCTCTCCTCCAACTCTAAAGAAGTAATCATTTACTCTAATTTTATTTGTAACCAATTTAGTAAGTTCTATTAATACTTTGTCTCCTATTACATGTCCATAGGTATCATTGACTATTTTAAAATCATCAATATCAAAAATCATAAAAGAGAAAGTATATTTATATCTTTTGTAAAAAGAGAAGAGTTCAACTATTTTTTCATTAAAAAACTTTCTGTTATATATTTTTGTTAGGGCATCTTTATAGGTTTGCTCTTTTAATCTTTTATGAATAACTTTTAATCTCTTATTTTGAATTCTTAATATATTTGTTTTTTTTCGAATCTCTTCTTCAAGCATAACTTTAGTCACAAGCCATTTTTTCTTACTTAAATAATAGAAGATAAGCAGAAGAATAGAAAAAGATGCACCCATAACTGTAACTATAATAAAAATAGTCTCTTGCATAGAAAGTTGAATAAAACTCTCTTTTTTAAACCACTTATCATATATCTTCTCTAACTCACCACTTAATTTTAATTCCGTGATTGCTTCATCTAAAATTGGTAATAAAAAAAGATACTGTTTTGAGATTCCAACACCCCTTTGAATCTCTTTTAGAGACATTTTAAGAGGTACTATTTCAGGATCATCTATATGAGAACGAACTAGTGGAAGAGGATAACAAAAGGCATCAATTTGTTCTGCTTTTAATGCAGAAACTAACTCCCAAAAATGATTAAATTGCACTTTTTTAGTACTTATATCACTATTTATCAGTTTGTTACAAACATTTGTTGCAATTACTCCAACTCTTCTGTTTTTCAAATCCTCAATTCTATTTATAAAAGTAGCATCTTCTCTTTTGTAAATATTTACAAAAAAAGTATCTGTAGTTTGGGTAAATAAAAAGAGTTCTTCTCTATTTTTGGTTATTCCAATATTTGGAATAATATCAACTTTTCCCTCTTTGAAATATCTAAGTGCTTCTTTAAAATTATTCAATATTACATACTCATACTTTATATTTTTATTTTTTGCAATTCTTTCAAAAAGTTCTACTGCATAACCATCTACTTTGTTATTTTTATTGATAAAGTAGTATGGCTTCCAATCTTTTAACATAGCGACTTTATAAACTTTTTGATCAGAAGAGGCTTCTAAAATTGATAATAATACAAAAAATAGTAATATAAATAATTTTTTCATATCAAATTATATAATAATAAAATAATTCCAAATAAGACATTTTTAAATTAAAAATTATTTAAACTAACTTTAAAGTTAGTTTAAATGTTAAGATATAAGAGTTATTTCACTAATTGAGATATCTCTTTAAATACAGGATTTTTTGCATTTACTGTAAGTTCAAAAAGTAGTGATTCATATGTTGTAGGAATAACTCCTACTTGTACAAGTCTTTGTATTGCCACATCTCTATCTTTCTCTTTTCTAGAGCTTACACAATCTGTTACAAGAACAGGTTGAAATCCCTCTTCAAGAAGATCAAGTGCAGTTTGTAAAACACATACATGGGTCTCTATCCCTGCAAGTATTACAACCTTTTTCCCACTATTTTTTATTGCGCATAGTCCATCATCATTTCCACAACAAGAGAATGTTGTTTTTTCAAAATGAGGATAATCATCAACAAGCTCTCTTAAACTTGCAATTGTTTCACCAATACCTTTTTTATACTGTTCATTTACTATTATTGGAATATTGTGAAGTTTAAGCCCTTTTACCAAAGTGATAAGATTTTTTTCCAACTCTTGATTATTTAATATATGAGGGAAAAGTCTCTCTTGAATATCAACTTGTACAAAAATACAATCTTCAGCTTTTATTTTACCAGTCACTTTTATCATACTTTACTCCTTGAAATAAATGTATGATACAAAATGAAAACAAAAATGTCTAGTAAAATTGATAAATTTATCTGTGATTTTTTTAAATTGTTTAAGATTTTTTCATAAGGGAGCAAACTCCCTTAAAAATGCTATTTGAATGCTACTTTTTCAGCTCTTTCAAGTAACTCTTTTGCACCTTGATCTATAAAAGTTTGTGCTAAACTTTTACCTAATGTTTCATACTCTTCAATATTTGCAGTAATATCTTCTTCTATATATTCACTACCGTCAGGCATTCCAACTATTGCTTGAACTCTAATTGATTTTTCATCCACAATAGTAGCTTTTACTCCAATTGGAACTTGACATCCACCTTGAAGTGTATCAACAAAACTTCTTTCAACTGTAGCTTCAATATGTGCATTGTTATCATTTAAAACTGAAACTATCTCTAATACTTCTTTATTACCAGTTGTCTCTATTCCTAAAATTGCTTGTCCCATTGATGGAATCATTTTATCAGTTGATATTGGAAGAAAATTATTTACTTCATTCTCAATTTTTAGTTTCTGAACTCCCGTTGCAGCTAAGATAATTGCATCATATTCACCTGCTTTTAACTTTGCAATTCTAGTATTGATATTTCCTCTTAAATCTTTTAATTCAATATCTGGTCTTAAAATTTTAAGTTCCATTCTTCTTCTTAAGCTTGTAGTTCCTATTACTGCACCTTGTGGTAACTCATCCAAAGAGCTATATTTATCACTTAAAAAAGCGTCTCTTGCATCAAATCTTTTTGAAACAGCAGCTAATTGTAAACCCTCTTCAAATTGTGTAGGAACATCTTTTAGTGAGTGAACCGCTAAATGAGCCTCTCCATTTAACATTGCAACCTCAAGCTCTTTTGTAAAAAGACCTTTCCCTCCAATTTTTGCCAAAGGAACGTCTAAAATCTTATCACCTTTTGTAGAAAACTCTTGTAACTCAATCTCTAAATCTGGATAGTGTTTGTTTAATTCCGCTTTTATATACTCACTTTGCCAAATTGCTAATTTACTTTTTCTTGTCGCTATTACTAGTTTTTCCATTTATTACATTCCTAACTCTTGATATTTTAATTTTGATTTATCATATTCACCATTTACAAAAATTGTAGGTGTTCCTTGAACTAAAGCCTCTTCACCCATAGATATATCTTGTGCAACTTCTGCTGAAATCTCTTTGCTATCTAACTCTTCAAGGGTAATTTTTGTCTCAAATACTTTGTTAAAGGCATCTAAAATCTTTTTTTGATTTGTCTCTTTTGGTTCAAAATAGATGTCCCAATCAGCTTTATAAACTTTTAGTTCAATATCTTTTATCCCTTTTTTCTTTCCAATAACCATAAGTTTTGTTAAGGCATTTGATGCTGGATGAATTCTAAGTAGTGGGAAATGATAATAATATAGTGCTATAGAATCTTTATGCTCATTTGCATATTTTGCAATATCTGGCACATAATCCATACAAAAAGGGCATAAAGGATCAGAAAAAACAACTAATTTGTTTTTTGCACTGCTACTTCCTGCAATTAGCTTACCACTATCATAATATTTTGAACTTAAATTAGGTCTAATCAACTCTTTTAAAGAGTCTCCACTTTTTACATCAAAAAGCTCTGGCGATATAACATTCCCATCTGAAAAAATTACATCTTTTGCTTTTACATCTTTCCCTGCAAATTTAATATCCAAATCAACAATATAACCATACCAACCCTTTTGAGGCAGCTCTTTTTTCATATTAATTGAGATATTTTTTATTTCAACTCTCTCATTTTTTGAAAACCTACTTTTCTCAAACTCTATAACGCTTTTATCAATACTGTTATTTGCAAAAACTGCTGTTGTAATAACAAAAGAGATAATAGAAACTCTTTTAATTAATTTCATAATAATATCCTCATTGAAAGTTCATTCATATCTAAACTCGTGCTAATTATAATGTTTAAAGACTTAAATGTTAAGTTTTGGTCTTAACCGTAATTTTCTTAACTCTTAGAAGCTCTTTGGCTGCATTTAATTGGGCAGAATTAAGAATATCATTTAACTCTAACTCTTTTTGAGAAGGTGCTGGATTGTTTATTTTATTCATATCAGCAACACAACCAGCACCAATTTCAACATCCTCTATCATTGAACCCGCTTCATCATTTCCATTCTCTTCCAAAACAGCAGGTTCTTCCTCTTTTATTTTGTTTTGGATATCAGACTTTTTTTCAGTATCTTCCTCTTTGACAAACTCTATTTCAATATCATTGCCAAAAATATCATAGATAAAAACTTTAATTATCCCATAGTGTTTAAGAAGAAATTTTCTATCTTCCCCTTGGGCAAAAGTAGTAATTATAAGTTTTTTGTCTTCAAAATTTTTATAAACAAAATTTGTTTCAAAAACCTCTCCTAACTCATAATCCCTTTCATACACTTTTTCAATGAGTTTTTTATATAAAACCTCATTTGCATCAAGTTTTTTCACCTGTTCTTTTGGTTCTTCTATTTGAGGAATTGGTTCATAAATCACCTCTTCTATCTCATCTTCTACTTCTTGAAGTTCCTCTTCTTTAGGCTGTTTTGTTACCTCTTCCACATAACAATTATCCTCTTGGGCTATCTCATCAAAAGGTGTCTGAAAAGGTAAAGTTTGGTTTGTCTCTTCTTCTTTTTCTTCTTTAACTATTGGTTCAATACTCTCTTCAATTGGAGAGACCACTTCAACAGCTCCTTCTAAAATATCCAAAGATACTTCATCATGTAAAGGTTGGTTTTCAGCTCTTTTATTTTCAAAATATTGTTTATTTAAAACTACATCTTGATCATCATAGGCATGGTTTACATCATGATGAGAGTGTTCAATAACTTTCTCAACAGAGATAGCCTCTTTTACAACCGCTTGGACTTCTAAGTTTTCCACATGGTTAATAATCTCATCAATTGTTCTAATATTTGTTGCTTCAACCATTTTCATTAAAGTTAAGATAAGAACAAACCCTCCATCAGAGTTCATTGATAGAAGATGTTTTGCATCACTTAAAATTCTAAAAAATCTATCAAATAAAAGTAAATCAAATTTTGCATCTTTTTCAAGCATTTTTTGTTTTAAATAGATTGTCATTTCGTCACAAACCTGTGAAATCTCATAGTTTTCCAACTCTTTTGCAACTTTTAAAATGTCACCTTTTTTTAAAATAATATCAAAAAGTTCATCCATTAGTTTTGGTTCAATAAGTCCTAGCATATCCACAACTGCTGTTGTAGTTACTTTTCCTTTTGAGAAGATAATAGCTTGATCAAGTAGAGTTAGAGTATCTCTTAAACTTCCTTGTCCACTTCTTGTAAGTATCTCTAAAGCAGGAGTTTCAAAATCAATATTCTCTTCATGTAAAATATGAGAAAGGTGGTGCAAAACATCACTTGGTGCAATTTTATTAAATCTAAAATGTTGCGTTCTACTTAAAATTGTTGCTGGAAGTTTTAGAGGATCAGTAGTTGCAAGAATAAATTTTACAAAGCCTGGAGGTTCTTCTAAAGTCTTTAAAAGGGCATTAAAAGCTTGAGGCGTAAGCATATGAACCTCATCAATGATAAAGACTTTAAATCTTGCACTGCTTGGTTTGTATTTTGTATGTTCTATTAAATCTTTAATGTCATCAATACCTCTATTTGAAGCCGCATCCATCTCTATAATATCAAGATGTCTATTTGAATTTGCACTTTTACAGTTTTCACAAACATCACAAGGTTTTGATGTGGGTCCATTTGAACATAAAAGAGCTTTTGCCATAATTCTTGCTGTACTTGTTTTTCCCGAACCTCTAAGTCCTGAAAAAAGGTAAGCATGAGATAATCTACTAGAATCCAAAGCCAAAGAGAGTGTTTGAGAAATTGTAGCTTGACCTACTAAATCTTCAAATCTCTTGGGCCTATACTTTAGCGCTAAAACCTTCTTCTCTACTATTTGTTCATCACTCATTAACTTCCTTTATTGAGATTTTTCCGCAATCTTTCCATCTATTTAAAATTACATTAATCATATCTTTTTTTATTTCGCCAGTGTAATAAACTTCCACTTCTATCTCTTTATTATCACAATAACCACTCTTTTTACATAGTTCATCTAATCTTCTAGCAATAGCTTCACCAGTTTCAATTAAAATGGTATCTTTGCCCATAATTTGTAAAATAACCTCTGAAACCAAAGGATAATGAGTACAACCTAAAACAATTGTATCAACACATCTTTTTTTCATTGGTCCAAGCCACTTTTCAAGCATATTGTAGGTATCTTCATGGAATATTTTTCCATTTTCTATTTGTTCAACTAAACCTGCACATGCAACTTCATAAACTGAAAAATCATGTTCAAATGATAGTTTTGTAAGAAGTTCTTTGTATTTATCGCCACTAAGTGTCGCAGGAGTTGCCAAAACTCCTATTCTTTTACTTTTTGTTGCTTTTACTGCTGGTTTTATTCCTGGTTCAGTTCCTATTACTATTAAATTCTTAAAAAGTTCTCTTAACTCTTTAATAGCTGCGGAAGTTGCTGTATTACAAGCAACAATTAACACTTCAATTTTAAAATTTGCAATTAAATATTCAGTAATGTTAATACTTCTTTGTAAAATCTGTTCTTTTGATTTTTCACCATATGGAGCAAATTTAGTGTCAGCTACATAAAAAATATCTGCACCCTTAAAAGATTTTGTAATTGCTTGAACAACAGTTAGACCACCAAGTCCAGAATCAAAAACACCAACTCTCAAAAAAAGACCTTTATATAAACTTGAAAAATTATATCAAAAAAGTTATAACTAATATGTTAAAATAAGCTCTTTTAAAAAAGGATTCTTTTGTTTTTCCACTACCATCCATATAAGCCATTTTTATATAATGATACTAAAGCAATTATTGTAGGAACCCTCCCTCCTCCAAGATTTTGTACAAAAGAGTATAAAGAGGAAGATGTGCTGTTTTGTTATGGTTCAAAAGATAATCTTTTGTGGAAAGCTCTTGATGAAATCTACTCTTTAAATCTTCTTTATGATAATTCACAAGAAGCGATTGAACAAAGAAAAGAGTTTTTAATAAAGAAAAAAATAGGAATATGTGATATTGTTGAATCATGTTATAGAGAAAAAATTGATGCCAGTGATTTAGGAATGAAAGATATAGAGCTTAGAGATATTTTGGGTTTTCTAAACAGATATAAAGAGATAAAAACAATTATATTTACAGGAAGTTTATCTAAAAATTCACCTGAATATCTCTTTAGACAAGTACTTAAACAAAATAATATCACTTATCTTAAAATATCAGAAGAAACACCTAAAAAACATATGTTTATATTAGATAGAAATATTACTACTATTAGTCTAACCTCTCCCTCAAATGCAGCAAATAGATATATTGGCTCAACACAAGAGTTTAAAGAGAAAAGAAAAATTAATTCAAACTACTCAACCTTTGATTTTAGAGTAAATCAATACAAAAATATCTTCAATAATTTATAACTGAAATCAGACTTAAGAATATTTTTAATATTTTTCTATTAAAATTATGAATGATTATTCATTTATAGATATGCAGGAGAAGAACAATGTATGTTACTGAAATAATGTTATTCGTGGTTGCAGGATTGGCTCTTTTTACTTTAGTTTCTTGGGGAATTACATTTTTTGTAAAACAAGACTAAATTAAATTCATTTTTACTCCACTTTAAAGTCCAGTCGTACGTACACTTTTGACTGGACTTTTTTTATTGCTATTAAAAAGCCTCTATAATAGCGCCTTTATACTTTTCTTGAATAAAATTTTTAACAGTTTCTGAAGTAATTGCTTCATCTAATGCTTTAATATAATCTTTATCTTCATTCCCTTTTTTTACTACAACAATATTTGCATAAGGAGAATCTTTTGATTCAAGTACTATTGCATCATTTAAAGGATTTAATCCAGCAGGAAGTGCATAATTTGTATTAATAACAGCTGCATCAACCTCTTCTAAAACTCTTGGTAATTGAGGAGCATCTAACTCTTTGATTGTAATATTTTTTGGATTTTCAACAATATCAAGTGCTGTTTTAAAAGGAACATTTTTGAAAGTTAAAAGACCTTGTTTAGCTAATATATCTAAAGCTCTACTCTCATTTGTTGGATCATTTGGAACAGCAATTACTGCATTATCAGCTAATTCATTAATTGCAGTAATTTTTCTAGAATATATTCCCATTGGCTCTAAATGAACATTAACTGTTTTTACTAAACTTGTATTTTTATTTGCATTAAATTCATTTAAATAAGGTTCATGTTGGAAAAAGTTTGCATCAAGCTCACCTTCATCAACTGCAATATTTGGTGTAACATAATCAGTAAACTCAACTATTTGTAACTCATACCCTTTCTCTTTTAAAAGAGGTTTAATTACTTCTAAAATTTCCGCATGGGGAACTGGTGTTGCTCCAACTTTTATAACAGTTTTTGTTGGAACTGAAGCCACTTTATTCTCTTCTTTTTTCTCATTTGAACAAGCAGTAAGAGTTAAAGCTAATGCTCCCACAGCTGTGATTTTTAATAGATTTTTAAACATATATATCCTTTATTTTTTAGTAATTTTATATAAATAGTCTCCTAAAGTTTGAACCACCTGGACAAGAACTATTAATATAATAACTGTATAAATCATTGTGTCAGTTTGGAATCTGTAGTACCCATATTTTATAGCTACATCTCCTAAACCTCCACCACCAACGGCTCCAGCCATAGCTGAAAAACCAATAACTGTAATCAATGTTAGTGTAATAGCAGAGATTATGCTAGGAAGTGCTTCAACTAACATAACTTTAAAAATAATCTGCCAATCACTTGCTCCAAAAGATTTTGCAGCCTCAATTACTCCCTCTTCCACCTCTTTTAATGCACTCTCAATAAGTCTAGCGATAAATGGTGCCGCACCAATTGTAAGAGGTATAATTGCAGCAGTTGTTCCTATACTTTTTCCTATTAAAAATTTAGTTAAAGGGAAAAGAACAATCATCAAAATGATAAAAGGGAACGATCTAAAAGTATTTATAATCACATCTAACACTGAGTAAATTTTCAAATTCTCTTTTAATCCACCCTTTGAGGTAAGAATTAAAACTATTGCAAAAATAAATCCAATAACAACTGCAAAAAAAGTTGAAACAAATGACATATAAATTGTCTCTACTAAGGCAGGTAATAAAATATCAACCATTACAAAACCTCCCAAACAATATCATGCTGTTTTATATACTCTGTAACTTTTTCTTTATCCTTTTTATCAATGTTTATTACCATATTTCCAACAATGTGAGTGTTAATCTCTTCAAGTTTTCCCCATACAATATTAAAGTCCATATCAAGTTCCCTTGCCATTGTGGTTATAAAAGCTTGATATACATTATCTTTAGGAAAATACAATTTTATATTAACTCCCTCTTTTGGTACAACTTCAACTTCACCTAAAAACTCTTTCATTTTTTCATCAGGTTTCAAAAAAAGTTCCTCAGTATCATCAATACCAATTACATTTCCATGTTCTAATAAAAGAGCTCTTTTTGCAATCTGTTTTACAACTTCCATCTCATGGGTAACTAAAACAATTGTAATATTTAACTTCTCATTAATCTTTTTTAAAAGATTTAAAATTGAAATAGTTGTATTTGGATCAAGTGCAGAAGTAGCTTCATCAGATAAAAGAATTTTTGGTTCTAAAGTCAAAGCTCTAGCTATTGCAACTCTTTGCTTCTGCCCTCCACTTAACTGATTTGGATAGGCTTTCTCTTTATCTTCTAATCCAACTAAAGATAAAAGCTCTCTAACTTTTCTCTCAATTGCACTTTTTTCATAACCCCAAAGTTGCATTGGAAGTGCAATATTTTCATACACACTCTTTCTTTGAATAAGTGAAAAGTGTTGAAATATCATTCCTATATTTTTTCTAAAACTTCTTAGCTGCTCTTTTGATAGCTCTTTTATCTCTTTTGAATCAACTTCTAAAGAACCTGTACTATACTCTTCAAGCCCATTTAAGCACCTAAGAAGTGTAGATTTACCTGCTCCACTATGACCAACAATAGCAAAAATTTCCCCAGCTTTTATATCAATAGAGATATCATTTAAAACTTTTGACTCTCCATAATATTTATTAAGTTTTTTGATACTTATCATAAAACATCCTTATTAAGGACGCTATGGTAGTAAATTTTTTATAAAGATAATGTTAAGTATCAATATAAATCTATAAATTATAGCTTAGAATCAATCTTTATAAAATCTTCAAATTACTTCAAAATAAACTAATCAAAAATGATTTATACTTCCTTTAGCTAAACAAATTTTGAAGAAAGGACTAAAGATGTTTCTTACAGAGATTGCTATATTTGTAGCGTGTGGTCTTGTTGTATTTACAATCTTAAGTGGAATTGTAAGTGCTTTTGTTAGGGATTGATTTGTAAAAATATTTTACAACTATTTAAAAGGTAAAAGCCTAAAAAGCTTGAGAATTAAGATATTTTGTTATAAATCAAGGCGAAGAGAATTTTTTGTGAAGGAGCATACATATAGTATGTGACTGAATAAAAAATTTTATTCAACGAAGAGAAAGAGCAAAAGAGCTTGATAAATCAAGCTTTTTACTCGTTCATAGAAGCAAAAAACTCCTCATTATTTTTAGTTTTTTGCATTTTTGAGTATAAGAATTTAAGAGCTTCAACTTCATCCATTTGAGAAATTGCATTTCTTAAAATCCAAGTTTTTTGTAAAATATCTGGTGTTAATAAAAGTTCTTCTTTTCTTGTACCTGATTTAATTATGTCAAGGGCTGGATATACTCTTCTATTTGCCGCATTTCTACTTAGTACAACCTCAGAGTTACCAGTACCTTTAAACTCTTCAAAAATAACTTCATCCATTTTTGAACCAGTTTCAATAAGTGCAGTTGAAATAATAGTTAAAGAACCACCCTCTTCTATATTTCTAGCAGCTCCAAAAAATCTTTTTGGTTTATGTAATGCATTTGCATCAACTCCACCACTTAGTACTTTTCCTGAACTAGGAGTTACAGTATTGTATGCTCTTGCCAATCTTGTAATAGAGTCAAGTAATATAACTACATCTTTTTTCATCTCTACAAGTCTTTTTGCTTTTTCTATTACAATCTCTGCAACTCTTACATGGTTGTGTGCTGGAAGGTCAAATGTTGATGAGTAAACTTCCCCTTTAACAGATCTTTGCATATCTGTAACCTCTTCTGGTCTCTCATCAATAAGTAAAACCATAAGGTGAGTATCTGGATGATTCCTCGTAATACCGTGAGCTAACTCTTTTAAAAGTTCTGTTTTACCAGTTTTTGGAGGTGCAACTATAAGTCCCCTTTGTCCTTTACCCATTGGAGCAAAAAGATCAAGCATTCTACCTGTCATTCTTGTTTGTTCATATTCAAAAGTGAATCTCTCTGTTGAATATAGTGGAGTTAGGTTATCAAAAAGTGGTCTGTTTTTTGATTCATTTATAGGAAGATAGTTTATCGCTTCAATCTTAAGAAGTGCATTATATTTTTCACTCTCTTTATTTGGAGGTCTAACTTGACCAGTTACAATATCTCCAGTTCTTAATGCAAATTTTCTAATTTGTGTTGCAGATACATAAGAGTCATTTGAAGTATCAGAAAAGTTTCCATCTATTGCTCTTAAAAATCCAAATCCACCATCTTTTATCTCTAAAATACCTGTAAAAAGAATAAAACCGCCTTGATCTATTTGTGAACTTAAGATATTAAAGATAAGGTCTTGTCTTTTTAGTTCTTGTGGGTTTTCAACATCTAAATCTTTTGCTATTTTTAAAAGTTCTTCAAGGGGAAGTTCTCTTAATTGTTCAATCTTATATCCCTCTACGGGCACATGAGTTCTACTTTTCTTGCTACCATTTACAGCTTTCGTAGTTTTTGTTTTAGTTTGAGTTTTTGACTCTTCCATCAGATTTTTTTGCCTTTTAGATTACATATAAGTTATGTAGTTTTTTATGTAGTTAACGTTCAGTGTTTTTTAAGTAGCGTAATTTTAGTCTTTATTTTTAAATTTGTCAATAAAAAGAGTAAACAAATAAAAAAAGGTGTCTAAAAATAGACACCTTGTGTTTAATTTATAGAGAGATTATTATAAATCAGCTTCGTGTTTTCCTAAGTATTCAGCAACACCAGCAGTAGAAGCTTTCATACCTTCGTCACCTTTAGTCCAACCAGCAGGACAAACTTCACCATGTTCATTAGTAAAAATCATAGTATCAACCATTCTAATCATTTCATCAATATTTCTTCCTAATGGTAAGTCATTGATAACTGCATGTCTAATTGTTCCATCTTTGTCTATTAAAAAAGATCCTCTTAAAGCAACTGATTCTCCAAATAATACATCATAATCTTTTGAAATTTGTTTTGAAAGGTCTGCAACTAATGGGAATTTAACTCTTCCAATACCACCATTTTCAACTGGTGTTTCTCTCCAAGCAAAGTGAGAGAATTGAGAGTCAACTGAACAACCAATTACTTGAATACCTCTTGAAGAGAATTCTTCAATTCTTTTTGAGAATGCAATAATCTCAGATGGACAAACAAATGTGAAATCTAGTGGGTAGAAAAATAGTACAGCACCTTTTTCACCAATATTATCATATAAATTAAAATCTTCAACGATTGAACCATCTGCTAATACAGCTGTTGCTGTAAAATCTGGAGCTTTTTTTGTTACTAACATGTAATTTCCTTTTATTATAATTTGTTTTGTGGGAATAATTATAATATAATAAATTTAAAAAAAATAGAGTTTATTATTCCAGTTTCAAAACTTAAGATATGTTTTATTTTTGGAAAAAAATTATCCATTACTAGAATAGTGTCAATTTTTAATAAGTGTTAATTATAGTTAATAGTTAATATTAACTTAACTTATGTATGGACAATTTAAAGTAAAATTTAATTTTTTATGTGATAAAGTTTACTAAAATTTACAAGGAGTCAAAAAATGGCAGTAAGAATTACTGATATTTGTATTAACTGTGACGCATGTTTAGATGAGTGTCCTACTGAATCAATCGTTGATAATGATGAAAACCCAACTGGTGAAGATATTTATTATGTAAATCCTGAGACTTGTACAGAGTGCGTTGGGGATAATGATTCTCCTGCATGTGCTGATGCATGTCCAACTGAAGGGTGTATTGTATGGAGTAACCCATCAACTGATGGTGCGGTTGACGGACAACCAGTAGTAGAAGACTAATCTATAAATATAATTAAAATTTTAAGAAGGCAAGTAGTATTTTTCAAACTACTTGCCTTTTTTTATTTTTTTAGATATAATCCGCGGCTTAAAAATTAAAAGAGGAATTTACCTATGGAACAAACATTATCAATAATCAAACCAGATGCAGTAGCAAAGAATGTAGTTGGTAAAATTTTAGACAGATTTGAATCAGCTGGATTAAGAATTGCAGCAACTAAAAAAATTCAACTATCAAGAGCTGATGCAGAGGCTTTTTATGCAGTACACGCACAAAGACCTTTCTTTGGTGAGTTAGTAGAGTTTATGATCTCAGGACCAGTTGTAGTTTCAGTTTTAGAAGGTGAAAATGCAATGGCAAAAAATAGAGAGCTAATGGGTGCAACTAATCCAAAAGAAGCTGCTGCTGGAACAATCAGAGCAGATTTTGCAGATTCTATTGATGCAAATGCAGTTCACGGTTCTGACTCTTTAGAAAACGCGGCTGTTGAAATTAAATTCTTCTTCTCTGATAGAGAAATTTGTTAAGAATTTTGATTTTCAATAATGAAGATTGAGTTTAAAAAAGTACCAACAACTCCTAAAGAGTTTATTAATGAATTTAGTTCAGTTAAAATTGAAGGTACTTTTTGTAAAATGTCGCCATCTTTAGTCAAAATTGAGGCAAAGCTTGTAGGAGAGATTCCTATAGTTTGCTCAAGATGCGGGGAAGAGCATACTATATCATTAAATGATGAGTTAAACTTCCTACTAAGTGATGGCATTTATAAATCTAATTCTGATAGTGATGAGTTAGTTATAGAAGTTGAAGAGAGTCTAATTGACTTCGATGAAATTTTAGAGAGTGAAATTTCATCTATACAAAGTGACTATTACATTTGTCAAAAATGTGAAGATGGTGACTTTGTTGAAAAAGAATATTAAATAAGGAGAGAAAATGGCAGTACCTAAGAGAAGAGTATCACATACTAGATCGGCTAAAAGAAGAACTCACTATAAAGTTACTTTAAAAAGACCTGTAAAAGATAGTGACGGTAGTTGGAAAATGCCTCATATGGTTAATCCAAATACTGGTGAATATAAAAACTAATGCTAAAAATAGCTATTGACGCAATGGGTGGGGACTTCGGTCCCGAACCTATTATGGAGGGGTTAATTCTAGCCCTAAGAAACAATAATACTTTCACTGCTATTGCAGTTGGTGATGAAAATCAACTTAAACCTTTAATCCCAAACAGTCTTGCTAATAGAATTGAAATCTTACATACAACAGATGTAATTAAGATGTCAGATTCTGCTACTGATGCGCTAAAAAGAAAAGAATCAACAATATTTAAAGCTATTGAACTTGTAAAAGAGGGACAGGCTGATGCTATTGTATCTGCAGGACATTCTGGAGCTTCAATGTCTTTAGCAACACTTAGAATTGGAAGAATAAAAGGTGTTAGTAGACCAGCAATTGCAACACTTATGCCAACAAGTGAAAACCAAAATACTTTGGTTATGGATGTTGGAGCGAATGTTGATTGCGAGGCAAAAAACCTTTTTGAGTTTGCAGTTATGGGACAAGTTTATGCACAAGATGTATTACAACTTGATGAACCTTTAGTTGGATTACTTAGTAATGGTGAAGAGGAAAGTAAAGGTAATGAAGTTACAAAAGAGGCATTTAAACTAATTTCAAAAATACCAAACTTCGCTGGAAATGTTGAGGGAAGTGATGTATTTAAAGGAACAGTTGATGTTGTT
Organism: Halarcobacter ebronensis; assembly: GCF_013201825.1. Lineage (NCBI taxonomy): Bacteria > Pseudomonadati > Campylobacterota > Epsilonproteobacteria > Campylobacterales > Arcobacteraceae > Halarcobacter > Halarcobacter ebronensis. The sequence continues at coordinate 2,679,305 of NZ_CP053836.1, forward strand.
ATTTGTGATGGATTTATTGGAAATATTTTACTTAAAACTGCAGAAGGTGTAGCAGATACAATAGGTAAAATAATCAAAAAAAATCTAAAAAGATCTCTAATATCAATTGCTGGTGCAGTTTTAATGAGAAAAGTTTTTAAAAACTTAAAAGTTAAAGTTGACTACGCAGAATATGGTGGAGCTCCACTTCTAGGAGTAAAATCACCAGTTATTATTGCCCATGGAAAATCTAATCCTAAAGCGATTCAAAACGCAATTTTTCAAGCAATAAATAGTGCAAGTTCTAACTTGAACAATGATATTGAAGAGAAACTAAAACACTACAGTTTATAAGACTTTTGTTTTTTAAGGAAAATTAATGGCATATGCAGCATTTAGATCAATTGGAGCTTATATCCCTCCTAAAATCATGACTAATTTTGATTTTGAAAAAATCATTGATACCTCAGACGAATGGATTACAAAAAGAACAGGTATCAAAGAGAGAAGACTGGCAGAGGATAATGAAGCTTCATCAGATTTAGGAGCAAGAGCAGCCGAACAAGCAATACAAAGAGCTGGAATTTCAAAAGAAGAGATTGATTTAGTTATCTGTGCAACAGTAACACCAGACTACTTATGTATGCCTTCAACAGCTTGCTTAATAGCTTCAAAACTTGAACTTCCACCTGTTCAAGCTTTTGATATAAGTGCTGCATGTACAGGTTTTGTATATGCAACATCACTTGCAAAAGCTTTTATTGAATCAGGTATGAAAAAGTGTGTATTGATAATTGGAGCAGAGAAATATAGCTCTATTTTAGACTACACAGATAGATCAACTTGTTTTATTTTTGGAGATGGTGCAGGTGCTGCAATTATCTCTGCTACTGATAAAAAAGAGGAAGCTATAATTGATGTATCTTGTAATAGTGATGGAAATTACGATGATTTGATACAAACTCCAGGGGGAGGAAGTAAAAATCCTTGTTCACAAGAGGTTCTGGATAATAAAATGGCGTGTATTAGGATGAAAGGAAATGAAACTTTCAAACTTGCTGTTAAAACATTGACATCAGATGTTAAAGAGCTTCTTGCAAAGAATAATCTATCAAATGAAGATATAACTCACTTTATACCACATCAGGCAAACTATAGAATTATCAAAGCTGTTGGTGATGCATTAAAATTAAATGATAAGCAAACGGTTGTAACAGTTGATAAATATGGTAATACTTCAGCTGCATCAATACCTATGGCAATGAATTATGCTTATGAAGAGGGTAGAATAAAAGCAGGAGATAATATTCTTTTTGATGCTTTTGGTGCAGGACTTACTTGGGGAAGTGCACTATTCCCATTTTCACCTAAAAAATAGAGTATAAAAAAGCAATAGCTTTTTATACTTTTAAGAAATAATCTAAACTCTTTATACTATTCTTTTAATTATTAATTTAAAATTACAAGTATCTAAAAATAATAAATAACTAAAAACTCAAAAAACATATCTTTGCAAAACATCTTTTTTATGGTCTTTATTTAAACTACCTTTTTAAGGATTTAAAAAAATAATATTATTATGAATTTATATTCTTATATAGGCATAAATTAGGGATTTTATACAATCTAAATTTAAGATTTTTTAATTAAAATATTACATTAATCTGTAGGGAAAAACATGAAATCAATCACTATAAAATTTAAAACTATTATGCTAATTGTTGGAATTATAATTGCAATGTCAATAATTATTCTTATTCTTTCAATTTATGAAACCAATGCCTTAACAAAAATTCAAACAACACAAATTGAAAAAGAAGCATTATCTCAAAAAGCAAAAGAGTTAAAAAACTACACTGATATTATAAAAAGTATTTTAGAAAAGAAAAATGAACAAGATAGTGAAGACAAAAAGATTAAAGCAATTGAACAGATAAAAAATATTAAATTTGGTGATACAGGATATTTTTGGATACATGATCTAAATCTTAAAATGGTTATGCACCCAACAAGGGAAGATTTAACTAATAAGGATATATCAGACTTAAAAGATGCAAATGGTTTATATATCTTTAAAGAGATGAATAAATTAGTATTAGAAAAAAAAGAGGGAATAGTCTCATATAAAGTTCCAAAACCGGGAGAAAAAGTAGCAACAAACAAATTTTCATATGTATTTCTATTTGAACCTTGGGGTTGGGTTATTGGAACAGGTGCTTATGTGGATGATATAGAAAAAAATATAATAGATATGGAAAAAAGAAGTTCAGAAAAAATAGAAAGTTTAGTTATTAAAATAACCCTATTAACTCTATCTATTATTGTTCTTTCATATTTTCTAATGATACTTGCTTTTAATCAATTAATGAAAAAACCCCTAGATATATTTAAAGAGTATTTCTCTCAATTTTTAAAATTTGTAAGTATGGAAAATAATAGATATACTCCTGCAACAGTTACAAATAAAGATGAGATAAATGAACTTCTTTTAATGATAAATGAGACAGCTATAGAATTTGATAAAAAATTAAAAGATGATATGAGAGTTATGGGGGAAGTTGTACTTACAGCTGATAGAATTGAAAAAGGGATCTATAATTGTAGAATACACTCGGATTCAAAAAATCCTATGATTATGACACTAAAAAAATCTTTAAACAAGATGTTAGATGTTTTAGATAATACAATGCAAAATATTAAAAATAGCCTAGAAGCCTATGAAAATCACGACTACACCAGAAGAGTAAAAATTAATAAAGATCTAAAAGCTACAATGTTGTCAGTTATGGAATCAATTAACAAATTAGGAAGCTCATTAAGTGAGAACGCAAAAACAAACCTAGAGAATGGACAAGTGTTAGAAGAGAACTCAAATATAATGACAAGCTCAATGGAAAACTTGGCAAAAAAAGCGAATGATCAAGCAGCAAGCCTAGAAGAGACAGCAGCAGCAGTAGAAGAGATAACCTCAATAACAAGAAGTAACGCAGAAAACGCATCAAAAATGGCAAACCTAGGTAAAACAGTAAGAAGCTCTGTTACAATAGGTGAAGATTTGGCTTCTAAAACAGCCCTCTCAATGGATGAGATAAATGAGAAAGTAACAGCTATTAATGAAGCTATTAATGTTATTGATCAAATAGCTTTCCAAACTAATATCCTTTCTTTAAATGCAGCAGTAGAAGCAGCAACGGCAGGTGAAGCAGGTAAAGGATTTGCCGTTGTAGCTCAAGAAGTAAGAAACCTTGCAAGTAGAAGTGCCCAAGCAGCAAAAGAGATAAAAGCCTTGGTAGAAGATGCAAATCAAAAAGCTAATGATGGTAAAATAATCTCTGATAAAATGAAAGATGGATATAAAGAGTTAAATACCCATATAAGTGAAACAATACATATAATAGAAGATGTAAGTACGGCATCAAAAGAACAGATGAGTGGTATAGAACAAATAAATCATGCCGTAACAATGTTAGATAGAGTAACACAAGAGAATGCAAATGAAGCGAATCAAGTGAAAAAAATTGCAAATGAAGTTGCAACAATAGCTCAAGAGTTAGTAAATGATGCTAAAAGTAAGAAATTTAACTAAGGAGTAAAGTATGGCAGTAGGACAAGAGACAGTTTTAGATGAGTACGCATTCTTAGTTAGTGAGACAGATGAAAAAGGTATAATAAGATTTGCAAATGATGATTTTTGTAAAATAGCAGAGTTTAGCTTGGATGAATTGATAGGACAACCACATAGTAAAGTAAGACATAAAGATATGCCAAAGAAGGCATTTAAATCTTTGTGGGATACAATACAAAAAGGAGAGGTTTGGACAGGATATGTAAAAAATGCTACTAAATCAGGAGGATATTATTGGGTTTTTGCCACAATATATCCGTTTGAAAGTTGTGATGGTTCTAAAGGTTATCTTTCTTGTAGAAGAAAACCTTCTAAAGAAGAAATTACTTCTATTCAGGAAGTTTACAAACTATGGAATAAAGAAGAGGGAAAATAAGACCTCTCTTTCTTATAAATACTGAACTAATCCCATATAAAAAATTGTTCCAAAAAATATAGAGATAAGATAGTTTTTTAGTCCCAAATGCAAAACTATAGTAAATAAAATTGCTCCTAGCTCTTTTATTCCATAAGGATAAAGGGAAAAATCAATCTCTTTTAAAGTATAGAAAATCAGAATTGTTAATATTATAGAAGGAAAATATTTTCCTACAAATTCCAAAGAAGAGGGAAGTTCAGCCTTTTTGAAAAACAAAAAAGGAAAAATTCTTGTAAATAAATTTACCAAAGACATTACTGCAATTGCAATCATAATCTCTGTATTACTCATTTTCAACCTTTCTTTTAAAAATAAAAAGTAATATCAAAGATAAAACTATAGCTGTAATTAACATCTTATCAGTAGGTACTAATAAAAAGGCAAAAATTGAAGTTACGGCACCAATTATAAAAGGACCTCTATTTTTTAGGTTTTTATACTGCTCAATACATAAAACAACAAATAGTGCAGTTAGAGAGAACTCCAATCCTGCTGTATCAAACTTTATATTTGCACCAAGAATTGCACCAAAAGTTGAACCAACAAACCAATAACTTTGATTTAAAGCACATAAAAAAAAGTAATACCATCTCTTTTTTAATTGTACATCATCTTTTATGGTTGTAAGAAGAGCATAAGTTTCATCTGTTAAAGCAAAAATCAAATAGGGTTTTAATTTACCTGTTTTTTTAAATCTTTTAAGTAAAGACAGCCCATAAAAAGATTGTCTTAAATTTACAAACCATGAGGCAATTGCAATATCTATTAATCCTGCTTTTACATTAAAAAAATTTATTGCAACAAACTGTAAGGCTCCCGCATATATAAACAAAGACATAAGTGGTGCGAAGTACCAATCATAACCAAAAGATACAAGAAGTAATCCAAAGGCAAAACCCAAAACTGTATATCCCATCATTACAGGAATTGATATTTTAAATGCTGTTTTTAACTCTCTACTATACTTCAAAAAAAACTCTTATTTTAATAAATTTTTATTATTTGGGTTATTTTTAAAAGCATTAAATGATTTTGATTTTGGATCTTTATTAAACTTGTCAACTGTTGCAACAGAGTTAATAAAAAGGATTGATTCATCCACAATAATCTGAAAAATAGAGTGCAATGGAATTTTTACATTTGAGCCAAAATTCTCACTTCCAAATCCAGCTTCAAAATAGATAAACTCTTCATCTAACTTAACTGTTGAGTATGTATAATTACTTAAAACAAAAAGCGAAAATTTTGAGAGTTGATTAAAAATTGTATTAGGCAAAGATGGCTCAAATCTAATAGGGTCAATATTGGCAGTTATTGCAAACTCTTGATTTTCTGCTAACAAAAATTCAATTGTCTCTTTCACTTGCTTAGAAACTAGCTCTTTATAGTCGCTATTTTCAATTATTTTACTTATCATTATTTAATCCTAGCTTCATTTTGATTTTTGTATTATACCTTATGAAACAGTTAATTCTTCTTATTCTCTTAGTATCTTCATTACTTGGTGCAAAAAGCATTATTTTAACACCCAATGATGTAAAAAATATAAATGAAAGCTACTATAAAAAAGCTATTTACTTAAGACTTTTAGAATACATAAAACTAAAGAAAAAAGTAAAAGATTTTGAACTAATAAAAAAACTAAATTATGTTAACACTTTTTATAATAGAATACTTCCTGTTTTAGATTCACAAAAATATAAAGTTGATGACCACTGGGCAACTCCAAAAGAGTTTTTAATACAAGGAAATGGAGATTGTGAAGATTATGCAATAGCAAAATATTTTACTCTTTTAGAAGTTGGTGTGCCAAAAGACAAACTCTTTTTTTCAATAGTTAAAGTGCGTGGTGAAACAAATTATCATATGGTACTTTTATATATAGAAAACAAAACTTCAATGCCTCTTGTTATGGATAATCTAAGTTTTAAAATACTCCCTTTTGATAAAAGGAAAAGATTGGAACCAAAGGTTATTTTTAATGAGAATATAGCCTATAAATTAAAAAATAAAAAAATAGAAAAAAGAGTAAAAATCGATTGGGGAAAAGTCAATAAATGGGAACTTTTATTGGATAGAGTCTACAATAAAAATGAATAATCTTCTAAAACATCAAAATCTATCATAGCATTCATAAGTGCAATTTTTTTAGCATCTTTTAACATTTGTAAAGTTATATCTTTTTCTATCAAAAATCCTTCTTGAAGGCATCTAGCTCTAGTTGTTCCTTGAAGTAGACAATTTTTTGAAGTAAGCCAATTACTTCCATCAAAAATTGCAATATTAGCTATTGAAGTATCTGTTACAATACCATTTTTTACAATTATAATCTCATCAGCAAGTTCTTTTTTTCCAAAAAGTTTTTCTAGCTCTTCTCTGTTTACTCTTTTTTTTGAATACTCTATTGTCTCATCAATTATTATCTTAAAACTTCTTATCTCTCTTTTTTTATAAACAAAATAGTTTACATCTAAAATACCACTTTCATCATATATAACTTTGCATCTATAAAGTTTACTTGAAGGGGGATATATATAATCTTGCAAATTTAAATTCATTCCAATAGTTTTTGCTACTCTTTGTTCATGGTAAAAAAGATTAAAAACTTCAAAATCTTCACACTTTATTGTTTCAAAAAAAATATTATCTTTCACTTTCTCTAATTTTCCGTTTCTAAGTTAAGTTTATAACCAATCCCTGAATAGTTTTTTAGTATTGTTTTATATGTTTTTTTTCTAAAATCTCTAATCAAAGATTTTAAAGCAGCTTGGGTGCTTTCATTATCCCAAATATGATATTCCAACTCCTCATAAGTTATAACTCTATTTGGATTTTGAATAAAAAGATTAATAAGAATACTCTCTTTTTTGTTTAAAACAAATAATTGAGAATCCTTAGTAATGGTTTGTGTTTGAAAATTAAAAATTATTGATTTACCTAATTTAACATTACTATAAATTCTTGTTTCTATTACCTCTAAACACTTTTCTAAAGCAAAAAGTAGCTCTTCATTTTTTAATGGTTTCAAAATATATTTTGTAATATAAAGCTCCATTAACTCTAAAACGTATCTATTTTCTTTATTATTGGTTAATAAAATAATTGCCGTTTTTATATCAATTGCTCTAATCTCTTTTAAAAAAGAGACAACTTCGCTATTTACAAAACTATCATCTACTAAAATTATGCAAGGAGAGTATTTTTTATAAAACTTTTTTGCTAAAGATATACTATTTGCAGTAAAAACTTTTTTTAAATTATTATTCAAAATTGGTAAAACTTCACTACAACTTCCTTGTTTATCATAAACATAAAGTATTAGCAGATTATTTAATTTCATTTATCACAATTCCTCTAAAAGTTTATCAGTATTAATCACTTTTGAATAAGCAAACTCTAATGCTGCCATTATAGTTGCATGAACAAACAATGAAGGAATCTCTACTGTATCATACTGCAAACTTTTTGTTGCACAACTATCACTTACTACTGTGCAATCATATCCAAAATCACTTGCTGCTCTTACTGTTGCATCTATACACATATGAGACATTGCCCCAACTATTATTAACTTTTTTATACCTAGTTTATCTAAATACTCTTTTAACTCAGTATTTAAAAAAGAGTTTGGAAAATTTTTTGTGATAATTTTCTCTTTCTCTCTTGCAGCTACATTTTTGTGAATCAGGGCACCTTGTGTATCTTTTTTAAAAAATGTCGCATTTTCACTATCTTTTTCATGTCTTATATGAACAATGTTGTACTTCTTTTCTCTAAACTTTGCTAATATTTTTGCAGCATTTAATGATGCTTCTTCACATCCAACCAAAGGAAATTTAGCTCCTTTGAAACTTGAAAAATAATCATTTTGAAAATCAATAATAAGTAGTGCTGTTTTTTCCATTTATAATCCTTTTTATCTGTTTAAAAAATTATAAATAAATATAGAAGGGAAAAAGAGGGATAAATTAAAATGGCAAATAAATTTTATCAAGAAGCTCTTCATACTCTAGTTTAGCATTGGAATCACAAGTTATTCCTCCACCACTTTTATAATACAGCTCTTCATTCTCTTTTTCAATAAATCTTATCATAACTGCACTATTCAGACTTTTCCCGTCAAAAACGCCAAACACTCCTGTGTAAAAACCTCTGTTGTAAGTCTCTACTTCTTTTAGAATCTCTACAGTTTTTCTTTTTGGAGTTCCTGTAACAGAACCAGCAGGCAAAAGTGAAACTAAAATATCCCCTACTCTTTCACTCCAAGTAGATTCTAATTTTCCACTTATTTTAGAGCTTACTTGTAAAAGCTCTTTTTTTCCTGCATTTATTTTATCAAGATATCTAAACTCTTCAACCCTAATATTTTTTGCCACAATTCCCAAATCATTTCTTAGCAAATCAACAACCATAGTGTGTTCTGCCATCTCTTTTTCATTTTCCAAAATTTTCTTTTTGGCATTTTTTATACTGCTATCTATAGTTCCTTTCATGGGATAGGTATAGATTTTATTCTCTTTAATTTCAATAAATATTTCAGGGGAAAAACAGACAAACTCATCAAAATATTTTAGTTTGTATTTTGCTTTTGCATTTTTATAAATCTCATCCAAAGTTAGTTTAGTTTCAATTTTTGTTTTTGCTGTTAGATTTAGAAGATAACTGTTACCCTCTCTTATTTGCTCTTGTAAAATGTCAAAACTCTTTTTATACTCTGCAAATGGGATTGGATATTTTTTTAACTCTTCTTCTCTTTTAGATTTTGTTGTTTGACTATCTATTGCAAACTCTATTTGAGGGGGTAAATCTTTTAAAGGTTTTACATAAAAGTTTGATAAGTCATAGGAGATTATAAACAAAAATGGCTCTTTTAAAGAGCCATAATAATTTAGTTTTTCTTTTAGGTTTTCTATATTCAACTACTGCTTTAATACAAGTTTTTTAAGAACTGCCATTCTAACTGCAACTCCGTTTCTAACTTGTTCTAATACTTTACTTCTTGGATCTAATAACATCTCATCAGAGATATCAACATTTCTATTAACTGGACCTGGATGAAGAAGAATAATATCTCTATCTTGCATATTCTCTTTTGTAATACAATAATCAACTGCATACTCATTTAAAGATTGAAAATATACTTCGTTGTGTCTTTCAAGTTGAGTTCTTAAACTCATTACAACATCAACCTCATCTATTACATCAGAGATTTTATTATATTGTTTAAACTCATCTGTTTCATATTTAAAGCAATCAGGAGCTACAAAACATACTTCCATTCCAAATCTAGGAAGAAGTTTTTTATTAGAACCAGCTACCCTTGAAGATTTTACATCACCAATAATTGCAACTTTTTTCCCTTCAACTTCGCCATTAAAATGTTCTCTTATAGTAAATAAATCTAATAAAGCTTGAGTTGGGTGTGCAGTTTTACCTGCACCTGCATTTATAATTGGGCAGTTTACATAATCAACTAGTGTTCTGTGGAAGTTGCAATCTGAGTGTCTAATAACAATAGCATCTGGTCCCATTGCATTAATATTCATCACTGTATCAAAAATAGTTTCACCTTTGCTTGTTGAACTTGTACCAACATCCAATGAAATTACCTGAGCACCAAGTCTTTTTGCAGCCATTTCAAAAGCACTTCTTGTTCTTGTAGAGTTTTCAAAGAATAAGTTAACAATAACTTTACCCTTTAAAACTTGGCTACTTTCCATATCTAAAAAGATTTTAGCATCATCAAAAATTTTAAGAATCTCTTCTTTTGTAAAGTCACTTGTTGTAATCAAATGCTGCATTTTCTTCCTTTAATTTTGATTTTGATTTTAGCTAAATGCAGTTTAATAACTATTTACGTAAGGGAAGAAAAAAATAGAATTTTTGAAGAAAAAAAAGAAGAAAAAATATTTAAGAATAAACTTTTTTTATTGCCTTTAAAGTATTTGCAATAGCACCTTTCCTACTACTTGAAATACCTCTAAAACACTCTGTTTCAGAACTCATTTGAATAAAGTGTAAATTCTCTTTGTATTTAATATCTATTATTAAAATATTATCACCTATATATTTATCCAAACCTTTCACATCATTTGAGTTTATAATAGAGATATCCATATCAAATCCTTTATTTTTTAATTCTACATCAAAAAGATAAAAAAATATGAATAAATAAAAATTAATAAATTTTTTAAGTGTGACACTTTTATGACACTTTTTAAAAATATATTTTCATCAATTAAAGGAGTTTATATGAGCTATACAAAAAAACGATATTTGACTTATGGGATTTTCACCCTGTTTATTTTAATTTTGCCATACATAACAGTAGATGGAAAACATATGCTAATGTTATCATTTGAATATTCTAAATTTCATTTTTTGGGATTTGTTTTTGACGTTAATGAGCTTTTTATTATGCCATTTTTGTTAATAATCTTGTTTATTGGTATCTTTGCCATTACTACAATTTTTGGTAGAGTTTGGTGTGGTTGGGCATGTCCACAAACAATTTTCAGAGTTGTATTTAGAGATTTAATTGAGACAAAACTTTTAGGTTTAAGAAGATTGAAAAACAAACAAAAGGATATTGATTACAGCAAAAAATCAAATCAATTCAAAAAATATATTGCACTAATTATTTGGGCTTTTTTATGTTTAATTGCTGCTTCTAATTTTATGTGGTATTTTATTCCTCCTGAAGATTTTTTTACTTATATTTTAAGTCCAAAAGAGCATAGTTTTATGATTTTATTTGTAATAACTATTGCTGGTTTTCTTTTTTATGATATTGTTTTTTGGAAAGAGGATTTCTGTACATATACTTGTCCTTATTCAAGAATTCAATCAGTTTTATATGATGATAATACTGTGCAAGTTGTTTATAATACAAATAGAGGTGGAGAGGTTTATAAAAACAATCAAAAATCTATTTTTGATGTAAAACAGTGGAGTTCAAATCAAGAGTGTACCACTTGTGAAGCCTGCGTAAAAGTTTGTCCTACACATATAGATATTAGAAAAGGTTTGCAAGTTGAGTGTATAAACTGTTTGGAGTGTTCTGATGCTTGTAGCACTGTTATGGGAAAACTTGGGAAGAGTTCTCTTATTGTTTGGGGAAGCACAAATAGTGTTATAAAAAAAGTTAAAACAAAACTATTCTCAAAACGAAATCTAGCTTATATGGCAAGTCTATTGGTCTGTGTTTTTTTTGCAACAGCAATGCTTGTTGAAAAAAAGGATTTTATTGTAAATATAAATAAAACAACACAGCTTTATAAAATTGCAGAAGATAAAACCGTTTCAAACAACTATCTTTTTACTTTTTCAAATAGCCAAGACAAAGAGCTTTTGATAAATATGCAGTTGGAAAATAAAAAAGATTTCGAGATTAAAAGATTTGAATCTTTTATATTAAAACCAAATCAGAGAGTAAAAAAAGTAGTTGTGGTAAAAAGCAAAAAAAGACTCTTTTTATCTGATACAAAAGATACTGCTTTAAATCTAAAAGTAGATATTTTTGCAAATGAAAACAGAGATAAAAAACAGACTTGGGATCTATCTTTTATCTATCCAAGAGAGAGCCTTTTTAAATAACTGCTTTTTCAATAAGAAGAGAGAAAACAACTCTCTTTTTGTTGTTAAAAACTTCAATTTTTCCATTAAAACTCTCTTCTATAATCTGCTTACATAAAAAAAGTCCCAAACCAGTGCCTTCCTCTTTTGTTGAAAAATAAGGTTTAAAAAGTTTTGATAGATTATTTTCTTCTATTTTAGGTCCATTATTTGATATTAAAATAGTCACCTCTGCACTTGAAGAGTTTACTTCTATCTCTATTTTTGGCTCTTCTACATTTTTAAGAGCATCTTTACTATTTGATAAAATTGCCAAAAATACTTGAGATAATTCATTTTTTATTCCAAAAACTTTTATATTTTCATCTGTCTTATAAGATACATCAAGGCTAATATTGTACTTTTTTAAATCTGCTTGTAAAATTGTTTGAACATTTAAGATTGCCTCCTTTACGGAGAAAATCTCTCTTTTTTTAGAAGGGGAATAAAACTCTTTGAAATCATTTATAGTTTTTGATAAAAACTCAATTTGGTTATTTGCTTGTGAAATCTTTTTTTCAAAATACTCTTTATCTAACCCCTCTTTTAAAAATCTCTTTTTTAAATTTATCAAGATATATGAAAGATTGTTTAATGGTTGTCTAAATTGATGGGTAATATTAGCAATCATTTCCCCTGATTTTGCAAGTTTTGATTGCTGAAAAAGCATATTTTCAAACTCTTTTTTCTCTTGCTTTAAAGTATCATATTTATATGAAACAGAAACTGTAAACAAAATAGCCTCTATTGCAAAAGCAAGTAAAACCAAATCCATAAAACTTTTTTGTTCATAATAAGATTTAAAATCAAAAATAAAAAGGAGTAAACATAATATTGACCAGCCTAAAACATAGACTAAAGTTGGTTTAAAACTACTCTTTAAATTAAAAATAATAGAGGTAAAAAGTATTCCATAAATAATAGTATAAGGAAGATATTCAAAAAGCATATAGTGATAAAATGAACTTAAAATAACTATATTTAATAACAGAGTATTAAAAACCAATTCTTTGTAATTTTTCATAATAGGTACAAATTTACCTTGAAAAAAGTTTATTGCAAAAACAAAGGCACTTAAACTGGCACAAATCAAAAAAAGATCTCTAAAAGGAAGACTAATATCCCAAAAGCCACTATATTGAACAATATAAAGAAGTGAAAAAATTTGCATAAAACAATAACTAATATAAAATATCTCTTTAGAGTAGGCATATCTAATAAAAGTGTAAACAATAGTCATCAAAACTATTCCAAAAGTCATTCCATAAAAAAGAATATTATAACTAAAATGCAAGTTTATACCCTATTCCAGAGAGGTTCAAAATAAAATCCTTTGATACCTTTTTCTTAAGGTTTTTCACTAAAGTTTTCAAAGCATCTTTTGTCATAACTTGTTCATCCCAAACAAAATTTTCAATCTCTTGATATGTAACATATCTACCTCTATTTTTTAACAGAAGTTTTATAAAATCAACCTCTTTTATTCTTAGTTTTATAAGCTCACCATCTTTTAACAAAACCAAATTAAACATATCAAAAACCAATCCATCTTGAAGTTTAATAATATTTGTTTCATCATTTTTAAGGGCTTCAATTGAGTTTTTAATTGCCATATCAAACTCATATTCATTTATTGGTTTTATTAGATATTTCACAAGTTGCAGTTCTATTGCTTTTAAAAGATACTCTTTGTCACAAAAGGCTGTCAAGACTATAATCTGTACTTTTTTATCTTTTTGACGAACCCTTTTAATAAACTCCAAACCATTTAATCTTGGCATTTGTATATCACTGATTATAATATCAGGTTTTTTTGTTTCATAAATTTTTAAAGCATCCAATGCATTTGAAGCCTCAAAAATATTTGAGAAATAGTCTTGAAGATATTCAACTGCATTTTCCCTTGCAATCTCATCATCTTCAACTATAAGCACTTTAATATCTTCATTAATCATCTTTTCCATATAACATTATAGCCTATATAGTTTTACACTTTAAAACTAACTAATTTTTGCTGTTTTTTTTGATTATCTATTAATAAAGTGTTTAAGAAAATTAGATATAATCTTAGCACTTAAATTTAGGAAATGAAATGATTGAAGAATTAGACAAAAAGTTCGTTTTACACACATATGCAAGAAATTATGTAAACTTTAAAAAAGGTATAAATGCAACACTTTTTGATGATAAAGATAGAGATTATATAGATTTCACTTCAGGGATTGGAGTTGTATCTGTTGGACATGGTAATAAAGAGGTTGCGGAAGCTATTTGCAAACAAGCTCAAAATATCATGCACATTTCAAATCTTTATGCAATAGAACCACAAGCAAAACTTGGTGAAAAGATAGCAAAACTCTCTAATATGGATGTTAGAACATTTTTTGCAAACTCAGGAGCGGAAGCAAATGAGGGTGCAATTAAAATTGCAAGAAAATATGGAAAAACTAAATATGATGGGAAAAGATATAAAGTTATAACTTTAGAGCACTCTTTTCATGGAAGAACAATAACAACAGTTAAAGCAACGGGTCAAAGCTCTTTTCACAGTCCAAACTTTGCTCCATATCCAGAAGGATTCTCTTATAACTCAGCAATTGATGATATTTACAACTCAATTGATGACGAAACAGTTGCAGTTATGATTGAACTTGTTCAAGGAGAAGGTGGAGTTCAACCTTTTAAAAAAGAGGCAGTTCAGGAGTTAGCAAAATTTTTAAAAGAGAGAGATATTCTTTTAATAATTGATGAAGTTCAAACGGGAGCTTATAGAACAGGTGAGTTTTTAGCTTCAAATCTTTATGAGATAGAACCAGATGTTATAACAATGGCAAAAGGTCTAGGTGGTGGTGTTCCAATTGGGGCAGTTATTACTACCCATAAAGATATTTTTGAAGCAGGAGACCATGGTTCAACTTTTGGAGGAAATTACCTCTGTACAGCAAGTGCAAACAAAGTTTTAGAACTTCTAGAAGCTTATAAAGATTCAGGAAAATTAGATGAGGCAATTATCTATTTTGGTGAAAAATTAAAAGAGACTTTTGAAAAAAATCAAAATATCTTTACAGAGCAAGTTGGTCTTGGTCTTATGAGAGGACTTAGAGTAAAAGATGCAGATCACCTAAAAGAGGTAATAAAAAAAGCATTTGAAGAGGGTGTTTTAGTTTTAAAAGCTGGAAGAAATACCCTAAGATTACTTCCCCCTTTAACAATCTCAAAAGAGGAGATTGATGAGGGATTCAAGAGATTAAATAATGCACTTTCAAAAATCAGCTAAGATAGTATTTTTTACTATCTTTTGCCCTTTATTTCTTTTTTCACAAGAGAACAAAGTTGATGAAAAGATTCTCTCAGATGATAGGCTAAAACTATTTGATTATAGTAAAAAACAAAATGAAGAGAGTAGTAGTAAGTTAAGAAAAGATTGGATTAACCCTATTACTTTTTCATATGAAAAGAGTAAATCAGATACAAATGACACACTAAAAAGTGCCATTAATATAAGCCAGCCAATTTTTAAAAGTGGTGGGATTTACAGTGCTATAAAATATGCAAATGCAACATTTGATTATACAAAATACGATATTGAACAGCAAAGAAAAGAGTTGATAAAAGAGGCAACAACAATGCTTTTTAATCTTCACATTTTGGATTTGAATATCAAAAAAAATGAACTTTTGTTAAAAAATGCCCAAATTGATGTTTTTACAAAAAAAGAACAAGTATTAAATGGTTTTATAGATACTTCAACTTTAGATAATGCTATTTTGGATGCAAACGTTATAAAAAACAATCTTGCAGATTTATATTATGAAAAAGATGAACTTGTAAACAATTTTGAAAATATTGCAAGTGGTGAATATACAAGCTTTGAATTACCATTTTTAAACCTAGTTGATGAACAAAGTTTTTTAAAAAGGAACCTTGAGTTATCAAAAGCAAAAGCAAATGTTACTAAAAATGACTATTTTAGTGATATGACTGTTGCAAAATATCTACCAACAGTTAGTTTTGAGGCAAACCATACCCAATATCACCAAGACAAAAAAGAGAAACTTTCAAATGAAAATATCTATAGTTATGGATTATCTGTATCTATGCCTTTTGATATAAGGGCTTTAAATGATATTGAAGTTGAAAAGATTAACTATTTAAGTTCAAAATTAAATCTAAAAAATTCAGAACTTGAAGAGAAAAACTACTATAAAACAAAACTCTCTAAACTTAAAATGTTGGAAAACAAAAAGAAAATTGCTCAAGATGACTATAAACTATATGACTCTTTATTGCAAGTCATAGTTGAAGAAAAAAATGCAGAACTAAAAACACAAAGTGATGTTGATATTTTACAAAACTCTCAAAAAATAAAATCTATTGAATTAAAAATCTATGAATTAGAAAAACAAATAGAGCTTTTAGAACTCTATTCAAAAATCAGCTAAGAAGAGTTTTACTTCTTCTTAGTTTCCGATAGATTAAGATAATACTCCATCTCTGAAGGAGTTAATATTTTAATTGTATTTGTACTTCCTGGTTGACCAACTGGATATCCAAAAGTTGCAATATATGTTGCTTCTTTATCTAAATACCCTCTAATTTCTAGATGTTTTAACATCACTTGAATCATTCTTGAAGCTCCTGCTTCTTTTATTTTTGCAACAGGAACAACTCCCCAAAGTGCGCACATTGGATTTAAAACTCTTCTTTTGTGAGTAAATACAAAGATATTTGTTTTTGGTCTATATCTTGATATTTTCATACCAGATAATCCTGAACTTGTAAGGGCAATAATCCCTTTTGCACCAATATCATCTGCAAGTTTTGTTGCAGTTGCTTGAATAACATCAAACTGATCATGATAAGATAGTTTTTCATGTTTATCAAAAGGATAAATCTCTTCAGTTTTTGCAATAATGTTTGCCATAGTTTTTACTGTATTAACTGGATCAATACCAACAGCACTCTCTTCACTTAACATAACAGCATCAGTACCATCTAAAACAGCATTTGCAACGTCTGAAATTTCTGCTCTTGTTGCTCTTTCATTGTGAGTCATAGATAGAAGCATTTGAGTTGCAGTAATTACAGGGATACAAGCCTCATTTGCTTTTCTAATAAGTCTTTTTTGAATAGTAGGAACCTCATAATATGGCACTTCAATTCCTAAATCTCCCCTTGCAACCATAAGTCCATCACTAGCTTCAATTATCTCATCAATATTCTCAACAGCATCAAATTTTTCAATTTTTGCTATTAGTTTCCCTTTATAGTTTCCTAATAGTTTTCTTGCATTTTGCATATCTTTTGCATTTTGAACAAATGAGATTGCAAAATAATCAACTTTATTTTTAACTCCCCAAGCAATATCATCTTTGTCTTTTTGAGTTATTACATCAATATCAATTACTGTATTTGGAAAATTTATACCTTTTTTTGAACTCAAAATTCCTTGATTTTCAACAAGTGCTTTAATCTCTTTACCCACTTCAATAACTTTTGCTCTAATTGTTCCATCGTATAAATAGATATATTCATCAACTTTTACTTTATCTAATAGTTCTGGGTAATTTGTAGATACTATATATTTTTTATCTGCTACTTTGTGTCCTACTATTTCCTCTTTTACAAAAGTTATTTCATCACCTCTAAAAAGTTCAAACTCCTCTTTTAAGTCTCCAATTCTAACTTTTGGACCTGAAATATCTTGTAAAACAGAGATTGTTGCATTTAAACTATCCATTGCGATTCTAATATTTTTTAATGTTTCACTATGATATTCATGTGTTCCATGGGAAAAATTTAGTCGAAATACATTTGCTCCTGCTTTTATAAGCCCTTCTATCATCTCTATACTATTACTTGCTGGCCCTAAAGTCGCTATTATTTTTGTTTTTTTATTCATGGGCTTCTCTCCTTATTTGCTTAATGGTTTTTATTATACCTAAAAATATTCCACAATAAAGTTACAGTGGTGTTTAATAAAATTACACAATTCGTTAATATTACAGTTGTATAATTGCAAATATTAAAGGAGTTTTTTTATGAAAAAAAATACAATGAAAAAAGCTACAGTAGTTTTATTAACTTCAACAATTCTATTTACAGGATGCGCACAAAAAGATCCTGAACGATATAATAACTATGAAAATACTCAAAAAGGTGTGGGAATAGGAGCCTTTTTAGGAGCACTTATTGGAGCAGTAGCAAGTGGGGGAAATCACGCAAAAGGAGCTGTAATAGGTGGCGTAGTTGGTGGTGCACTTGGTGGAACTATTGGTTACTCTATGGATGAACAAGCTGGGCAAATAGCAAAAGAACTTGATGAAAAAGTTGATAATACTCCTCAAGCAGTGGTAAATCCAGATAATGATATAGTTATTTCAAATACCCAAAAGTACGTAAAAATCATGCTAAGAGATAAAATGGTATTTGATACAAACTCTTCAATCCCTACCCAAGAAGCTGCAAGAAAAATTGAAAAAATCTCTAATGTATTAACAAAATATCCAGATACAATAGTTCAAGTTGTAGGTTTTACAGATAGTAGAGGAACTTATGAATATAACCAAAAACTATCAGAACAAAGAGCAAAAAGTGTTGGAGATATTTTTTATAACAATGGCATCCAAAATCAAATATATTCAAAAGGGTGTTCTTACAACAAACCAATAGTTCCAAATAAAACAAAAGAGGATATGGCATTAAATAGAAGAGTGGAGATATATTTATATCCAAATACTGAATCAGTAATTGATACTTGCAGTAATCAATAAAAAAGTTTTAGGAAATAAATTTAAGTTGATTAGCTATAGAATTGCCCACTGTAGCTTTTTTATCTCTTTTTATATTATAGAAAATATATTACAATCGATAAATAAGATTATATCTGATACGGTAAGGCTAGGAGAGAACCTTACCATAACAGAGTACATAAGTTTTTATTTTTTAAAATTTATATACTAATTTTGCCCATAATTCTTTAAAATCACTTGCATCTAAATCATGATCTCTCTCTTCATAAACTAAAGAAGCTTTAAGACCTTTTAATGCACCATTAAATTTATAATCTGCATATGCGATTTTAAAGTTTGCATCATAATTTGTTGCATAATCAATATCAATATATCTTGCACCAATTTTTAAACCTACATTTTGAAAAGTATAATTTAAATCAACTGCATAGTGATCTGATTCAGAATATGTCCCTGATTCGATTATTGCTGTAGTAAAGATTGTTGGTCTTGATCCGCCACCAACTACACCCCATTGTGCAGTTCCATCTCTAACTTCTGCATATGCAACATATGCATTTAGTCCACCTAGACCAATTCCAGCTTTTAAACCATAAAAGTCCGCATCTTTTGTAGCACTATCTTTGTAATCTGTGTCACCATATTGAACTGCTAAATTATAAGTAATATCATCATACTTATTTTTATAATTTGCCTCTAAATAATACATGTCATGTGATAAATCAGCTTCACCGTAAGCAAAGGTTAATGTTGTATTTGGAATTGATTGATTTATAATACCTGTAGTATAGGCATAATCACCCTTTAAATCTTTAAACTCAGCTATATCTCCAAAACCATCTGTTCTGTTTTGGAACTTATCAATATATGCCATAAAAAGTGTTGTATCTGGCACATCTTTACTTATTAATGTTGAACCTTCAAAAGATTGTTTAATAAGTCTTGAACTACTACTTTTCATTAAGGGCAAGGCTATGTATTGTCTACCAACTTTTAATGTAGTTTTACTTAAGGTATAACTCAAATATGCTTGTGATAAAACTGCCCCATTACCATACATATCACTAGAAAATGCATTTTTTGCTTCATCATCTGCATTTACTGCATTAGAACTTTGAAATCCAAATCCTAGTTTAAATCCATAAAAGAAATTTGATTCATAATTTAAATCAATCCCTAAATTTAAAATGCTACCTTTTTTTGTGCCATGCCCTATATCTCTATCAAAATAATAAGCATTTAATGCTCCATCATATTTACCAGTTGTTAAAGCCTCTTGCAAAGTATCTGATGCAAAACTTACAGTTCCCAGTGCAACTATTGCAATTAATGATAATTTTAATGTTTTCATAATGTATCCATTTAATTATTTTTCTAAAATAGGGATTAATTCCCTATTTTAAGTTGGTTATTTTCCAAATAATAAATCTGGTTTAACAATTCCTGTTCTATATCCAAACTCTTTTGCGCTTGAGTAATTAACTTTAATCTCATTAGCTAAATATGGTTTACCATTTTTATCTAATTTAATTTCATCAATAAAACCACCATTTGCTTTGTTGAATTTCATCAAATATGTATTAAGACTTGCAACATGAAATGAATCTTTTTCTTTATCATAATTAACATTTCCAGTTACAATAGAGAACCAATCAAATCCTCTATCTTTTCCATATTCCCAAAGTTGTTTAACAGTCATATTATTTTCATCAATTTTATATGCAACTGCTCTTGAGTATTTATCTTCTACCATTGCAGGTTGTTCATTTCCTCTACCTTCACCATTATCAAATACAGTCAAATATCCTTTTCCTAATTCAGGATTTAAATAAGCTGTATGTTGAGTAAATGACCAGTCAAAATCTGTATTTTCGCAAGAGTTAGGTCCACATTCAAGTTTTTTCCCATTTTTATCAACAGGAATTAATACTTTTTTAGCAAGTTCACCTTTCCATCCATTAAAAGAAGATAAAATCCATTTAACTTTTTTATCTCTTGTGATTTTTGCCATACCTTGGTGTCTTAAAGATACAACAATACTATCATCACTATCATTATAGTATACAGAGTTTGTATGTGCCCAGTTTCTTCCAGCACCTACACCAGGTACATCTCCCCAAGGTGCACTATCATCAATTTCAGTATGTTTTGCATTTTCATCAACACTCATACAAACAGCTCTTTGATCTAATGCTTTTAATAAAACATCTCTACCATTATCAAGAATTTTATTTAAATCCCATACATCAACAACTTGTCCTGTTTGATCAATTTCAATAATATGATCTTTTAAAGTATGTACAATTTTCCCATCTGGTCTTAAATAGTTTTGTTTACCAACACGAATAAATACATCACCGTTTGATGCTTCTACAATTTCATGAGCACCATCTGAAAATCCTCTTGGTAATCTTCTGTCATAAACTTTTCTTCCCATGATGTCATATCTCATATATCTTTGACCTTGCATAAAAAGAATATCTCCATTTTTTAGCTGTCTATAAGACATACTGAAACCTAATTTATCTACATTCCAGCTATCTTTTTGAAATAATTTTGTTGTATCAAGATGCCATCTAATGTCACCATTTTGGTCAATAATCTCTGCTGTACTTGGATAAGAGAAAGGCATTGCTCCACCAGGTCTTCTCCAATTAATGTCAGGATGAAATTCATAATATATATTGTTTACAAAATATAATCTATCTTTAAACTCTTTTGATGATTTAACTGGAGTATATGTAGTTGTGTTATTTGTTCTATACTCACCTGGAAATGTAACAATTGGATTAATATAAAGTTTATATGTCTCTTTAATCTCTTTACCTTGATATTTATATGTTACATTAATTTTATTATTGTAATCAGCATATAGACCAAATACTGGAATCCCATCATGTGTTCTAATTGCTTGTTGTGGAACTTTATACGAAAGAGCCGCTCCTCCGTTTTTAGGTTCTATTGAAACACTAACATCTGTAATTGCTTTTCCATTTAACCCAATAATAGCTGTTTGCGGAGCCATTTCATAAGGATTTGAGATAATAGCTCCCAATTGCCCTTGAGATTTTTCTGCATCAAAATACAGTCCATAATCTCCTTTAGCCATACTAAAAGTTGGAGAAACGCTTACAACCATACTTGCAAGTACAAGACTTGAAACAATTTTTGAAATTTTCATTTTTTATCCTTTGTTTTGTAATATTATTTCTATAATCAAAATATAAATAACTAATTTATATCTTCAATAGTTTGATTATTATCTTTTCTAAAAAGATCTCTAATAATCCAAGAGATACACATAGCACCAAGTAAAATGAAACAAACAATAAAAGCAAAAAGACAAGCTTGAGCCATATTTACTAAATGCATAGATGGAATTAAATACCACCCCTCTGAATAAAAGTCTATTAACCATTGTTGTAAAGCACTAAACTCTACACCTTCTGGTGGAATTGGATTATCAAATCCACAAGCTCCAGTTGGTAAAAACCAATCAGGAAACCAACTATCTAATGGCAATCCCAATGGAAAACTTGGCTCTGCTGAACATCCTTGCACACCAAATGGATCATCTCCATGTGCTGCATGGTGGATTGTATTTAGTTTAATGCTATACATAATCCCTTGGATAATTCCCCAAAAACCTAAGATATAACCTACTATTTTTAATACAATTTGAGAAGGTTTAATTGATGCAATAATCCCTCCAAAAACCATACAAAAAAATGCAAATCTTATATATACACATTGTTCACAAGGTGCCATATATACATAGTGTTGAAAAAGATTATGTGCAGTTAAAAGAAGCATCATCGCTGCTGCTGCCATAACTATCCACAAAAATCTTGCATCTTGCCATCTTGCAATGGTATTTATTGGAGAGGTTT
The DNA here is from genome assembly GCF_013201825.1 of Halarcobacter ebronensis. NCBI lineage: Bacteria > Pseudomonadati > Campylobacterota > Epsilonproteobacteria > Campylobacterales > Arcobacteraceae > Halarcobacter > Halarcobacter ebronensis. The sequence goes on from NZ_CP053836.1 coordinate 2,701,583, forward strand.
TTAAATCTCTCCAAAAATCTGTTATTTTACAATTCATCTTTTATCTCCTTATTTTTTTAGAAGATATTCAACTAACTCAACCATATAATCTCTTGATTTTATAGCTTGTGTTTTTAGTAAATATTTACCATTTACTACAAATGCTGGAATCCCTTGGATTTTTGCAATTGGGTATGCAGGCTCCCATCTTTTTAGTAACTCTTGTACTTCTGGTGATGCAACTTCTTTCTCAAAATCTGCTTTACTTGAAATCCCTAAAATCTCAAATCCTGCTTTATAGAAATCATCTTCACCACTATCCCATCTTTGATTTTTATCATGGTATGCTTTATAGTATGTAAATTTCATTTTTTTAAGTAATCCATGTTTATCAAACACACTTGTGATTCCTGCTTTTATATCTCTTGCACGTGCTACTGCCATTAGGTTTGAACCTTGTTGTCCATATTTACCTTTTGAATACAAATGCCATACTTCAAAGCTTGCCTCTGGTTTATCTTTAAGTACTTGTGTAATTACTGGTTCTGTTACTGCTTTATCATATTTATAACAAAACGGACAAGTAAAACTAAATACTTTTACTATTGTGTTTTTTTCCACATTTAGAGGTTGATCTAATTTAGTATAATTTACTCCCTCTTGAAAATCCGCTCCTAATAGTGCTACTGCTGTTATTAGCAATGCTCCTACTTTTCTTTTTAACATCATTTTTTACTCCTTTTTTTCTATTATGATGAAAGTATAAACAAAAGGAGTAATAAATTTATCAAAAAAAGATATAAAAAAAATTTTTTCTTAAATTTTAATTTTAATTTTTGAAATAAAGCTATATTTCAATTATAAAGATGGCACCATCATGGCCATTTTCAACGGTTATTTTACCTTTGAGAAGATTGTTAGCAAGTATTTTAGCAGTATATAATCCAAGTCCTGTGCCAAATTTTTTATCTTTTGTACTAAAATATGGATCAAAGATATAGGGCAAAATATTTTCAGGAATACCTCCAGCATTGTCACTTATTATAATTTTATTCTGTTCAATCATTATATCTATTCGTCTATTTTCTACGCTATTTTGCATCAAAGCATCAATTGCATTATTCAAAACAATAATCAAGATTTGAATTAGTTCATTTTTATAGCTTTCATAATAATCAAAGTTGTTTATATCTAAAAAAACTTTTATTGAATACTTTTTACAACGATTATCTATCAAATCTAATGAATATTTACAAACGTCTTCAAGCTTAAAGCGTTCTACTATACCTTTTTTTGAGAAAAAACTACTAAAATCTTCAATAGTATTAGACATATATTTAAGTTGTAAATTTGCTTCATTAACTTTCTTGTTTAGATAATTATTTGTTAATTTGTTAGTCTCAAAGGCTAACTGAAGATTTGCAAGTATCATGGTTAAATGATTTAAGGGTTGCCTCCATTGATGAGCAATAGAAGCTATCATTTCACCCATTGTTGCAAACTTTGATTGTGTAAGCATTATTTTCTCTTGTTTGATATATTCTTGTTTTGCTTGTTCTCTTTCCTCTATAATAGAACGTATTTTAAGGTATAAAGCCATTGTTAAAGCAAAAGATTCTATACACGTAAAAATCTGTTTTGCATACAAAAATTCAAAATAAAAATCTAACATTAAAAGCTTTGAGATATTTAATACAATTAAATATATTGTAAATCCTAAAAATCCCAAAGTATAAAAAAGTGCAGAATAGTTTTTGTGAGTAAAGGCATAAATTCCTGCCATTACATAAACAACATAAAGGAATGATGAGTAGTCAATAGAAGAATGTATCTCAGTTAGTGGTATTAATAAAACCATTGTAAAATTTAAAAATAAATTCAATTTTGGCATATCTCTTTTAGTATTTAAAAACTCTTTTGTAAAAATTATTGAAAAGAGCATCATACTATAAGACACCATCTCTTTTAAAAAGAAGTTTCCTAAATTAGGATAATCTTTCAATAAAATAAAAAAATATTGAAAGAGATCAGAAGTTACAATAATAACCCATGTCTGATATAGACCTAAATATAGATACCCTTTATCTTTCATCGATAAATACATAAAAAAACTATACATTGCCATAGTTAATAAAATACCAAAAAACAAACCGTTATGATATAACCTCTCTTTTGATATTATAAAATCATCAACACTATTTTTATCAATTATATACATATAACTAAACTGATCAAGAATTTTTTTTGTCTCAGCATGAATATAGATTGTCACTTTGTCATAAGCTGGAATGGTAAATATAGATGATTTTTTAATATACTTATTATTATTAATATTCTCTTTTAAAATAGTTTTACTACCATGAACTACATAAAAATTTATTGAAGCTCTTTCCCATCTAAAAAGAAATATTCTATCAAGAGGAGTACTACTATTATTTTCTAAATCTAGTTTCATCCACAAATTATTATCTTTATTACGATGTAAGATTCTCCTAAATCTCTTTATCTCTTGAAACTTAGAAGGATCATTCAAGGCTTCATTAAGATTCTCTATATTATAAGAAAGACCAATCTCTTTATAAATAGGAACAGTTGAAGGTGAAATATCTATAGCTTTTAAATTAAATAAAAATAGTACAACAAATAATAATAAAAATCTCATATTGTTTATTTTATATCAATTCTATAGCCCATTTTTGAGATATTAGAAATAATATCTTCTGGTAATTTTTGTCTTAGATTCCTAACTAAAGATCTAAGGGCTGCATTACTCATTCCATCTTCCCAAATAGTACTTTCAATTTGTTCATAAGATACTACGTGATTTCTATATTTTAATAATAATTCAAGGAGTTGTCGCTCATGTGCATCCAATTTTTTTTCTTTACCCTCAACTATTAAAATATGGTTATATAAATCATAAGTAGAACAGCTATTTAAAGATATTATAGATGTAGTGTCTTTTAAATTTTCAATACATTTATTAAGAGTGTTTTTTAAGTCTATTAATGTAATAGGCTTTAAAAGATATTTTATTAACTGCAATTCTACAGCTTTTAAAAAATACTCTACATTAGTGTACGCAGTGGTAATTACAATTGGTGTTTTATTATCGACTTTTCTAATTTTTTCAGCAAGTTCTAAACCATTCATTCCAGGCATCTCTATATCAGTAATTATAATATTAGGTTTTTGTTTTAGATATTCAACATATGCTTCATAACCATCTTTAACTGCAATTACATTGATACGCATAAATTCCAATGCTTCAACAACATTTTCCCTAATAAAATCTTCATCTTCAGCATATAAAACTGTTAAATTTTCAAACATATTAAACTCCTACATATCTATAAAGATTTTATCAAAAAAAAATATATAAACTCTTTAATAATTTATACTATTTTCTAAAGAGTTTTTTATTTCACTTTTTTCACACTATTTTTTTTTACAATTTCTTATAGATTTTTAACCCTATTATAAAATCTATTTTAAAGATGTATGGTAAAGTTCTCTCCATCGACACGAATTAGTATCCATACATCTTTAAATAATTATACCCTTGTGTAATAATTGTTTTCAGTATTTAGGCTTATCTAGTAAATATTTTATTGAACGATAAAACAACACATTAACTATATTAAAAAAAATAAATTTAAATCAATTAGCTACAGAGCTGCCTCTCTGTAGCTTTTTTATTTTATAGAACTGATTTTATCGCTTCTAATCCTGCATACAAATTTTTTAATATTCTATTTATATTTACTAGAAAGCTTAGGGTTTGTTATGGCAAGGATAGGAGAGAACCTTACCATAACATAATATATGAGCTTCTATTTTTTTTAAAATTTATATATTAATTTTGCCCATAATTCTTTAAAATCATTCGCGTCCAAGTCATGATTTTCCTCTTCATAAACTAAAGATGCAGTAAGACCTTTTAAAGCACCTTTGAATTTATAATCAGTATATGCAAGTTTATAATCTGCACTATAGTTAGTTGCAAAATCTATATCAATATATCTTGCTCCAACTTTTAAACCTAAATCTTGAAAAGTATAATTCACATCTATTGCATATTGTTCAGATTCAGAATATATCCCTGCATCAATTATAGAAGAAGTATAAAGTACTACCTTTCCTCCTCCTCCAAGAACGCCCCATTGAGCGGTGCCATCATTAACTTCAGCATATGCTACATATGCATTTACTCCACCAATACCAAAATCAGCTTTTAATCCATAAAAATTTCCATCTTTTGTGTTACTATTGTCATAATCTGTTTCACTATATTGAGCTGAAAGACCATAAGAGATATCATTATATTTATTTTTATAATTTGCTTCTAAATAGCTCATATCATATGACTCATCTAATTCACCATATGCTACTGTTAAAATTGTATTTGGAATAGATTTATTTATAACACCTGTAGTATAAGCATAATCACCTGTTAAATCTGCAAAATCTGCAATTTTTCCAGCACCATCTGTTCTGTTTTGATATTTATTTACATATGCCACAAATAGTGTTGTGTCTGGGATATCATTACTTATTAAAGTTGAACCTTCATATGATTGTCTAATAAGTCTTGAACCACTACTTTGCATTAATGGTAAATGAATATATTGTCTACCAACTTTTAATGTAGTTTTACTTAATGTGTAACTCAAATATGCTTGAGATAATACTGCCCCATTACCATACATATCCCATGATAATGCTTTTTTACCATCATCATCTGCATTTACTGCATTTGAACTTTGAAATCCAAATCCTACTTTAAATCCATAAAATGAATTTGATTCATAATCTAAATCAATTCCTAGATTTATAATGCTACCTTTTGATGTCCCGTGTCCAATATCTCTATCAAAATAATAAGCTCTTAAAGCACCTTCATATGTACCACTTGTTAAGGCCTCTTGTAGAGACTCAGAGGCAAAAGAACATGTTCCCATTGCCATAATTGCAACAATTGATAATTTTAATGTTTTCATTATATTTCCATTTAACTATTTTATAAAATAGGGAACCTTCTCCCTATAATAAATACATTATTTCCAAATTGTAAATCTGGTCTAACCATACTTTTTGTATACAAACTCTTTAGGATTTAAGTACTTAACTTTAATTAGTAAACCCTACAATCTTTAATACAATTTAAGATAGTTTTTTTACAGCGACGATTCCACCTAAAATCATACAAAAAAATGTAAATCTAATATAACTATACTGCCTACTAAAAGGTTATATTGATTAATACTAAAATAATTTATGTGCAGTAAATTGTCACAACTGTCACATAATCAACTTCCTTGTCATCTTGCCATTATTATTTTGAGAGTTCTTATATCTCTTTACACTCGTTTTAGAGTTAATATTTTGTCTATTATTAAGTAGTTGTATAATTATTGATTTTATTAATACTTTATATTTTTAACAAAATGGACAAGTAAAACTAAATACTTTTTTGATAGATTAAGAGAGATTATTTTGTCTTAAAAAATTGCTCCTCTTAAACCTCGTTCCTATGAGTATTACCATTGCTGTCAACAATACTTAAACTCCGTTTTTTAACATCATCTTCAACTCCTTTCTTCCTGTTATAATAAAATCATATCAGAAAGAAATCTAAAAAAAATTTTATTCTTAATTTAAAATATTAATTTATAAAATAAATCTATTTTAAAGTTTTATAGGTAGAAAAATGCATATAGATTTACAAAGATATATTTGGATAAACTCCATTTATGAAAAGAGAAAAATTTAGTTTTTATTTTAACAACTGGCTTTATGGCAATGATGGCTACTATGCAAACTATAAAAATATAGGTAAAGAGGGAGATTTTTATACCTCTGTTTCAACCTCAGCATTTTTTGGTGGAACCATTGGCAAAAAGATTGTTGATACAATAAAAAATAAAGAATTACCAAAAGATACTACTATCTTGGAAATTGGTGCACATCATGGTTATTTATTGGCAGACATAATACAATTTATTTATACTTTAGAACCAACACTTTTAGAAACACTAAATTTTGCAATCGTTGAAAGATTTGAAAATCTTCAAACTCAACAGAAAAAATATTTGCAAGACTCTTTTGGTGATGCCATAAGATTAAAACACTACAATGATATTTCTGAAGTTAAATTACCAAATGCTTTTATTGTAGCAAATGAAATTTTTGATGCTTTTGCTTGTGAACTTGTTTTTACAAAAGAGAAAGAACTTCAAATAGCTTATGTAAAAAATCACAAAATAACATTTGAGCCTTGTAATGATGAGATAATTAAAAAACACTGTGAGAAATATAAAATCAAAAAAGGGGAAATCGCCGTTGGTTATGAAGAGTTTGCAAAAACTCTTTATGAAAATATAGATAATTTTGTTTTTCTTACTTTTGATTATGGAGATAGAGTTCCACGAAATGATTTTTCAACTAGGATATATTCAAAACATGAAGTATTTCCTATCTTTGAAAAAGGGCTAGATTTAGAAAAGTATTATAAAAAAGCAGATATTACTTATGATGTCTTTTTTGTTCATTTAATTGACTGTTTTAAAGCTCTTGGAGTAGAAAAAGTTTTGTTTAAAACTCAAGTTGAAGCTTTAATAGAGTTTGGAATTACTGAACTTCTTGAAATTTTACAAAAAAATGTTGATGATACAACCTATTTAAGGGAGGCTCAAAAGGTGAAAACCTTAATTGAACCTACAGGAATGGGAGATAGATTTAAGATGTTACTTGTAAAAAAATAGTATTTTAAGCCTCAAGTTTTTGAAGCTCTTTATACTCTTCATCACTAAAAATTCTAGACCTTGTTATAAATTGATATCCATGGTCAATCTCTAAAGAAAAAGAGTTTCCAAAGGCAGCTTTCTCCTCTCTTACATCAATTATGATTTGAGAGTGCCTGAAATACTCAAACTGATCTTTATCAATAAAAAATTCACAACCACAGATTTCTCCTAGTTTTACATTTCTACTAGGTACATAAAAATCGCCTTTCTCATAGCACATAGGTGCTGTTCCATCACAACAACCGCCACTTTGGTTAAAGACTAAATCTCCATGCTCTTTTTTTAACATCTCAACAACTTTTTGTGCTTCAGCTGTTACAACTACTCTTCTTGTATCCATTTTAATATCCTTTAATATAGGGCTATGCCCTATATCTATTAAAAAAATCCTAAAGCATTTTTGCTGTAAGAAGTTAAAATATTTTTTGTATGTCTATAAGAGTTTAACATCATCATATGTGTTTCTCTACCAATTCCTGATTTTTTGTATCCACCAAAAGAGGCATGTGAAGGGTACATATGATAGCAGTTTACCCAAACTCTACCTGCTTGAATAGCTCTTGATACTTTATGTAATTGGTGTGCATCTCTTGACCAAACACCAGAACCAAGTCCATATACAGTGTCATTTGCAATCTCAATTGCTTCTGCTTCATCTTTAAAAGTTGTAACAGCAAGTACTGGTCCAAAAATCTCCTCTTGGAAGATTCTCATTTTATTGTGTCCTTTGAAGATTGTTGGTTGAATATAGAATCCATTTGGATGTTTTTTAGACTCATAAACATCTCCACCAATTAAACACTCTGCTCCCTCTTCTTTACCAATTTTAATATAATCTAAAATTTTCTCTTTTTGGTTAAGTGAGCATTGTGCACCCATCATATTTTCAACATCAAGTGGATCTCCTAATTTGATAGCTTTTACTCTTTCTAATACTCTTTTCATAAATGGCTCATAAATTGATTCTTGAATAAGTGCTCTTGAAGGGCAAGTACAAACTTCACCTGAGTTAAATGCGAAAAGAACTAAACCTTCAATTGCTTTATCAAAAAAATCATCATCTGCATCCATAATAGATTCAAAGAATATATTTGGAGATTTACCACCAAGCTCTAAAGTTGAAGGAATAATATTTTCAGTTGCATATTGCATAATCAACTGTCCAGTTGTAGTTTCACCTGTAAATCCAACTTTTTTGATATCTGGGTGAGTTGCCAAATATTTACCAATTTTTCCACCTGAACCATTAATAATATTTACAACACCTTTTGGTAATACATTTTGAATCACTTCCATTAATATTAAAATTGATTTTGGAGTTGCACTTGCTGGTTTCATAACAATACAATTTCCAGCTGCTAATGCAGGTGCAAGTTTCCAAGCTGCCATTAAAAGTGGGAAATTCCAAGGAATAATTTGAGCTACAACACCATATGGCTCATAAATCTCTTGTGAAACTGTATCTTCATCAAGATCAGCAACACTTCCTGATTCAGCTCTAATTACCGATGCAAAATATCTAAAATGGTCAACAACTAAAGGTACATCAGCATTTAATGTCTCTCTAATAGTTTTACCATTATCTAAAGTTTCAGCAAGAGCCAATGCTTCTAAATTTGCTTCAATAGCATCAGCTACTTTATTTAACATTGTACTTCTTTGGATAACTGAAGTATGTTTATAAGATTCAAAAGCTGTTTTTGCAGCTTGAATAGCTAACTCAACATCTTCTTCATTTGATCTTGGAATTCTTGTTAAAACATCCCCATCAACAGGAGATATATTTTCAAAATACTCACCACTTTTTGGGGCAACCCACTCTCCACCTATAAAATTCTCATATTGAGGTTTAAATTTAGGTTTTTCATAAATTTTTGCAGACATGTTTTTCCTTTTGTAAATTAAATTTATGAAAAAATCAGTATTAAAAGTACTAATTCTCTCTTAAAGAAATTCTACAAAAAAAGTTTAGCGTGAATATAGCATGAGTATAGCGTGAATATAGCGCGAATTTAAAAAATTGTTACTTTAACTATAAAATGGGATTTTCTCGTAAAAAATAATTTGAAAAAAATTTTGAAAAAAATTAAGTTATGTTACAATTTTACATGAAAACATACAATTATAATTTAAAAGATAAAACTCTTGAAAAGAGTATTAATCTAAACCAATTTAAAAATTCAAAAAATATTCTTATTCAAATCTTTTGTGGTGAAGGGGAGGGAAAACTAAAAGAGATAACAAATGCTCTATTAATAAATCTTCCACAAAGTATTATTATAGGAACAACCACAGATGGAGAGATAAAAGATAAAAAGATTTCAATACTAAATACAGTACTTTCAATCTCAATATTTGATAAAACAGAGATTTTAGCTTCCTATGAAGACGGTAAAAACTCTTTTGACAATGGATACAACCTTGCAAAAAAAATTGTAACTAAGGATACAAAACTACTTATACTTTTTGCAGATGGCACCAGTACAAATGGTGAAAACTTTTTAAAAGGGATTGAAGCTTTTGATAACAGTGTTCCTATATGTGGTGGTATGGCAGGGGATAATGGAAAATTTATTCAAACTTTTGTTTCTTATCAAAATATTTTAATTAAAAATGGAGCTGTAGGTGTATCTTTAAATTCAGACTATCTAAAAGTTCACAATGATTACCGTTTTAATTGGTCTCCAATTGGAATTGAACACACTATTGACAAAGTTGAAGATAATAGAGTTTATAGTATAAATGGTATGTTACCTATTGATTTTTATGCTAAATATCTTGGGGAAGATGTTGCAAGTACGCTACCTACAACTGGTATAGAGTTCCCTTTAATTAGTGAGAAAGATGGTTTCCAAATAGCAAGGGCAATTATTGCAAAACATAAAGATGGAAGTATAAGTTTTGCAGGAAATCTACAAAAAGGAGATAAAGTTAAACTTGGGTTTGGAAATGCAGAACTTATTATGCAAAATCCAATTGAGAGTTTTGATAAAAATAGTTCAATCAAACCTGAAACTTTCTTTTTATACTCTTGTATGGCAAGAAGACGGTATATGCCAAATTTTATTCAAGTTGAAGTGGAACCCTTTGCAAAAATTGCCCCAACTTCTGGTTTTTTTACCTATGCAGAGTTTTTCCATTATAATAATAAAAATCTTCTCCTAAACCAAACTTTAACTATTATTGCTTTAACAGAAGAACCAACAAAAATAAGCAAAATGTGTTTTTTACCAGAGAGCCTTCAAAAAAATGAACACTCAAGGGTAATAAGAGCATTAACCCATCTTATACAACAATCAACTAAAGATTATGATGAACAGACAAAAAAATTAAACCAAGAAAAACAGTATTCCCATGACTTGCTCTCAGCACAAAGACAGTTTTTAAGACACACTGTGCATGAAACAAATACTCCACTCTCTTCAATTATGTGGAATATTGAACTTCATGAGATGGAATTTGGCAAAAATAGATATCTTACAAATATTGAAGTTGCAATGAAAAACCTATTTTCTATATATGATGATTTAAGTTATCTAATAAAGAAAGACCAAATTATCTATACAAAACAACAAATTGATTTGGTGGATTATACAAGAACCAGAATTGATTTCTTTTCTCAAGTAGCAATAAAAGCCCACTCAAGACTTATTTTCCAAACTTCTCAAAATCAAAAGATAATAAATTTCAATGAAACAAAATTGCAAAGAATAATTGACAATAATCTAACAAATGCAATAAAATATAGCTTTGAAAATGAAGACATATATATTATAATACTAGAGACTAAAAACCATTATAAACTTCAATTTACAAGTCACTCAACCTTGATTCAAGACCCTAAAAAAGTCTTTGAAGAGTATTACAGAGAAGAGAAAATAAAAGAGGGATTTGGTTTAGGACTAAATTTGGTAAAAAGAATATGTGATGAAGAAGAGGTTGAAATAGACCTTGAATCAAATAAAAATTTTACAACCTTTACCTACCATTTTAAAAAGGATTAATAAATATGAAAATCTTACTTCTAGAAGATGATTTAATGTTAAATGATGCCATAGCTCAATATTTAACCTCTGTAGGTCATTTAATAGTATCCACAAAAGATGGTAAAAGTTGTCTAGAAATTCTAAAAAATGAGAAGTTTGATATGTTAATTCTTGATATAAATCTTCCAGATATAAATGGTTTTACAATCTTAGAACAGATGCATGAGAATAAGAGAATGATACCAACTATTTTCATCTCTGCACTGCTTGACATTGAAGATATTTCAAGAGCTTTTGACATTGGTTGCCATGACTATTTAAAAAAACCTTTTCACTTAAAAGAGCTAAACCTTCGTATCAATAAAATTTTAAAAAATAGTGTTGTTCCACAAAATCATAAAAGATTATCCTCTTCATATAGTTTTGACCATGATACAATGACTCTGTATTTTGATAACGAACCACACATTTTGCCTAAAAGACAACTTTTAATAATCTCATTACTTTCAAAAAATAGAAGTTTAGTTGTAAATTATGATATGTTTAGAGAGTATGCTTACAATGGAGAAAATATTGATACAGCAACAATTAGGGCAGAAGTTAATAGAGTAAAAAAAGTTTTAAAAGAGGATTTTATTATCAATATTAGAGGAATTGGATATATGGTTGAACGACCTAAATAGGAAGTTCTATAAAAAATTTAGCCCCATGTGCTGTATTTTTTGCATAAATATTACCATTTAGACTTTCACATATAATTTTGTAACTCATACTAAGACCAAGTCCTGTTCCCAAAGTTTGATGTTTTGTTGTAAAGTATGGTTCAAAAATATGTGGCATTACTTCATCTTTGATTCCGCCACCATTATCTTCTATTGAGATTATAACTATTTTCTCTTTTTTCTCAATTCTAATTTTTATCCAAGGATCAACTATTTGGTTTTCAAGTAAAGCATCCTTTGAATTATTAAATAGATTTAATAAAACTTGTTCAAGTTGTCCCACAACCAAATCTATCTCAACTTTATTATCATAATCTACTTCATCAATTAAATTTATACCTTTATCTTTTAGTGTTGCATTGATTATCATCAATGATGCTACAATTCTATCTTGCAAAACAGTCTTTTCAGGATTTTTTTGAACCCTTAAAAAACTTCTAAAAGTATCTATTGTTTTTGAGAGATATTTTGTATTCTCAACAATATTTTCAAGTTTTCTAAACATCTCTTCGTCATCAATAATATCTGCTTTTTTTTCAAGAATTATTCCACTTGCTAACATACTTATTGCACTTAGAGGTTGTCTCCATTGGTGGGCAATATTTCCTATCATCTCTCCCATTGCTATAAGTTTTGCATTTTGGAAATACTCAAATTGGTGCTCTTCAAAACTCTTTTTTGCAGTTATATCATGTCGTACTGACATATATCCTATCAGTTCATTATCTTTATTATACTCAGGAGTAATTACAGAACTAATCCAAAAAGTGTGTCCAGATTTTGCTACATTCTTAATCTCACCATTCCAAATTTTGCCATCTTCTATTGTTTCCCAAAGATTTTTATAATACTCATCAGAATAGTCTGGATGTCTTAAGATATTGTGAGATTTACCTATTAGTTCTTCCCTATCATATCCAGTTAATTTACAAAAAGCATCACTGGCTTCAGTAATTATTCCCTCTTTATTTGTTTTTGAATATAAAACATATTTACCTATTAAATTAAGATTATTCTCTATTTTTCTAGTCTGTTCTTTTACTTTTTCCTCTAATAGTTCATTTACACTTTCTAACTCTTTTGGTCTAATTAAGATTGTAAAAAGAAGATAACCTAAAAGAGAAGAGATTATAATTGAAGTTATATAAAGTATTGCAATAAAACTGTTTGAGATATAAGCGCCCATATATTGGATATCTAAATACCAAGTTGCATTTGGAACTTCAACACTTTTTGTAAATACTTTTTTATCTTGTGAAAATTCACAACTACTATAAAATATATCCATTTTGTTTGTATCAGGATGAACTCTTTTTAATCTAAAGATATAGTTTTTATCTTTGAGTTCTAATAGATTAGCATTTTTTATTAAATCATCTAAGATTATAAGGGCAGAGGCAAATCCCCAAAATTTATCATCAATATAAATAGGTTTTCTAGCAATAATTCCAATGCCACCTTGAAGTAGTTTAAATGGTCCTGCCAAAGTTAACTCTTGGCTTTTTTGGGCTAAAAAAGCCTCTTTTTTTCTGGCATTGTCTTTAAATAAATCATGCCCAATTGCTTTTTCATTTCCCTTTAGTGGATATATTTTTGTTACAATAGCATTAGGAGCTAATTGAAGATTACTTACTCCTCTTGATTCCGATAAAAGCATCTTTGAAAAACTATCAAAACTACTCATATCTCCTCTAACTAATGATATATGTTCGCCCAAAATTGTTGCACTTCTTGTATTTCTTAATATAGTTCTTTCTAAGACATTTGCTTGGGAATTTAAAACTTCAGTAGATAGTTTATCAATATTGCTTTCAATAAAATAGTTATTGCTCTCTATTAGTTTATGAAAAGTAAAGATTAAAATTAAAGTTACAAAAATTGAGATTAATTTCTCTTTTTTAAACATACACATACCTATCTTTTTAATTGATTTTAATTATAGTAAAAGTATTTAAAATTACGATTATAAAAATTATCAATTTTAATTTTTATAGAAAACTCAAATATAATAAACTTTTTGATAAAATCTGCAAAATTAAAAGGGCAATTATTATGAACATAATAGTAAATGGAGAAAACAAAGAGTTTGATAATGAATCAACTTTACAAAATATTATTAGGGAACTAAAAATTGAAGATAAAGTAATGGCCGCAGCTGTTAACATGGAGATTGTAAAAAAAGACCAATGGGGTAATTTTGTTATAAGAGAAGATGACAAACTAGAGTTATTACAATTTGTAGGTGGTGGCTGAAGATGATTGCAGATATAAACTCTGTATGTACTTATTGTGGTGTTGGATGTGATATTACAGGACAAGTACAAGATAATAAAATATTAAAAATATACGCACAAAATGATGGTTATGTAAGTCAAGGGAAACTCTGTATCAAAGGTGCAAAAGGTTTTAATTTTGTTCACTCAGAACAAAGAATCAGAAACTGTAGAGTTAAAAAATCTTTTGTAACTAATAATTTAGAAGCTCTTCCTAGGGAATTAAAAGCAAGAGTTAAAACTCTTAAAGAGTTTGATGAAGAGTATTTTGAAGCACCTTATGAGTTTACAACTTCCCTTGCAGCTTGGAAGCTGATGCAGATAAAAGAGAAGTATGGAAGACATAGTTTTTGTGGAATGGGAGGAGCTAGAACTTCATGTGAAAGCTCTTATATGTTCCAAAAATTTATCCGTGAAGGTATGGATTCTCCACATGTTGATTGCTGTGCAAGAGTTTGTCATAGTCCAAGTTTAAAAGGGATGAAACCCCTAATTGGAGAGGGAGCTGCAACAAACCCTTTTGATGATATTTTTGAGACTGAAAATATTATTATTATGGGTTCAAATACAACAGAAGCCCATCCTATTGTTGCAAATAGAATAATAAAAGCCTCAAAGGCTAAAACTGCAACAGTAACAGTAATTGATGTAAGAAATATCCAAATAGGAAAATATGGTAAAGAGTTAGTAATCCCATATGAAGCAAATCTTCTTATTTTAAATATGATGGCTTATGTAATACTTTCTGAAAAACTATATGATAATGACTTTATAGATTCAAGATGTGTAGGATTTGAAGAGTATAAGGAATCAATTTTAAATGACCCTTTTGCAAATCCAGAATATCTAAGAAATATAAAAGGTTATGAAGAGTTAGCAGATACTCTTCCTCAAGTTGCAAGGGAATATGCCACTAAAAAATCTATGTTTTTTTGGGGATTAGGAATTACAGAGCATCTTGATGGCTCATATGCTGTTATGGCAATTGTTCATTTGGCTCTTTTAACAGGAAATGTTGGTAAAAGAGGAACAGGACTTATGCCTCTAAGAGGACAAAATAATGTTCAAGGAGCCTGTGATACTGGTTGTTTGCCATATTATAATCCAGATTATGAAGAGCCTAAAGAGATTGGTTTTATGACTCCTCAACTAATAGATGAAATGTTAAAAGGAAATATAAAAGCTATGTACGTAATGGGAGAGGATATTGCCCATATTCACCCAAATCAAAATAAAGTACACAAAGCTTTAGAAAATCTTGAAGTTATTATCTCAAATGAACTTTTTATGAATGAAATAACAAAAAAAGCAGACATAATTTTTGGAGTTAAATCAGCCTATGAAAAAACTGGTGTTTATGTAAATGCCATGAGAAGACTTCATCTATCTCAACCTCTTGTTGATTCAGATTTACCAGATGACTGGGAAGTTTTAAGGGATATTGAAAACAAAATAAATGGCGAATTTATCTATGAAAATAGTGAAGATGTTTGGAATGAAACAAAAGAGAGAGTAAAATCAAGATTTAGTGGAGCTACTTACCATAAATTATCAAAAAATAGAAATAGAGGTATGCAGTGGCCAATAGAAAAAGATGATACTCCTATTTTACACCTTGAGAAATTCAGAACACAAGATGGAAAAGCTAACTTTCAATATCACCAATACAACATAAGAGAGCAAGTAAAAAAACTTGTTCAAAATGAAACTTTTGCAAAAAATGAGTTTTATTTAACAACTGGAAGAACAATAGTTCATTACAATAATGCAGCCCAAACAATAAGAAGTGAAGCTTTAAACTCAAGATATGATGTGGATATTGTATTGGCTTCAAAAGAGGATGAAGAGAGAATTGGAAGTTCACATATTATTTTAAAAACCCAATATGGACAGACTGCTATTTTGCCTGTAAAATACTCAAAAGCTATAAGAGCTGGAACTTTATACACAACATTCCACCATCCCCAATCAAAAATCAATTTTATCTTTGGAGATGAGGCAGATGAGCTTATTTTAACTGCAAGATTCAAATCTATTAGAGTTGAAATTGAGCCGATTAAAGGGTGATATAGCTGAAACAAAAGCTTGTGAGTTTTTAAGCTCACAAGGCTTTACAATAGTTGAAAAAAATTTCTATGCGAAAAAACTAGGAGAAATTGATTTAATTGCAACAAAAGATTCTACCTATCACTTTATAGAGGTAAAATCTGCAAAAGATTATGAAACAGCAGTTAATAATATAAATCCTTCAAAACTCTCAAAACTAAAAAGAAGTGTTGATTATTATCTACAGACCAAAAAGATTTTTCCAGATTTTTGTATTGATGCAATAATAGTTGTAGATGAAAAAATAGAGTTTTTAGAGAATATTACTCTCTAACTCTTCTTCTTTTCTTTCTAAAGGCTCTTCTTGTTTTTATATTAATAATTCTATATACTCTTCTAATATTTCCAAAAAATCTTGTGGTATAGGTTGCGTCAGCATTTGAGATCTCTTGACCTAGTTTAACATCAATTGCATCTGATTTTTTCATAGATAAAACCTGAGAAGGGAAAACACTTCTATGTCCTGTCATCAAAAATGCAATTATAATTGAAAGTGCCGCATAGTGAGCAACATTTACCCCGAAAAGTTCAACTGCCATAATCATAGCTGCGATTGGAGCACTTGTAGCACCTGCTAATACACTTACAAATCCTAAAGCCGCAAAAAGAGGAATATACCCATCAACTAAAGCACCAAAAAAGTTTCCACTTGTTGCACCTATATAAAATACAGGAGTAATAACTCCACCACTTCCTCCAAAACCAAGAGTAAGAGAAGTAAAGATTGTCTTTAATATAAAAGCATACCAAGGTACACCTTCATGATCATGAAAATTTGGAGAGAGTGACTCTTTTATGGTTTCAAAACCTAAACCTAAATAATCATCTCCTACTATTAAAGTTAATATAACTAAAATCACTCCACCTATAAAAGCTTTTAATACATAGTGTAAATCAATTGATTTTACATAAGAGTGAATATATCGTAAGACTGTAATTATAAAATCTGCTACAAGTCCAAAAAATATTCCTGCTAAAATAACTTTTGCAATAAGTACATAGTTGAAATTAAAAGTTACATAATAAGCTATATCAAAATAGGTGTAACTAATACCAACCATTTTTGCAACAAAAAAAGCAGCAAATCCTGCAACAATTGATGGCAACAAAATATCATACATCAAAGCACCAACAATTAGTATTTCAACACCAAAAATTGCTCCTGCTAATGGAGTTCCAAATACAGAAGCAAATCCTGCACTAATACCACAAATTACAACTTTTTTTCTATCTCTACTTGTAAATTTAAATAGTGTTGCCACAAAAGAAGCAGCAGCAGCTCCAATTTGTGCTCCAGGTCCCTCTTTACCAACTGACCCACCGGCAAATATTGTAATAACTGTTGCAATAAGTTTAACTGGGATAACTGAGAGTTTCATCTCTCCTGAATTTTTATGTACTGCTTCAATTACTTTTTCAGTTCCATGTCCTTCTGCTGATGGTGCAAATTTTTTTACAATTATAACTGTAGCAACCAAAGCAAATGGAAGTAAATAGTAATAATCAAAAGGAAGCAATGAACGTGAGTTTTCACAATACTCTAAAAATTTTAGGAAAAATGCCACAATTAGTCCAACAAATGCACCTATTGAAGAAGAGATTAAGATCCATTTGGTGATTGTTGCGAACATTACAGTCTGTTCTGCTAAGTGACTTGATACTTGTTTATTATTTTTTGGCATTTAATCTACTTTTAAAGAGTTTCTATAGTATAAGGTTACCATAAAATAAAATAAAATTCCTTTGTAAAAAGTACTATTTTTTTAATATTATTAAAATTTCTTAAAAGAATTTAACCAATACTACTTTTATTCCTTTCTAATTTGTTCAAATAATTATTTAATGTGTCAAGTTCATCTATTGATTTTGGTTCAACTTTTAAAATTTCAGCAAGAGATTTTACTCCCATTGACAAAAGATATTGAAGGTTACTATCAAAAGTTGCCTCTTCTATTATCCAAATTTTATCTTTGTGTACTTCAAACATATATCCACCATTTGGAATTGGAGTCATAGATAAAACTACAGTATAGTGATCTTTCACAATAGACTCTTTTGTTGAGTACATAAGTCCTATATTGTAATCTTTTTTAGAAAAACCTCTAATTAAAACAACTAATACTTTTTTTTCACCAGATTTAGAGGTATTAAATATATTAACTAGCTCTTTTATAGTTGAATAACCTGGTACCTTTGAATACAATTTTTGAACAAAATTAACAAGTCCCGTCTCTACAAAAATTCCTAAAACATAAGCCAAAAAAGCTAAAAGTGCAACACCAAACAAAGTCCAAAGAACAGGAAACTGATTTGGCTCAAAACCAACTAATGTAAAAAGATAAGCTGTCAAAGAATTAAATTTTTCATATACCCAAATAACTATAATAGTTACCGCTGCAATTGGAGCAAGCCAAAATAGTCCTTTTAAGATAACTGTTATTATATGATCCTTACCATGACCTAAAAACTCTTTAATATTATCAATCATTTATTACTCCTTAAACTTATATATTATAACCTTTTAGTAACTCTTTTTAACTAAAATAAAAAGATTATTAAAGACAAAACAAGGGACTTGATGAGAAATCAACCAAAATATCACTTTTTTAAAAATACAATTTATGCTCTTAAAGGATTAAAAGATATTATTAAAACTGAAAGCTCTTTTAGAATAGAACTTACACTCTTTTTTATCTCTATTCCAATTTTGATTTTTATTGAAACAACACTTACAAATAAACTTCTTCTTTTTATAACTTTAAGTTTAGTTCTTTTAACAGAAGCAATGAACTCTGCAATTGAAAGAGCTGTTGATTTAGTTACATTAGAGCACCAAAGAATGGCAGGTATGGCAAAAGATGCAGGAAGTGCAGCAGTATTCATCTCTGTTGTTATTGCACTTACAACTTGGGGCTTTATTCTTTTGGATAGTTTTAAGCTCATTTAATATACAAGTTTTTATCTATACAGTTGTATATATTGGCTAAAATACCAAAATGGAAACAACACTATTAATATTATTTACATCTTTAGCCCTTGCAACAGTGCTAAATATCATACTAAAAAAGTTATCTATGTCCCATATTATAGGATATATTATAACAGGGACAATAATTGCAACAATTTTTAATCTTAGTTCTACAACAACCTTAGATACTTTAGATTTAATAGCAGAATTTGGAATAGTTTTTTTAATGTTTACAATAGGTTTGGAGATGCCTTTTAATAAACTAAAAAAGATGAAAGATATTCTTTTTGTTGATGGAGTTTTACAAGTTGGAGCAAGTTCAATAATTATCTTTTTGGTTTCAACTTTTCTTTTTAAAATTGATACAACCTCATCGATAATTATTGCCCTTGCTTTTTCTCTCTCTTCAACAGCAATTGTATTAACTTATCTTAAACAATCAAAAGATATCTATACACCATATGGAGAGAAATCAACAGCAATTTTGGTATTTCAAGATTTGGCAGTAATCCCTATACTTTTACTTATCTCATTTTTATCAAATGATACTTTAAGTCTAAGTGAAATATTGATTAAAACCATACTTGCAGCAATAGCAATTAGTGCTTTTATGTTTACAATAGGAAGAAAACTTTTAAAATGGTTTTTGGATTTTTCTTCAAGAACAAGATTGGAAGAGCTCTTTTTAGCTTCAGTTCTTGCTATTGTAATAGGAACCTCTCTTTTGGCTCATACTATTGGTTTTACCTACTCTCTTGGAGCTTTTATAGCAGGGATGATTATTGCAGAAACAAATTATCATATAAAAGTTGAATCTGATATTGCTTCATATAAAGATCTGCTTTTAGGAACTTTTTTCTTCTCTGTTGGAACAAAAATAGATGTGGTATATTTGGTTTCAAATTTGCACTATGTTCTTCTTATCTTCTTTGCAACAATGATTATAAAAGCCTTTGTTGTTTATCTAATAATGATAAGAAAATCAAACAAGAGTGATTCAGTTAAATCTGCCCTTGCTTTATGTCAAATTGGGGAGTTCTCTTTTGCCGTTTTTGCACTTGCAGCAAATGATAATATCTTAGATGAAGAGTTATCAAAGTTTTTGATTTTGGTTACAGTTTTATCTATGATAATCACACCTTTTATTGTAAACAATATCTATAAACTTGCTTCATATTTTGTAGTAGAGTTTTATGAATCAGATAAAATTACACCAATTAATAGAAAAAATCACACTATTATTTGTGGATACTCTATTTTAGGAAGAATTATTGCCCATGAACTTATGAAAGAGGGAAGATCTTTTGTAATTATCTCAGATAACCTAAAACACGTTTTATTAGCAAGAAAAAATGGTTATATGGCATATTTTGGACACCTTGAAAAACTGCCAGTTATGGAATCACTTAGAGTTGATGAAGCCTCTGATATTATCATTACTTTAAATAATCTAACACAAAAAAGACTTGTGTGTGAGGCGATATTAAACTATAGAAGTGATGCAAAACTAATTGTAAAGATTGATTCACTAGATGAGAAAAAAGAGTTAAAAGATCTAAATATTGCTCACTATGTTCACTCTCAACTTGAAACTGCAAATCTAATGATTGAAAAGAGTTTAAATATAAATGCAGAAGATAAAAAAGAGCAAAATTAATTGCTCTTTTCTCTACTATGAAGGACGTTTAATTAGTAGGTAATGAAATTATAATTGATTAGCGTTGCAAAAGAGTAGCATTGAAAAAAATTTAACAATATTTAATTGATTTTTCTATAAAATACAAAAATTGTTAGGAGCACTTTTGTATTCAAAAGAACTAAATTCTATAAAAAAATCCAACCGTTTTAGAACTAGAGAACTCTATGATGAAAATCTAATCGACTTAGCATCAAACGACTATTTGGGACTAACTGCAAATAAAGAACTTTTCCAAAATGCTTACCAAAGAGTTTTAAAAAATAGTTACACTGCACCAAAAGCCTCTATGCTTGTAAATGGTTACTCAACCATTCATAAAGAGTTTGAAGATGCACTAAAAGAGGCAAATAGTTTTGAAGATGCCTTAATAGTTGGGAGTGGTTTTTTAGCAAATCTATCTATGATTGAAGCCCTTGTAAGAAAAGGTGATACTCTGTTTATAGATGAAGAGTACCATGCAAGTGGAATGGTTGCAACAAGGCTTTTAAGTAAAAATCAGGTTGTGATATTTAAACATAATGATACAAAAGATCTTTTAGAGAAAATATCAAATATTAAAACAAAAGGAAGAAAAATCATTGCCATTGAGGGTGTTTATTCTATGGGTGGAGATTTGGCTTCAAAAGAGATATTTGATATTGCAAATGAATATGATGCTTTATTAATAGTTGATGAGGCGCACTCTTCTGGAGTAATAGGAGAAAATCTTCTTGGAATATTTGATTATTATGGCATAACTCCAAAAGAGAATCATATAAAAATGGGAACTTTAGGAAAAGCCTATGGAAGTTATGGGGCATATATTCTTGCAAGTTCAAATATTATTGCTTTTTTATTAAATAGAGCAAAAGCAGTTATATATACAACCGCACCTTCACTATTTGATACAGCATTAGGTTTAGAGTCTTTAAAGTTTATTCAAAAAAACAAAAAACTTATAAAAAATAGAATCACTTCAAATTTAAAGGTGATAAAAGAGTCTTTGGGTATAACTTCAAATAGTTTAATCATTCCAATTGAAATTGGTGACAATAAAAAAGTTATTACAATTCAACAAAAATTAAAAAAAGATGGATATTTAGTTGGTGCAATTAGACAACCAACTGTAAAAAATGCCATAATTAGGCTAATTGCAAAAATAGATATAAGTGCAGAGCAGTTAGAAAAAGTTTGTAAAAAATTAGAGGAATTAAGATGATTCTTACAGAATTAATCAAGGGTAATGAAAATTTTAGAAAAAATAGTTTTATTGAGCTTGAAGAGGATTTAAAAAACCTAGTTATACATGGTCAAAAACCTGAAGTGATGTTTATTGGGTGTTCTGATAGTAGAGTAACTCCTGATTTAATGTTAGGAACTAAACCTGGGGATATGTTTATTCTAAGAAATGTTGGTAATTTTGTTCCCCCTTTTAAACATGATGAAGATTTCCACGGAAGTGCCGCTGCTATTGAGTACGCAATAGCTGTTTTAAAGGTTAAACATATTATTATTTGTGGACATTCTCACTGTGGTGCTTGTAAAAGTTTATATGATGATATTCCAGATGATGGATCATTTATTCATATAAAAACCTGGTTGACTCTTGGTGCAAAGGCAAAAGAGAGAACTTTAAAAAATAAAAAGTTTACCACAAAAGAAGAGATGTATAGAGCAACAGAGAGAAACTCTATTAGACATCAATTGGAAAACCTTCTTACCTATCCTGATGTTGCAAAACTTTGCAATGATGGCAAACTAAAGGTTCATGGCTGGTATTATGATATTGAGACAGCACAGATTGATTATTATGATAAAAGAGATGATAAATTTAAACCATTAAATGAGATGACCTATGAAAAAGAGTGAAATAGAAGTTAGAAAATTACCTAAAAAAAGTATTATTACCATTATTATAATGTCAGTTATTATAGTAATCGGTTTTACGTTTGAAGTTTTTACAATTAATTTGAAAATGGAAGAGGTGCTAGCAGATTTAGGGCATAAACACATTTCTAACATAAAAGTTGTAAATAAGATGAGAGTTGAAGATAATGAGACTAGATTAAAAAGTACTGTATACAAAGTTACGTTCTTTGATGATGATTTAAAAAAAGAGTGTATAGGATTTGTTCATAGAAGTAACCATGGAGAATACAGCAAAGATATAGATTGTAATTAAAAAGAAGATAAGATGAGTTTATTAGAAAAATTTGAAAATAAAGAAAAATATACATTTGAAGAGGCAGTAAAACTTTATGATTTGGAGCTTTTTGAACTAGCCCAGCTTGCAAATAAAATTAGAGAAGAGAAACATGGTAAAAAAACCTATTTTAATAT
The DNA here is from genome assembly GCF_013201825.1 of Halarcobacter ebronensis. Taxonomy (NCBI): domain Bacteria; kingdom Pseudomonadati; phylum Campylobacterota; class Epsilonproteobacteria; order Campylobacterales; family Arcobacteraceae; genus Halarcobacter; species Halarcobacter ebronensis. Next base: position 2,724,441 of record NZ_CP053836.1, read on the forward strand.
AAATAGACATATCAATCCAACAAATATCTGTAAAGATGTATGCCAATTCTGTGCTTATAGTGCAAGTAGAAAAAATCCACACCAATATACCATGAGCCATGAAGAGATTATGGAAGCAGTTGAGAGTTCTGTAAAACATGGAATCAAAGAGGTTCATGTGGTTTCAGCACATAATCCCCACACCGGATTACAATGGTACTTGGATATTTTTAGAAAAATAAAAGACAAACATCCCGATATACATGTAAAAGCTTTGACAGCAGCAGAGATTCACTTTTTATGTGAAAAGTATAATCTAAGCTATGAAGAGATGATTCAAAAAATGATTGAAAATGGTGTTGATTCAATGCCTGGCGGTGGTGCAGAAATTTTTGATGAACAGGTTCGAAAAAGAATTTGTGGTGGAAAAGTTAAATCTGATCAATGGCTAGAGATACATAGACTTTGGCACAAAGCAGGACATGAGAGCAATGCAACAATGCTTTTTGGACATGTGGAGAGTAGAGAGCATAGAATTGACCATATGTTAAGACTAAGAAAACTTCAAGAAGAGACTGGTGGATTTAACGCTTTTATTCCTTTGGTTTATCAAAGAGAGAACAACTATTTAAAAGTAAAAGAGTTTTTAACAGGTCAAGAGATTTTAAAAACTATGGCAATCTCTAGAATTCTTTTAGATAATATTGAAAATATTAAAGCCTATTGGGTTACCTCAACAACAAAATTAGCTCTTCTTGCTCAAGAGTTTGGGGCAAATGATTTAGATGGAACAATTGAAAAAGAGTCTATTCAAAGTGCCGCAGGAGCAAAAAGTGCAAATGGTATTGCTTTGGAAAATTTTGTTGATTTAATAAAAAACTCTGGTTTTATTCCTGTTGAAAGAGACTCAGTTTATAATGAAATAAAGGTTTGGTAACTTTAAATTAAAGTTGCCCTACTTTGGCTGATTAAACTCTACTGTAAACTCAACTTCAATTCCTGCATCAGTTTTTGCAAAGTTTATTGGATATGAGATATTTATTGAGTATAACTCTCTATTTAATCTATCAATTATCTCAAAAAACTCTAAAGGTTTTTGAATAACAATATTTACTAAATAACTAAAAATAATAACATCCTCTTTAGAACTATTTTTAAAAGTTACTACACTATTTTCAGGTAAAAGAATCTTCATCTGTTCAGTTACACTAATAATTGGCATAAACTCATTTTCTGTGTAGATATCTTTATAGTCTTTAGTTTTTATTACTCCTTTATCTTTTAAGCTAACTGCTTTTACAGTTGCTTCTTTAATAGCCTCTTTAGACTCTTTAAACTCTATATCAACATTTTCATATAAACTTTTTAGTTCTGGTTCAAGAACTTTTATATAACTATCTTTATTTAAAAGATTTAGTTGCATCTCCATGCTATTTACATCTAAAGTTAACTCTTTTAGAACCATATCATAAGGAATTGATTCAAAAGCTTTTATAACTCTTGTTTCAACAATGCTATTACTTTGTATATGATTTGGCAACAATACAGGTTTTTTTATCACCTTCTCTTTTTTTACTTCAACACTCTTTTGCACTTTTTTAGGTGGTGTCATCAGTTCTTGAATTTTTGGATAAAAGAGATATGCAATTGCAATTAGAAGCACTATAATTAGTGAAATTATTAGTGCATTTTTAAGTCTATTGTTTGGTTTTTTTCTAGGTTTAATAAAACTTTTTTGTATATGAGAATCTTTTGAAAGTTCAAATAACTCTTCATCAACAGAGATTGGATGATATGAAACATTAATCATAAAATCATCACCCATTTTTGCAATCTGTTCCTCAGAGATAAGTCTTAGATTATAAAGAATTGATATCTTTTCAATAAAGACATTTTTCGAAATTAGGTAAAACTCTTCAATAGTCTCCTTAATAAGCTCATAAACTTCCAAAGCATAAATCTCATCAAATAGTTTTTGTCCCATCAACTCATTTTCATAAAAGTGACTATTTTTAATATCTTCAAAAGCAGTTAAATCAACTCTTTTATCAAATACAATTTCACTATTTGAATTTAGTATTACACAAAAAGCTTGATTATTAAAAAGCAAAACAACAAAGTTGTTATTGCAAGGAGTTTTCTCAATATGTAGATTTAAAATATGATAAGCAGAAAAAATATAATCAACTCCACATTTAGAGAAGTAGTTTCTTGTCTCAAAAAGTGCATTTCTAGAAACTGCAATATTATAGTCATTATTTAAAGATCTTGTTATAAAATCTCTTGGTCTTTGTTGATTTTTTCTTAATAGCTTTACATCTTCTTGTAGAAGAAGTGTTGAGATATAGGTATTATCAATCTCAGATTGCAAAGCAACAAATTTTGTTGCAATATCTCTTCCCATAATCTCATCTTTTGCAATAAAAGTTGAAGTATTTGTCTCAGCAATATCATTATTACTTAATTTTTTAAAATTAACTTTTAGTTGTGATCTATATTTGATGGCATTTATATACAAAAACTCTTTTGAAAACATCTTAAATCAAAACCCTTACTTCATTGCATTTATAAGCATCTTTTCTTTAATTAACTCTTTTGCTTCTTCAACTGTATAAGAACTAATATCAAGTGGTTCTTGAATAAAAAACTCCAGTTTTCCAAAAGGCTTAGGGATAATAAACTTATCCCAAGAATTAAATTGCCAATATCTTGTTGGTCTACAATTAAACACCAATATTCTAGCATTTGTTTTCTGTGAAATTGCTACAATTCCATCTGCAACTGAGTGTCTTGGTCCTCTAGGTCCATCAGGCGTTATTGCAATATCATCACCTGCTTTTAACTCTTTTATTGCACCAATTAAAGCTTTGGCTCCACCTCTTGTACTTGAACCTCTTATTGAATCAATTCCAAGATACTCTACTGTTTTTGTAATAGCTTCGCCATCTTTGTGCTCACTTATCATGGCACTTACTTTTCCTTTAGGCTTTAATCTTTGATAATTAAAAGGTTGCATCAGAAGTTCCCCATGCCAAAAAGCCACAATAAATGGCTCTTTTGGGTTAACTTCTGGATGATGAAAAACTTTTTTATTGGTTAAATAGATAAATCTAACAATTAGTTGCATTATAAAAGGAACAACCCTTGTAACTAAAAAAAGTTTCATCTATTTATCACTTCACCTTTTAGTGCTGTTCTTGTTGCTTCTGTAACTTTTACATCAACAAGTTGACCTAAAAGTTCATCACTTCCTTTTACAAAAACTTGGCAATAGTTATCAGTAAATCCTGCAACTTCACCATTTGGTTTTAGTGAATCAAAAAGTACAGTTACAACTTTTCCAATATTTGAGTCCATAAGTTCGCTTTGGTGCTCTTTATGAAGCTCAATTACCTCTATAAGTCTTTTGCTTCCTATCTCATCAGCTACTTCTATATCTTTTAACTCTAATGCTGCTGTATTTGGTCTAGGAGAGTATTTGAAATTAAAGATTTGATCAAATTTTACTTGCTTGATTACATCAATTGTATCTTCAAAATCCTCTTGGGTTTCACCTGGGAAAGCAACAATAATATCTGTTGTAATTCTAACATCAGGAACCATCTCTCTTATCTTTTTAGCCCTATTTAAAAACCACTCTTTTGTGTATCCTCTTTTCATAGCTTTTAGAATTTTTGTAGAACCACTTTGTAGTGGCATATGAATACACTTAGAGATTTTAGGATTTTTTGCAAACTCCTCTATAAACTCATCATCCATATGAAGAGGGTGAGGAGAAGTAAATCTAATTCTCTCAACTTTCTCAATTTTTGAAACATCTTGCAAAAGTTTTGTAAAAGAGTATTTCTCTCTTTTGTCGCTAAATCTTCTTCCATAAGAGTTTACATTTTGCCCAAGTAAAGTTACCTCTTTAGCTCCTCTTAAAACATCTTTTTTTATCTGTTCAATTATCATTTCAGGAGGAATAGAGATTTCATCTCCTCTTGTTGCAGGAACAATACAATATGTACACTCCTTATCACAACCAATTGAGATGTTAACTGATGTTTTATACAAGTTATTTGAGTTTTGTGCAAATTGGTAAGTTGAATCATCATAATCTATATCAATCTCAACTGCACCTTTTTTTTCTATAACATCTTTTATTTTAGAGATATTTCTAGCTCCAAGTACAAAATCAACATAAGGCGCTCTTTTTATAATATCGTTTCCCAAATGACTTGCAGTACATCCACATACACCTATTTTTGCACCATCTTTTTTCTTAACATTAAACTGACCAATCTCTGAAAAGAGTTTTGAAACAGGTTTTTCTCTAACAGAGCAGGTATTGATAATTATCAAATCTGCATCCTCTATATTATCTGTTGTGGTGTAGTTTTTATGCTCTTTAAGTTCTGCAATAATATGTTGGCTGTCTGTGTCGTTCATTTGACAGCCAAGGGTTTGTATAAATAGCTTTTTTTCTTCTTGTTTACTCATTAATACTTTTCACTAAAAAATTATAGTGCATGAACCTCATACATATACTCTTCATCTGCAAGTCCGTATTTAACTTCTCTAAAGTATACGTTAAATCCCTCATCTTCAAAAGAGTCAACTAAAGACATCATATCTTTATGAGAGTTATCTCTATCAAAATAGAAAATTTTCTCCCCATCTTTTTTCAAATCCTCTTTAAGTTTATCAAGTTGAACTTTTTTTGGTTTTTCACTTAATTCAGTTCTTGCAAGTAATAATTCCATATTATTTAACCTTTGTTTTTATAAATTAGCTAAATAGTCTATCTTAAAATTGCTTTAATTTCTATAAAAGCTCTTTTAAGATAAAATGGTGTTCTACTCTACATTGAAAATCAAAAACTTTACATTTCAATGTCACAAAATAAAGAAGGTACAAATGGATAAGATTATAGATATATTGGATTCTATTGCCTATGAAAAAGGCTTAAAAATTGATGATGTTGAAAACTCTTTAAAAGAGGCATTAATCAAGACTGCGGAAAAGATGGTTGATTCAACTTTGAGATTTGATGCAGAAATAGATAGACCAAATAAAAAATTAGAACTTTTTCAAAAAATTGAAGTTGTTAAAAACGATGATGTGAGATTAAAAGAAGATGGTGTTGATAATTATGGGAATATCATCAGTAAAGAGAATTACATCTCAATAGAAGAAGCAAAAAAAATTGATGAAAGCTTAGAGATTGGTGATTTTGTAAACTATGACTTAGAGTTTGAAAATATGGGAAGAAATGCAGCAACAATTCTTCACAGCAATTTTGAATATAGAATACAAAGATTTCTAGAAGAGTCTCTTCTAAATAAATATAAAAATAAAATTGGAAAAACTATAAGCGGAAGTGTTACTAGAATAGATAGAGCAGAAAATACTTTCGTAGAGATTGGTGAAGTTAAAGGGATGTTACCAAGAAAGAGTAGAATTAAAGGTGAATCTTTTAGAGTTGGTGATACAGTTAAAGCTGTTGTTAAAAGTGTAAATATAGATAAAACAAATGGACTTATTGTTGAGATTTCAAGAACAAGTCCAAAATTTTTAGAATCACTTTTAAAATCTGAAGTTCCTGAACTAAAAGATGAGATTATCTCTATTGAAGCTAGTGCTAGAATTCCAGGTACTAGAGCAAAAATTGCACTTATCTCAACTGATTCTAATATTGACCCTATTGGTTCTGTTGTAGGTGTAAAAGGTGTTAGAATAGGTGCAGTATCAAAACAGTTAAATGGAGAAAACATTGACTGCGTTGAGTTCTCAACTATTCCAGAAATGTTCATAGCAAGAGCACTTAGCCCAGCAATTATTACAAGTGTAAAAATTGAAAAATATGCAGAAGGAAATGAAAAAGGAAAAGCTTTAGTTACAATCCCTGCTGATCAAAAATCAAAAGCAATTGGAAAATCTGGTTTAAATATTAGACTTGCATCAATGCTTACAAAATATGATATAGAGCTAAAAGAGGTTGGCGGTGAGACTATTTCTTCAACAGAAACAGATTCTCAAAAAGAAGAGAAAAATCATGATACAGCATCACTAGAGGCACTATTTAAGTAATGAAAAAATTAACAATATTTGACTCTGTAAAAAAAGAGAAAGTTCTATTTGAAGCAATTGAAAGCCCGGATGTAAAAGTTTATATCTGTGGACCTACAGTTTATGATGATTCACACTTAGGACATGCAAGAAGTGCTATCTCTTTTGATCTACTTCACAGAGTCTTAAAAGCAAATGGTTATAATGTAATAATGACCAAAAACTTTACAGATATCGATGATAAGATTATTAAAAAAATGCACGAGACAAATAGAAGTTTGGAAGAGATTACAAGTGAATATATTAATGCATATAAAAAAGATATGTCGACTTTAAATATCTTGCCAAATTCCCTTGAACCAAAAGCTACACAAAATCTTGAATATATGATTGAAATGATTGAAAATCTAATGGAAAAAGATATTGCTTATAAAATAAGTGACGGTGTATATTTTGATGTTTCAAAAGATGAAATTTATGGTTCACTTTCACACAGAGCAAGTGATGAAAACTCTATTGCTAGAGTTGAATCAAATACTCAAAAAAGAAATCCAAGTGATTTTGCCCTTTGGAAATTTGAAAAAGCAAATGATGTAGCCTATGAGTCACCTTTTGGTAAAGGAAGACCTGGATGGCACATTGAGTGTAGTGCAATGATAAAAAAACATTTGGCATACAAAGATAAAGAGTACCAAATTGATATTCATGGTGGAGGGGCAGATTTGCTTTTCCCTCACCATGAGAATGAAGCAGCACAAACTAGATGCTCTTCAAACCAAAATTTAGCTAAATATTGGATGCATAATGGTTTTGTAACGATTGATGGAGAGAAGATGAGTAAATCTTTAGGAAACTCATTTTTCCTAAAAGATATACTAAAATCATATAGTGGTGAAGTTGTAAGATTTTATCTTTTAACAGCCCAATATAGAGCAAACTTTAACTTTAATGAAGAGGATTTAATCGCTTCTAAAAAAAGACTTGACAAACTATATAGAGTGAAAAAAAGGGTTTATGGTTTAGAAGCAAGTAGTGTAAACAGTGAGTTTAAAACTTCACTTTTAGAATCTTTAAATGATGATTTAAATACACCAAAAGCGATCTCTATAATAGATGAGTATATAAACAAAGCAAATGAGACTTTAGATAAAGAACCAAAAAATAAAAACTTAAAAAAAGAGTTAGTTGCTACGTTTAATTTTATTAGTGATATTTTAGGTATTGGTTTTGAAGATGCCTATAAATATTTCCAATTTGGAATAGGTGAAGATGAGATTAAAGAGATTGAAAATCTAATTGAAAAAAGAACTCAAGCAAAAAGCAATAAAGATTTTGAAACTGCCGATAAAATAAGGGAAGAGATTAGCTCTAAAGGTGTTTCAATAATGGATACACCAAATGGTGTAGTATGGGAGAGAGTTTAAGAAGTTTAACTTCTAAACACCCTCCTCTTTTTAAACTTTTTTACATTTATTGAAATAATTTTTTATTTCTGTATAATCAAAATATTTTCCAAAAGAAGGATAAAAAAAATGTCAAAAAAAAATAGATTTTCTGTTATGCCCATATCATCTCTATTTTTTTCAGTAACCTTTTTGGCTATTGGTTACGGTATGGTGCTAACATATATTGGTGTATATTTAAAAGGCAACGGAATAAATGATATTGCCATTGGTCTTATTAACTCATCATTTTTTCTTGGGGCTATTTTATCATCTATTTTTAGTCAAAGTATAATTTCAAAAGTTGGGCATATAAGAAGTTATGCAAATTTTGCAGCTCTTATGGTAACTACATTTTTACTTCAATATCTATTTTTCAATGAATTTTTATGGGGATTTCTTAGATTTGTAGCTGGATTTTGTTATTTTAGTATCTTAATCATAATAGAGAGTTGGTTAAATGAAAAAGCTACTTCAGAAATCAGGGGAAAAGTGCTTGCAATATATGAGATTATTTTCTATTTATCAATTGCATTAGGGCAACTATTTCTAACAATGGATAATTTAAGTAGCACTATTTTTGTTTTAGGTTCTGTTTTAGTTTTAGTTTCAATCCCTTTTATTGCTTTAACAAAAATCAAAGAGCCAGAACTGCTCCCTTTTGAGAGATATTCATTACCAAAAATATATAAAATAGTACCTCTTGCTACAACAACAAGTTTTATTGGAGGGATATTTATTGGTTCATTTTTTACAATGGCTCCCGTATATGTTTTAGCAAAATTTCAATCTGTAGAAGTTGTCTCTTATTTTATGTTAATTGGTATTTTAGGAGGTCTTATTGCAGAATGGCCAGTTGGTATTGTTTCAGATAAATATGGAAGAAGAAAGATTATTGCAATAGTCTCATTTATTACTGCAATTAGTTCCTCTTTGTTTTTATTTATAGGTTTAAATACAACTTTATTATACATTTGTTCTTTTCTATTGGGACTTACTATATTTTCACTATATCCTCTAAGCTTAGCAAGAGCAAATGATGTTTTAGATGAAGATGCTGATATTTTAGAGATAAGTAGAACTCTACTCTTTACTTATGGATTAGGTTCTTTTGTAGCTCCAATTATTGTTGGATTCTTATTTAAATTTTATGACAACTCTATGTTTGTATTGTATTCTGTTGTAGGAATATATTTAACTTTTTATTCTTTATCTAAAAAAAGAGTTGCCGATGATGAACTAAGTACCTTTGTAAATGTTCCTATAACTTCTGGGGCAAATATAGCTGATCTTGACCCAAGAACAGATAGGGAAGCAAGATAAAAAAGAGTTAAATACTCTTTTTTACTACTTTTATATCTTCTAAATTGATTGTCAAATAGCACTCACTGCTATTTTCAAGCTCATCAATTGAAGTAGTTTTTATAAATATAGAACTGTTTTCATAATCACATAATAAAACTTCCACTTCATAATAATCTCCGCAATATGAGATATCTTCAATAGAAGCTTTAACTCCACTTTGCGAGAAACTTATTTTATCAATAGGAACAACCCCAACACTCTCTTCATTAACATCAACACCCAACGATAGACTTAATTCATTAGGAAGGCTATTTATTCTATTTAAAAAATTTGCCACATAAAGTGAGTTTGGAGATTCAAAAAGCTCTTTTGGTGTTCCAAATTGTTCAATTTTTCTATTATGAATAATTGCAATTTTATCACTCATACTTAAAGCCTCTTTTTGATCGTGGGTAACCAAAATAGCACTAAGTCCCATCTGCTTGATAAGTTTTTTTAGCCAAACTTTTGTTTTATTTCTAAGTATTGAATCCAAATTTGAAAAGGGTTCATCAAGAAGTATTACTTTTGGTTCATATGCCAAAACTCTAGCTATTGATACCCTTTGTTGTTGTCCACCACTTAGTTCATGGATTTGTTTATTTCTATGCTCAACTAAGTCAAACTGTTTTAATAACTTATCAACTCTTTTTTGTCTCTCTATTGCCTTTAGTTTATAAAGGGCAAACTCAATATTCTCTTTTACATTTAGATGTGGGAAAAGTGCATAATCTTGAAAAATATATCCAATATCTTTGTGACACTGTTTTTGTCCGTTGTTTATTAAGCAGTGATCATTTATAAAAATCTCTCCACTATACTCATCTTGCAAAGAGGCGATACTTCTTAAAATTGTACTTTTACCACAACCACTTGGTCCTAAAATTGTTACAATCTCCCCTTGAATAACATCGAAAGATACATCTTCTAAAATCTTTGTATCTGAAAAAGAGATTGAGAAATTTTTTAGGCTAACTCCTACCATACTACTAATCCTTAACCATTTTTTTTGCCAAAATCAAAACTGAAATAATTCCAAAGGCAACTATAAACATTGCTGGAACACTAGACTCTATTATCTGAGATTGATTTACAAGCTCATGGGATAAAACAGGAAGAGTGTCAAAATTAAAAGGTCTTAATATCATTGTTAAAGGCAACTCTTTCATAACTTCAATAAAAACAATAATAAAACTTACCATAATTGAACCTCTAATAAGAGGGAAAACCATCTTAAAAAAGGTTTGAAAACTTCCTATTTGCATAGTTTTACAAGCATCATCATAGGTTTTTGGAATTTTACTAAATCCTGACTCATAATTATTTATTGAGATTGCAATAAATCTAACCACATAACCAAAGATTATGGCAACTATTGTTCCACTTAGTAAAATGTCCAAATTTCTATCTATAATACTAAAAAAACTCAAAATCCCAACAGCCACAACTGCTCCTGGAATTGAGTATCCAAGTTTTGAGATTTGTACTAGATTTTCAGCTATTTTATTTTTATGAACTCTTACATTGTATGTAATTACAAATGCCAATATTGTTATTAATATAGAACTAAATACTCCTAGTGAAAGAGTTTGAAAAAGTATTGTTAAAAAATCTTCATCAATAATCTCTTCATAAGAGATATAAAACCAATAACTCATTTGAGAAAAAGGGAGTAAAAACCCTAAAAAGAAAGGAATAAAACATACAAGAAAAGCTAAAAAGGCTTTTAAACCTTTTAGTTTTTGTTTTATAATTGGTTTAAAATCTTTTCCACTACTGTTATACTGTTTATTTCTTCGCTGAAATCTCTCAGCAAAAATAAGTAAAAAAATGAAAAGCATTAAAAGTGAGGCAAGTTTTGAAGCATCTTCCACACTTCCCATTCCAAGCCAAGTTCTAAAAATACCAGTTACAAATGTTGATACTCCATAATAATCCATAACTCCAAAATCTGCAACAGCTTCCATTACTGCCAAAATCACTCCTGCAACAATTGCTGGTCTTGAAATAGGAATTATTACCTTATAAAAGATTTGAAAATTTGTAAGTCCCATTGTTCTTGAAGCATCAATAATAGATGAAGATTCTGCTTTTAGATATGTTTTAGAGATCAGATACACATAAGGGTATAAAACCAAAGACATAATTATAATAGCGCCCTCTATTGACATAATATCAAAGAAATTTACTTCATCAAAAGATTTACCCATAAAATCTAAAATAAAAGTTGTAACACTTCCTGTTATATCAAACATTCCTCCATAAATATATGACATTATATATGTCGGAATTGCAAAAGGAAGGATTAAAGCATAATGGAAAAACTTTGAACCTTTGAAGCTGTAAAAAGTTGTAATATAAGCTGTTGTAAATCCCAAAAGAGAGGTTAAAATAGCAACTCCTACCATTATATATAAAGAGTTGTAAATATATGTAAAAAGTACAGTATCAACTAGATGTTGCCAATTTTTGCTGCTTACAAATATATTTGAGATTAAAATAAGCGCAGGAATAGAGATAAGTAGCGTTAAAAGAACACTACTTATTGTTAATTTATTAAATATCTTCAATCTAACTTCTTACTTCCAACCAGCTTCATCAAAGATTTTAACGGCATCTGCGTTGTATTTACCCAAAGTATTAACTGAAATTTTGTCATCAGTAAATTCACCCCAAGATGCAACTACACTATTTACTTTCATACCTTTTACAACTGGATATTCAAAGTTATCATTTGCAAAAAGCTCTTGTGCCTCAGGACTTGCCAAAAACTCAATAAATTTGATAGCATTTTCTTTATGTGGCGCATATTTTGTAACACCTGCTCCACTTACATTGATATGTGTTCCACCATTTTCAAATACAGGGAAAATCACTTTCACATTTTGAACTGCCTCTTTTTCAGAAAGATCTTTTGAGCCAGTCATCTGTCCCACATAATATGTATTTACAATTCCTATCTTTCCAATCCCATTTCCAACTGCTTTTACTTGATATCTATCATCTCCTCTAGGAGCTCTTTTCATATTATTGACAACACCCTTTGCCCATTTTAGTGCATACTCTTTTCCATGGTGGGCAATAACAGCTGCAAGCATAGATTGGTTATATATGTGACTTGAAGATCTTGTCATAATCATCTTTTTAAACTCTGGTTTAATTAAATCCTCATAAGTCTTGATTTTGTTTTCCAAACCACTATCTTTTGGAACAACAAAAGCTCTAACTCTTTTTGTAAGAGCAAACCACTCATTATCTTCATCTCTTAAATTTTCTGGTATATTATTTATTAAGTAGTCTGATTTAATTGCCTGTAAAAGATTTAGCTCTTTTGCTTGGTATAATCTACCAGCATCAACAGTTATTAATACATCAGCAGGAGATTTATCACCTTCACTTGTTAATCTTTTTATTAAAGCATTTGCGTCAGCTTTAACTACATTTACTTTTATTCCCGTTTTTTCTTCAAACATTTTAAAAAGTTGTTTATCTGTATCATAATGTCTGTGGGAATAAACATTTACCTCTTCACTTGCAAAAAGTGCAGAGAATATCAAAAAAAATCCTAAAATTAATTTCATCAAAATATCCTTATTTTCGTAATTGATAATTGTTATTGAAATTATATAGAGAAATTACTTAACCCTCTCTTATAGGCTTTTAGAAATTTTTGGCATAAAAAAAGGGAAGAAAGTATAAACTTCCTTCCCTTTTATCTAATCAGAATATAGACTATTTTACGTAAGCCGCATCTGTAACGTTTTGAGTGTTAACAATATATGGAACTAATGCCATGTGTCTAGCTCTTTTAATTGCTTTCTCTACCATCTCTTGAGAGTTTTTAGAGTTACCAGTAAGTCTTCTAGGCATGATTTTACCTCTTTCACTCATAGAGATTTTTAATAAATCTACATTTTTATAATCAATGAAATCAACTTTCATCTCAGTATATTTACAAAATTTTTTTCCGTATTTTCTTCTTTCTGCCATTTTATGTCCTTATTATTCTAGAAAGGTATTTCGTCATCGTCAATATCGATTTCAGGTATACTGTACTCTTGCGGTTGCACAGAGTTCATACTACCACCATAATTATTTTGACCAACATTGCTTTGAGGTGCTTGAGATTGATTGTATTGTGGAGCTTGTGGATTATAACCATTATCCCCACCACCTTGTTGTGGAACAACATTTTGCGAATCAGCTTTAGTATCTAACATTTTCATAGTATCAACTCTTAAAGCATGTTTACTTCTGTTAGATCCGTCTTGTGCTGTCCATTGCTCAAATACTAATCTTCCCTCTAATAAAACTTTAGAACCTTTTCTTAGGTATTGATTAGCAATTTCAGCACTTCTTCCAAAAATATTGAAATCTAAAAAACAAACTTCTTCTTTTTGTTCTCCAGTATTTGTCTTATATCTATGACTTGTTGCAATTGCAGATTTAGCTAATGCAGAACCATTTGGCATATATCTAAGCTCAATATCTCTTGTTAAGTTACCTATCATTACTACTTTATTATACATAAGATGTTCCTATAAATTTAATTAGTTAGCTTTTTTAGCTGCCTCATCACTCATTTTTGTCCAAGCAACAACTTCTTTTTTACTTTCATATTTGATGAAAATAAATCTGATAATATTTTCATTAATTCTGTAGTTTCTTTCTATTTCAAAGATACCATCAGTTTGACATTTGAAATAAATTACGAAATAGTAACCTCTTTTGTGTTTTTCAATTTCATAAGCTAGTTGTTTAGTTCCCATATCATCACAAGATACGATTTCACCACCATTTTTTTCGATTGTAGCTTTTACTAAATCGATTTGAGCCTTAGTCTCTTCTTCTGTAAGAGTTGGCTTTAAGATAAACATTGTTTCATAATGTTTGATTCTTGTCATTAATTCTCCTTATAGATTGTGCCGGTATCTTTACAAATATCAGCAAGGTTTTTGTAAAGTCTGTGATTTTATCTAATTAAAACTGAAATTTTCCTAAGAGAAGCTTGGAGATATAGATTTTGATTGTTTATTTTTGAAGATTTTAACTCCAATTCTATATTTAATAGAAAATCAAGTAGTTCTAAAAATTTCTCTGGTTTTATATTTATTGCTAATCTACTTTTTCTCTCCCAAATATTTTTTGGAGGAATAAAACCTAAAATCTCTTTTGCATTTGCACTTCCGTAAACCCTTGCGTAAGAGCTTATCATAAAGAGTTGTTGGATAAATGAAGTTACTTGATTTAGAAGATATATCTCATTCATACCCTCTTCCAATAAAGCTTCCAAATCTTCACTTATATCTTGCCCTTCTAAAAGATTGTGTAAGAAGTCTTCAAAGTTCACTGCACCTATTCCAAAGCAGTGTTTATATATCAAATCAGGAGTTATTAGTTGTTCTAAAATTGAGAGTTTTTTTAAGTCATTCACACATAAAGATAAATCTTGTCTATGCATAAAATAAAGATTATTTAGTGCTGAAATTTCATATTTTATATTTAAGGCTTTTGCATGGCTCTCTATTATTTTTATTGCTTCATTTACAAAAGGTAAAAACATTCTAACGCTAACAGCATTTTGTTTCTCTGTAAAATATCCAGCCATAGTTTTGAATTCGCCATCATCCATACAAGCAAAAATAACTTTTGAGTCAGGATTTATATTGCAAGCCTCTATTAGCTCTTCAACCTCTTTTTTATTTAGCTTCTTCTCTAGTTTTATAACTAAAATATTATTTGAAGAAAAAAGTGATGATTGTAGAAGTTTATCTTTTGCATATTTAAAATCAAAATCATCAAAATAGAGTTTCTCTACCTCATCAGGAGTTCCCAGTCTTTTGGCCACCAAATCAGTATAATACTCTATTAAAAATTTTGATTGCCCATAAAACATATAGGCATTAAATATTTTGTTTTGATTTAAAAGGTTGTCGAATTCATTTTTATACATAGTGAAATATTAACCTAAATTTACTTTTAAAATAGTTTTTCTAATCTATTAAAAAGACCTATCCAAGTTTTATCTTCTAAAAGTTTAATTACTTTATCAATATCATATTTTTTATCACTAATAACTTCTAAACTAACCTCTTTAATAAATCTTTTTATACTATTCTCAAACTCTTTTATATCTTCTTCAAAAGGGGTATCTAAGTTTTTTAATCTTGGCATTTTAATATATCTTATAGCACCAAGCTCTTTTAACTCATCTCCTAAAAAATCATCAAGACCTGGCAGATCTGTAGTTATTACTTTTGCACCTGAGGCTAATGCTTCTATAACAACTAGAGGTAAACCCTCAAAAAATGAAGGTAAAATAAAAATATCACTATACTTTAATATCTCTTCTAGCTCTTTTTGAGGAAGTAATCCCAAGTATCTTATATTTGCTTTTGATATAACTACACTTTTTATTATATCATCACTCTCTTTTGCTGTACCATTCCCTATCAAATTCAATTCCATATTTTCGCAATTTTCTACATTTTCAAATGCATTTATAAGATGAGGAACCCCTTTCGCATTACAAATTTTTCCTACATATGTGATTTTTATTTTTTTATTTTTTTCTCTTTTTATAGGGAAAAACATTTTAGGATTATATCCGCTTCCACTTGTAATAACTTGTTCGTCATTTAGCTTGTACAATCTTTTAATTTCCTCATTTTGTACAGAGTTTAAAGCAAAAAAATAATCACATCTAGGAATTTTTTCTTTTACTAAATCTACAAATTGAAAAGCTCTTTCAAGTTGTCTTAAATCTGTTCCGTGACAAAGAGCTAAAACTTTTAAATTTGGATATAAATCTTTGATAAAAGTTGCTAAAAGCCAAATATGATTACAAATTACAACATCAGGTTTAAACTCCTCAACAGCCTTTGTTATAACTTTTTTAAACTCTTTTTCATAAGAGTTAAACATCTCTTTTGTTAATTCACTATATTTAGTACTTTTATATGGCATTACATCACTCATACCAACAACAGGAAAAGGTAATGTTGAAGTTTCAAATAAAACAGGATAGTAGTTTTTCATATCTAAATTATCAATGCCTGGTTCTTGCTCATTTAAAGGAACTCCTGCAAGTACCGCTTGTTGGTATCCTTTTTCAAAACCTGCTTTAAATAATTGTTGTAAAAAGACACCGCTTCCAGTTTTCCCTGGTCTTTGTGCCAATGCATGTAAAATTTTCATTTAGTACCTTATAGATATAATTGCTATTTAAAATATTAGCAAAAATATACTTTTCCTAGCTTTCTGTAAAATCTATTATTAATTTTTAAATTGCATAAAAATTCCAATAACAAACATTACTTTTATATATTATTTCTGTTAAAATGTAAAATAAAAAAGGCTTAATATGGAAATAGAAATTTCAACACCAGCCCTACTCTTTCCTGCTATTTCACTACTTCTTTTAGCATATACAAATAGATTTTTAACAACAGGACAACTTATAAGGGCAATAAGTAGCCAAGCTAGAACTGACGGTATTAGAGATTTTAGCGGACAAATTGCAAACTTGAAAAAAAGATTGGAACTTACAAAATGGATGCAGTTTTTTGGCGCTTTGTCAATGCTTTTTTGTACCATATCAATGTTTGCACTGTTTTTAGGATATTACGATTTAGGTAAAAAAATCTTTGGTTTTAGTCTTATAATTATGTGTATCTCTTTAGCTATTTGCATTTGGGAAGTTTATATCTCATCAAATGCTTTAAATTTGGAGTTAAAAGATTTGAATGACAGATGTTCGCAATAAGACTCTTTTGTTAAAAGTTAAAGCTTTTATTCTCTCTTACACTCTTTTACAAAGAATTGCGCTTCTATTACTTTTTGATGTCAAAAAGTAATACAAAAAGCCACCAACGTCTTCACTGTTTGCTAAAGCAAATACCCTCAAAGATAAAAAATCAAAGATTTTTTAATTTGTTAAATTTCGCGGCTAGCTCTTTAGTCCAGACTTTGTTAAACCTTAGATTTTATTAAAAATAAAAACAAAGCTAATAAAAAAACTTTATTAAAGCAAAAGTTCTCTTATGTATAATCAAACAATAATTCATAAATTTTAAAAGGATATTTTATGCAAAAAGAGGCAAAAATTCTTTGGACTACTGATAACAAAGAGACATCAATACATATGGTACTTCTATATGCACACAATGCAAAAATAAAAGGTTGGATGGATGAAGTTTCAGTTTTAGTTTGGGGAGCTAGTCAAAAACTAATAGCTCAAGATAAAGAGATTCAAGATAAAGTAAAAGCTATGATAGATGATGGTGTTAAAGTTACAGCTTGTCTAAAATGTGCAGAGAATATGGAAATAGCTGAAGGGTTAGAAGCTTGTAATATAGATGTATATTATACAGGTGAGCTTCTAAGTAATTGGATAAAAAGTGGAGATACTATTATAAGTGTTTAAGAAACTTCCTAAATAGTAAATAAAGATATAATTTTTTATCCCAAAAGAGTTTTATAATAAAAGTTTTTCAATCTCTTTATTATTTTATGGTTCCAATTATCGCTTTTGAGAGGATATCACTTGATTTTATAATAACTTTTATTTTCCCATAAAGGGTTTGCCCTTTATAGTTATCAAGTTTTATCTTTGCTCCTGCTATTTGTCCATAAGTGACTGCAATACCTTTTTCAGTATCTATAATTTTTGCTTTTATCTCTTTTCCTATATTTTTTAAAGCCCATCTTGCGTATTTTCTATCTTCAAAGTCCCAAACCATTTGATCTATTTTTCTCTCTTGCTCTGAGATATAATCACATATTTCATCAATATTTTTAGGAGTCTGTTTTGTTTTTAACATCCTATGTAAAACCAAGTCAGAGTATCTTCTAATAGGACTTGTAAAGTGAGAATAAGACTTAAATCCAAGCCCAAAGTGCCCTAAATTTCTTGAACTATATTTTGCTTGGGTTTGAGCATGAATAATAAGTTCATCTATCTCTTCCCTTAAAACAGAGTGTTTAGCTTTCTCTTGAATATGAGTAATTGTTGAGTGCACATCACTTTGAAGTTTTGCTTTTATTCCAAGGCTATTAACATCATCAATCAATTTTGTAATAGCTTTAAAAGGAGGCTCTTCATGAATTCTAAAAATCCCAACACTATTTACTTTTTTACTTGCTTCAATATTTGCTAAAAGCATACACTCTTCTATTAGTTGGTGAGATGAACTTGAAGTTTCAATCTCAACACTTTGCAACTCTTCATTTAAAAGTTTTAATCTATACTCACTACTTCTAAAGTCATATCCATCTTTTAATCTTTTTGTTCTAAATTGTTTGGTTACTTCATATAAAGGAAGAAGATAATCAAAAATTTGCTTCTCAACTTGCGTATAAGTATCAAGTTTGTTCTCTAAAACTCTGTCAATTCTTCCATAAGAAAATTTTCTATGGGAATTAATAACTGCTTCAAGAAGTTCGCTCTTTTTAACCTCAACTTTTTGTAAATCAAGATAGATTTTAAAAACATAAGAGTATCTATCAACTCCCTCTTTTAGTGAACACATATCTTCACTAAGTTCATTTGGAAGCATAGGAAGAACTTTTGAAGGCAAATAAGCTGATGTTGATTTTTTAAAAGCTATTTTATCCAGTTCACTATCTTCCTTTACAAAATAAGAGACATCTGCAATTGCCACATAAAGAATTGAATTTTCCCAGTCAAAATAGATGGCATCATCATGGTCTTTTGCAGTATTTGGATCTATTGTACAAAATGCCAAATCCCTTAAATCAACTCTCTGTTTTAGGTCATCCATTTTAGCTTCTACAAAAGGAGTTTTCTCTAATCTTATCTCCTCTTTATATAGATTTAGTGATATTCTTTCATCCACTTTTGGATTGCTTATATTCCCTAACTCTTCTTGAATTTCAAAACTCTTGCTATCTACAATTAAAAGTTCTCCATCCTCTAAAAGAGTATTTGGAGTATTTTGAAGTCTTATTGACTCTTTTACAGTGTAATACTCTCTATTTTTTACATAAACTAAAATATTCTTATTGTTGTTATTTGAAAAGAGTTTGATAACCTTTGCTTTTATTTTATTTCTTGGATTAAAAACTCTTTTTACTAAAACTAAATCTCCATCATAAGCACCATTTAGATGTTCAAAATCTAAAACTAAATCTTTATGTTCATTTACCAAATCACAAAGTACAGCTTTGGTTTTATCAACTCTTACTTGTCCAACTCTATATTTTGAGTTTATTTCATAATTTTCATTTTTAACTATAAAACCCTCTTTAACAAACTCTTCTAAACTTTTTATCTCTTCTTCACTAAAATCTCTTATATTTTGTTGTACTTTAGTAAATAGTTCTTTATACAATATTCGATTCCTCTTCATTTTTTATAATTGATAATAATATAAATACCCCTAAAAGAAGTATATTTTGTTAGTTATTATGATACTATCATTCCTCTTAACATTTATTGTTTATACCTAAAAAACACAAAAGTTATTTAGCTTTAAATACTAAAATAAGTTATTATTATAAAAGATTCTTCAACATTGAATTACCTAGATTTTAACTTTGTTTGGATATAATCGCTCAAAATTTACTAGAGGAATTGTAATATGGCATTAAATGTTTACTACGATAAAGATTGTAATATCGAATTAATAAAATCAAAAAAAGTTGCAATGATTGGTTTTGGTTCTCAAGGTCACGCACACGCTGAAAACTTAAGAGATTCTGGTGTAGAAGTAATTGTTGGTTTAAGAAAAGGTGGTTCATCTTGGGCAAAAGCTGAAGCTAAAGGATTTACTGTAAAAACTGTAGCAGAAGCTACTGCAGCTGCTGAAGTTGTAATGATTCTTTTACCAGATGAAAATCAAGCTGATATTTATGCAAAAGAGATTAAACCAAATCTTAAAGATGGTGCTTATTTAGCATTTGGACATGGATTTAATATCCACTATGGAAGAATTATTCCTGAAAAAAATACAAATGTAATGATGATTGCACCAAAAGCTCCAGGTCACACTGTAAGATCAGAGTTTACTAAAGGTGGAGGAATTCCTGACTTAATCGCTGTATTCCAAGATCCAAAAGGTGACACAAAAGATATTGCTTTAGCATATGCAAGTGCTATTGGTGGAGGAAGAACAGGAATTATTGAAACTACTTTCAAAGATGAAACAGAGACTGACTTATTTGGTGAGCAAGCTGTACTTTGTGGTGGCGCAACTGCTTTAGTTAATGCTGGATTTGAAACATTAGTTGAAGCTGGTTATGAACCTGAAATGGCATACTTTGAGTGTTTACATGAGTTAAAACTAATTGTTGACTTAATGTATGAGGGTGGTATTGCAGATATGAGATACTCTATTTCAAATACTGCTGAATATGGTGATTATGTTTCTGGACCAAGAGTTATCAATGATGAATCAAAAGCTGCTATGAAACAAATCTTAAAAGAGATTCAAAATGGTGTATTTGCTAAAGATTTCATTTTAGAAGGACAAGCTGGATATCCAAGAATGAATGCTGAAAGAAAAAATGCAAAAGCTTCATTATTAGAGCAAACTGGTGAAAAACTAAGAGCTATGATGCCTTGGATTGCTTCTAATAAAATTGTTGATCAATCTAAAAACTAAAACTTCTAATAGTGTTAAAGTAAGAAGGGTTCTTCTTACTTTAACAAATCCAAAACTTAATGACTAGACGGAAAAAGAGTAGTAGAAAACCTACTAGAAGAAAAAACAGCACCAGTAAATCTAACTATAATTTTAAGATTATAAATATTTTATTACTTATTATTGCCCTTTTAATTATTGCTATTGGATTTTTAATATATATTATTGACAATAATAGAGTTAAAAAAACTATTGATAATACACCTATTCCTAAAACTGTGGAAAAAATTGAACAAAAAGTAAAAGATACAAAAGATAAATTTGATAAATATTTTGATGAAGTTGAGAAGATAAAAAAAGATAAATTTGAAGAGTATACAAAAGATTTTTATAAAGATTATACAGATACAAATATAGAAGAGAAAAAAAGTGAAAAAAGTGTAACAGAAGAAGAGAAAAAAATCGAAAGTAAAGAGCCTAAAAAAGAGGAAAAAGAGAAAGCTATATTCCCTATTAAACCTAAATTAGCAATTATTTTTGATGATGTTACAACCCAATACCAAATAAATAAAATTAGAGACATAGGTTATAAAACTACAATTTCTGTAATGCCTCCAACAAAAAAGCATCCAGATTCAGCTAAAATCGCCCAGCCTTTGCCTTTTTATATGATACATTTTCCCCTTGAAGCAACTGCATTTAAAAATGAAGAGTCAAGTACTCTTCATATAAATGATACCTATGAAAAGATTGAAAAAAGAGTTGCAAAAATAAGAGAACTCTATCCAAATGCCAAATATACAAATAATCATACAGGAAGTAAATTTACTGAAAATCGTGAAGCAATGGATAAACTATTTAAAGCTCTAACAAAATATGATTTTGTTTTTGTTGATAGTAGAACAACAGGAAAAAGTGTAGCAAAAGAGATGGCACTTAAATATAATATGCCATATATCTCTAGAAATGTATTCTTAGATAATGAACAAGAGTTTAACTATATACAAGGACAGTTGAAAAAAGCAGTTGCAATTGCAAAGAAAAATGGTTTTGCCATTGCTATTTGTCACCCACATCCTATAACTATTAAGACTTTAAAAGAGTCAAAACCTCTTCTTGATGGTTTAGAGATGATATATCTAAATCAAATTCCCACTTTAAAAAAGTAAAATAAAATATAGTTATATCTCTATGATATTGGTTCCATCTTTATTTTTGTTCTATTTCCAAGTAACCAAATACTAGATAATAGTAATGCACTACCAATCCATTGGGAGATACCAAAAGCTTGATCTAATAAAAAAGCAGAAAGTACCACTGCTGTTAATGGTTCAAGAAGTGTTCCAACAGTTAATGTTGTAGGTTTTAAACGTACTGCACCCCAACTAAAAGCAAGTAAAGCAAGTGCAGCCGTTACAACACCAAGATATAAAAACCAAGTTTGTGGAGGCAATTGATTTGGCCAGATAAATGGTTGAGAAAATGCAAAAAGACTCATTACCAATGTGGCTACAATCGTTAAACAAGTTGTTGCTGGACCAGCACCAAGAGCTTTGGAAATTCGACCACTTGTCATTGAAAAACCTGCATAAAGAAAGGCTGAACCAAGGGAATATGCAACACCTAAGAGTAAATTATTTGAATTGTTTAAAAAAGTAGAAGCATCATCATCTTTCAGAATGATTAAAATTGTCCCAAGAATAGCTCCAAAAAGAACTAAAATTAGCTTTAAATCTACTTTTTCTTGCCCTTTTAGTACAGTAATTATTGTAACGATAACTGGTGGTAAGCAAAGAGCTATAAGAGTAGGTATAGCTGGTCCAATTTGCTCTATACCCAAAAACCAAAGTAGCACATAACCAGCCATAGCAATTCCAGCTAATACAACTGTTAATAATAAGGGTTTTAATTTATGCCAGAATATTTTACGACCAAAAATTGTTATAAGTACAATATCACCTATTAAAAATCTCCAAAAAGAGATATTTTCAGGAGTAAAACCATGTTTTGTAACAAGTATATCCACTACTAAAGCACCTGTTCCCCATAATATTCCTGCACCACAAACTGCAAAAAGTGATAATGTTAAAGATTGTGTTGATGTAGCTGTATTATTCATAGCAATATTCTAAAACCTTATAAAAAAATATTCTTTCTTGCACACTATATCAAATAATGATTAAAGCATGGTATATTTTTTATTTTCATAATATATTATCTTATTTTAAAACAACTAATTAAACTTATTTGTATATAATATAGAAAATTATTAAGGGGATTTATGTCTTCTATTATTGATTTTCATATAAAAGAGTTTAATTTATTAGAGAAATATCCAAAAGATGTTTTTTATAAAGGAGATCTCTCTTTACTTAACAAAAGAAAAGTCTCAATTGTTGGCTCAAGAAGACCTAATGCATATTGTGTAAAGTACACAAATCTTATTGCAAATGAGTTATCAAAAAGAGATATTGTAGTTGTAAGTGGCGCAGCAATGGGAGTTGATGCAATAGCCCACAAAGCTTCAAGTGTCAATAATACAATAGCTGTAGTTGCAAATGGGTTAAATATTAGATATCCAGCCATAAACAGTAAATTAATTGAAGATATCGAAAAAAAGGGACTTGTTTTAAGTACCTATAGTGATGATGAAATGCCAAGAAATTATACTTTTGTTCAAAGAAATGAACTTGTAGTTGCCCTTGGAGAAGTATTGATAGTAACCCAAGCAGATATAAATAGTGGTAGTTTAAGATCAATTGAATTTGCTCTTAAAATGAATAAAAAAGTATATACTCTTCCTCACAGATTAGATGAGAGTTTAGGCACACAAAAATTGGTTGAAGAGGGATTAATAGAACCAATTTATGACTTAAATAAATTTTTTGACACTTTTGGAGAAATTAAAGTAACCACCAGTGAACTTGCAGCTTTTATAAATAGTTTTCCAAGCTATGAAGAGGCAGTAAAAAAGTACAAAAGTAAAATCTTTGAATTGGAATTAGAAGGAATAATAAAAATTGAAAATGGTTTTGTAAGACCCCTTTAAATACTACAACCTCTTCGGCTTTTTACAAATCTTAATATTAAATAGCCCATTATTCCTGAAGCAAAAGAACCAATAAGAATAGCTAATTTATCAGTAAAAAAGAATACGTTACTATTTTCAAAAGCTAAACTATCTATAAAAAGACTCATAGTAAAACCTATTCCAGTTAAAACTGAGACTCCATAGAGTTGTGCCCAATTTGTGCACCTTGGGAATTTTGCAATATTATATTTAATTGCCAGATAGCTAAAAAGAAAAACCCCTAATTGTTTTCCAATAAAAAGTCCAAATATAATCCCCATCGAAGTAGGATTTGAGAGTTTATCAAGGGAAGTATAACTTAAATCTACTCCCGCATTTACAAAAGCAAAAAGCGGTAAAATATAAAAAGCAACCCAGTAGTGAATATGGTGTTGTAAAGATTTAACAGGGGAAATAATTTTTCTTTTTTCATCTATTGCATGAAGAGGAATAGTAAAAGCCACAATTATCCCTGCAAGTGTAGCATGAACTCCTGATTTAAGTACAAAAATCCAAAGTAATACACCCAATAAAATATAAAATCCCAACCTTGTTACTTTAAATCTATTTAGAAGTATAAGAAGTATGATACAAATACCAGCTAGGCTAATTGCATGAAAAGAGAGATCATTTGTATAAAATAGCGCAATAATTAATATTGCACCCAAATCATCAAAAATAGCCAAAGCCATTAAAAAAATTTTTAAAGAAGCTGGAATCCTTCTTCCAAGTAAAGATAAGATTCCAAGGGCAAAAGCAATATCAGTTGCTGTTGGAATTGCCCAACCCTTTAGGGCATAGTCATCTCCATAATTAAAGATAAAATATATTAATGCAGGAACTACCATTCCTCCTAAAGCAGCAATTGCAGGAAGAGCTATTTTACTTGGAGTTGAAAGATGTCCAGCAATTAATTCTCTTTTTATTTCAAGTCCAATAAGTAAAAAGAATATTGCCATTAAACCATCATTTATCCATAATATAAGTGGCTTTTGAATATCAAGAATATGTCCAACTTTAAAGACAATTTCTGTTTGTAAAAAAGAGGTATAAAATTCTGAAAAAATAGAGTTATTTAAAAGAAGAGCCAATATGGTTGCAAAAATCAATATAATGCCAGATGTTGACTCTTTTCTTATATATTTTTTTACTAAAACCTGCATCTACTCCTCCTAGAAAAAGTTATATTTATAAAATACAACTTTATATCTAAGAGAAGAATTAAACTAAAATTTACTTAAGTATTAAAAGCTTTCCCACTCGTCATCATCTTTTACATTACTTGTAATGGCTTTGTCTTTTACTTCAGTTTTTTTAGAAGAGTGTGACTCAACTTTTTTACTTTCATGTTTTGAAGATGCAGAAGAGGACTCTTTTCTATCACTTTTTGCTGATGTTCTTGCTGCTACTTTATTTTTACCTAAAAACTCTTTTGATTGAGCATCTGCAACAATCTCTTTTGCAATTGCATCAGTTTCAGCAGCAATATCATGAGTTTGTGTTGCAATTAATGCATTTTGTTGAGTCTGTTGGTCTAATTGATTTACCGCATCATTAATTTGAGTAATTCCTTGCTCTTGCTCTTTAGAAGCATTTGCAATCTCCTCAATTTTTTCAGTTGACTTTTTAATATCAATTAATAATTCATCATAACCTTTAATCATTTGGCTACTTATATCTTTACCTTGAGCGGCTTTTGAAGTTGCATTCTCAACTAACTCTTTAATCTCTTTTGCTGCTTCAGCAGACCTACTTGCAAGGTTTCTTACCTCTTGAGCAACAACTGCAAAACCTTTTCCAGCCTCACCTGCTGTTGCAGCTTCAACTGCAGCGTTAAGTGAAAGAATATTTGTTTGGAAAGCAATTTGATCAATCACAGAGATTGCTTCATTAATAGAGTTTACTTGATCTGTAATATCTTCCATAGCTTTAGTTGTATTTTGAGCCAATGTTTGACCTGTTTTAGCAGAACTACTAAGATTTTTTGCATATTCACTCATTAAGTGCACATTCTCTGCATTATTTACAATTGTACTTGTAATCTCTTCAAGTGCTGCTGCTGTCTCTTCTAAAGAAGCTGCTGCTTCAGTTGAACTTCTATTTAAAGTATCAACATTTATTATCAATTGATCTGATGATTTATCAAGTGTAAGCCCAATTGTATATGATTGTTTTAAAAGTGTTGAGATTTCATCAGTTAAGAAATTAAGACTATTTACTAATGATGCCATATCCCCTTCAATCCCTTTAGTATCTAATTTACTTGTGAAATTGTAACTACTAAACTCATTTAATATTTTGTTTATTGAGTCAACTCTGTTTTTTAGCCCACTTAACATTGCATTTAATGCATCACACAATTGCACAAGTTGCGGATTATTTGGATGACTTAATACTTTTTGATCCATATACCCTTTGTTTGCTTTTTCAACAATAGCTAAAACCTCTTTAACTGTTTCATTATCTTTATTTAATCCAATTTTGGTTTTTTCTATACTCTCATTAACAGAAGCTGCCATCATTGCAAACTCATCTTTACCTTCAATTACTAAAAGTTTACTCTCTTGTGTCTCCCTGTTAATATATGCAAAGAAACTAGATAGTCCATCTTTAAACTTCTCAATTGATGAAATAATAATATTTGACAAAACAAGAGAAAAAATAAGAAAAATGATAATTGAGATTATTGCAATAGCAATTAGAATATTATTCATTGTTGATTCAGCTTGAATACTTAACTCTTTTGCACTGCTGTTAATTTGATTTAATTCTTTTTCTAGTCTTAATCCAGTTTCGGCCATTTTTACTATAATAGGTTTAATTTCACTAGATTCATTTAAAATTCCATTATTAAACTCATCAATTCTTTTTTTTGCAAAAGCATCAAAATGTTCAATATATTCAGATGATTCTTTTAATATTTCATCACATATTTCAATGTTTTTCTGAACAGTTAGACCAGATTTAAACTCTTTAACTTTGTCATCAAGAGTTTCAAAGCTCTTATGAACATTATCAATATTTGAATCATTTGGTGTTCTTAAAAATTGATAAACCGCAATTCTTCCCTTTAAGACATCTTGAATAAATATATCTGTTTTTTCTGCTGCTTGTATTCTTGTTTTTACAACATTGTTGTAGTAAGTAAAGATAATCGTAACAATTGTCACAATTACAATATAGACAATAGGCACTAATGCCAACTTAAACTTGGTACTAAAATTTTTTAACATCCTTCACATCCCCCTGAGTACTATTGATTAAAGCATCAATAATACCACAGAATTTGAGGATTTTATATAAATAATGACATTTTTGTGACAAAATTATTAATAAATAACAATTTTGTTACAATTCAATTATTTTTTAGTAACCTCTTAGTTGGTAAGTGATATCTCCAGCACCTACTCCTAAGAGTATTCCTTCATCATATGTTTTAATAATTTTATCATCTTTGATAAGTTCAATTTTTCCTTCACTAGCTTTTAATCTATCTGCAAAGATTGGATTATAAGAAGAAAACTCTTTTTCAAAATCGATTTCAATTACTTGTTCACCAGGTATTGTCCATAAAGGAAGTATTACAAGCTCGTCACATCTTCTAAAACATTTTTTGAAACCTTCAAGGTTATCATTTGTTCTTGAATATTTATGTGGTTGCCAAATAACAACTCTTTTATTTATATTTGTTAGATTGTCATAAAGTTCAACAGATTTCATTGTTGCTTCAATCTCTGTTGGGTGGTGAGCATAATCATCAACTAAAGCAAATTTATCATTTTTTTGAATTAAATCAAATCTCTTTTTTATCCCCTTATAGTTTTTAATATTTTCTCTTATTGTTTCAATATCTAGTTCATTTAATGCAGCTAAAATTGCCAATGAAGCATCAATAGCTATATGATAACCAAATCCCCAAACTTCAAAAGAACCATAGTTTTTTAACTCAAATCTTGTGCAAGGTTCCCCTTCTCTTAAAAGATATGAAATATTTTTTATATCTTTGCTTGGGTACAAATAAAGAGCATCTTTTATATCTAGTTTTTGTATATATTTATCTTCACCATTTAAAACTCTTTTTTTTGCTAACTCAATAAATTTTTTATATGAATCAAAAAATTTATCATAATCATAATGGTAATACTCCATATGTTCTGGTTCTGCATTTGTCACAATAGAACAGTATGGATTTGATAGTAAAAATGAAGCATCTGATTCATCTGCTTCAAAAGTCACAAGATTATTTACATATCTAAAGTTTGAGCCAAAATCCTTAGAGATTGCACCAATTAAAGCTGAACTTTGAAGTATTGAAGCTAAAATCGCTGTGGTAGTTGATTTACCATGGGCACCAGCAACACAGTAGTTCTTTTTATCCCCTAAAATAATTGGCAGAGCCTCTTTTCTTGAAAGTGTTCTAATCTGTTTTAATCTTGCTTCAATCAACTCTGGATTTTCATCTGTTACTGCTGCACTATAAATAACTAAATCAAAATTATCAACAATATTTTTTGCATCTTGGGGACAAGAGACTTTAATACCTTCTTTTATTAACTCTTTTGTAATTGGCGAACTTTTCATATCTGAACCACTTACTTCATGTCCGTCATATTTCAAAAATCTTGCAAGGGCAGATAAACCTATCCCACCTATACCTATAAAATGTACTCTCATTAACTATCCAATAAATGTTTTAAAGTTTTATACTCTTTATCTAATATATCACTATTTTCTTCTAAATATTTTTCCAAATCATAATTAAAATTTGTTATAAAATATCCATAAATTTCATCATCTTGTGAAGCATTTAAATTCACATCTTCTTCATAAAAGCTATCTATGTTTTTCTCTTTTGAAAGGGCAATTATATGTACTTTTAGTGCATCACAAAGAGCAGTGTCATCTAAAATTGATAATAAAACAAAAAGAAGCTCTTTTGCTCCTTTATTGTTCTCATAGCTCCATTTTTCAATTGCATGTTCATAAAAAGCTCTAACATAAAAAAGATCTTTTTCTTTAAGGGTAAGTTTTCTTGTTAATATAATCTCTTCAACATCTTCAAAAGTGATTTTTAGAATATTTTGATAGATTTCATCAGCTTTATCTTCATCTAAATCAAGAACCAAAAAAGAGTCTAAAACTTCATAAAGTGCACCAATATCCCTACTACTTATTGCATCAAGCCTTGTTTTTTCTAAATATTTTAAAAAATCAGGGTTTGTTCTTGCACTATTTAGATCCTCTTTATCCATCAATAAAATCCTTTAATCGTTTTAGTATCTCTCTTGTTTTCTCTTCATTTTCAACAAGAGCTATTCTTACATACCCTTGTCCCATTCCATTTCTACCTAAAAAGCTTCCTGGAAGAACTTTAATATTTTTCTCTTTATAAAGATTTTTTGTAAACTCTAAATCATCTTCTACTTCAAGCCAGATATAAAAAGTTGCTTTTGGAGGAGTTATTCCCAAAATCTCTTTTGCAATTTTAAAATTTTTCTTATATATCTCTCTAAACTCATCAACATGGAAATCTTCATTCCAAGCAACTGCTGCTGCTTTTTGTAACGGAACAGGAGAAGCACACCCAACATAAGTTCTATATTGCATATAAGATTCTAAAATATTTTCATCTCCAGCAACAAATCCACTTCTTAAACCTGGAGCTGAACTTCTTTTTGAAATTGAGTTCATTACAATTACATTTTTAAAATCTACATTCCCTACTTCAATACTAGCTTCAAGTAAAGATGATGGTTTTTTGCTCTCATCAAAATATATTTCAGAGTAACACTCATCATTTACAAGTACAAAATCAAACTCTAAAGCTTTTTTCACCCACTCTCCAAGCTCTTTTTTTGTCATCTCTGCAGAGGTTGGATTGTTTGGGTAGTTCAAAATAACTAAATCACATTTCTCTAACTCTTTGTCACTTAGTTTTGCTTTGAATTTATTCTGCTTTGTTAAATTTATATGAATAACTTTTGCTCTACTTGCAATTGCCGCACCTTCATATATTTGATAAAAAGGGTTTGTAAATGCAATTGTTGGCTCTTTTTTATCAAAAAGCAAAAACTGTGGGAAATTAAAAAGAGACTCCCTTGTTCCAAAAGTAGTAACTAATTGTTTATCTTTCAAAGTTACATTAAATCTTTTTTTAACAAAATTAATCATTGCCTCTTTTAATTCAGGCAAACCTGCACTTGCTGGATATTTTTTAAGTAATGAAGTTGATTTATTAAGTGCATTTTGAATAAATTTTGGAGTCTCAAACTGAGGCTCTCCTATTGTTAACGCACTTGGTTCATAATTATCATTTGGCTTAATATCTTTTAATAACTCATTTAACTTTTCAAATGGATATTTTTCAAAATTCATTTTTTTCCTTATTCTTCAATAACTGGTATTAGCAGTTGATCAAATCTATTTAAATCAAAAGAGATTAAATCAGGATTTGTATATAAAAACTTCCATGAAAATCTAGACTTAAACATACTATGTTTCAAAGGTAAAATTTGAAGGATGTTTGTCTCTTTTTTCAACTCTCTTATAGGATTCTCATCATTTGAAACAACCTCTATTTTTTCATTAAAAATCTTTGCCAGATTTTCAAAATGATCTATTAAATCGCTTTTTTTCTCATTCTCACCCAAAGGGTTCATGTTAAAAATCTTAGTCCTTAATTTTAATTGTGCAGAAACATCAAAAACAACTGGTGAAATCTGTTCATAAGAGTTTACATCATTGATAACCACAACACTATTTTTCAATCCTGTTCCATTACTCTCTTCACCTATTTTATATAAAGGCAACTTCAAATCTAAAATATGTTTTATTTTTTTTCTGTTATTAAACATTTCACTTGTTAATATTATCATTCCCACATCAAAAGCACGAATATCACTCTTTAGAAGTCTCTCCATACCAATATCATGATAATCCATTTTTATCTCAACACTATCGTTATTTGCAAAATTATCTTTTATTAAATCTATAATATCAACGGTTGTAGGTCTTGTAATACGGATAATCATTTTACTGTTTTTTAATCTTTTATTTAAAAATTTTATTTGGTTGATTACATTTTCAATTCTATCTTTATCTTGTAAATACATATCAAGATACAAATAAATATTGTGTCCAAAAGGCATAGGAAATTGACCTTGTGATTTTCCAATTGCATTATAAACTTGCATCAGTACAGTAGGCTTACCAATAACAAGAATAATATCATTTGGTTTTAATATCAAAGAGGGTTTTATATTTATAAGTTTTTCACCCCTATAAAGTCCAAAGATTTTCCACTCTTTTTGCTCAATAGAACCAATATATCTGTAAGCATAAGAGCTACCAAAAGGGATTTTAATTTCCATAATTTCACCCTGCTTTAGTCCAATATTTTGAGCCATTACAGGAATATTTGGCAATCTTTCAACCATACCATTTGCAAGAACTTCTATCCCTTTGTAAATATTTACATAAGGATCTTTCATATTAATTCCCCAATAGTCTAAAATAGACATTGGAAGATTCTTTTTTCTTGCTTTTATATTTTTGATTACATTTATCATCTCATCTTTTGAATTAAGAGCAATAAGAACTTGTGAGTGTGTGTCTTTGTCTAAAACCATTGCAAGTTTTGACTCAGAAGTTGGATCAAATTTATAAAAAGTGAAATTTGAAGGTTTGTGTTCTGGTACAATGGCATCACTTAGATAAACAATATCATAACTATTTTCTGTAGTATTGGTTTCAACCATTCTTTGCAGCAATTTTTTTGCAACAATGCCATCAAGGATTACTAATATTTTTTTCATAGGGTATTATATCTAAAAGTGCTAAATTTTTATGTTCAAATTTGTTGTTTTTTTTATCTAAAAAAATAAACTTATTTAGGATTGTAACTCAATAGGAATTTTAATTTTAAATAGAGCCCCATGCTTGCTGTTTTCAACTCCTAATTTACCTTGCATATTCTCTTCAACAATCATTTTTGACATATAAAGACCTATACCAGTTCCTTGGTATTTATGTTTTGTAGTGAAGTATGGTTCAAAAATTTTATCAATTATTTTTTCATCGATTCCACCTGCATTATCTTCTATTTCTAAAACTGCATAGTTGTTATCTTTATAAAGTTTTATAAAGATTGTTGGATTTTTGATTTTTCGTTGAACTAAAACATCTTTAGAGTTTGTTAAGATATTCAAAATTGCTTGGGCATATTCATTTGGGAAGCCCTTTATTTCGATAGTTTTATCTAAATTTTCTTCTACAGTTATATGATGGAATTTTAAACTTGAAGCAACCAATTCTAAAGATTGTTGCAGTTTATCTTCAATATGAAAAGTCTCTTTATATTTATTTGGTTTAAAGAAATTACTAAAATCCTCTATAGTGTTTGAAAGATAGTTAGAGGTTTTAATAATAACTTCAATTTTATTTAGTTCAGATTCATTATTTGAAAGTCCAAACTCTTTTTCAACTTTCATTCCTGAAGCTGCTGTTGTAATCATTGATAGAGGTTGTCTCCATTGGTGAGCTATATTTCCTATCATCTCTCCCATTGCTGCAAGTCTTGATTGATGCATCAATAATTTCTCTTGTTTA
The DNA here is from genome assembly GCF_013201825.1 of Halarcobacter ebronensis. Taxonomy (NCBI): domain Bacteria; kingdom Pseudomonadati; phylum Campylobacterota; class Epsilonproteobacteria; order Campylobacterales; family Arcobacteraceae; genus Halarcobacter; species Halarcobacter ebronensis. The sequence continues at coordinate 2,756,537 of NZ_CP053836.1, forward strand.
GCTCTTTTTTCAACCTCTTCTTTTACTTTTTTATCCAAAACTTGGTTTAATTGTTCCAACTCATGGGTTTTGTCTTCTAACATTTTATTTGTTTTATTTAACTCCAAAGTTCTCTCTTCAACTCTATCTTCAAGTTTTTCATAAGAATCTTTTAACTCTTTTTGAGAACTCTCTATTTTTGAAATCATCATATTAAAACTTTTTGATAAATGCCCTATTTCATCACTATTATTATTAAAACTTCTTAAACCTAAATTTCCTTTTGAAATCTCATTTGCTACCTCATTTAAAGAGATTATTGGTTTTGAAAAACTTCTTGCAATAAAAAATGAAATCAAGAAAATAATAACTAGAAGGATCACAAAAAAGGTAAAAAAACTATAATACATATTCTCTATTTTTTTATGAAACTGTTGAAGAGAAAAGCTTAAATGTATATGTCCCCAACTAGACCCTGATATAATAATAGGTGTAACATAATGAAATACCTCTATTTTAGAGCTTGGGTCTACCATCATTTTATAGACACTATTTTCTTTTTCAAGACTCTTCATACTTGTATCAATATTAGTTTCATATGACCATTTATCTTTATTTATAATAAAATATTTATTGTTTTTTTCAATTACAATTGAGTTAAGTAATTCATGATGGGAAAGAAAATCATAGTTGAACTCTACAATATAGGAATTGTCATCTAATACTATTGCATCTGACATACTATAGATCAATATTTGGGCAATACTTTTTGCTTCTTGTTCTAGTGATTTAATAATCTCTTTTTTTTGGCTAGTAATATAATATATTGAAAAAATAGAAGAAAAGAATAATATCGCTAAAAACATTGAAATGAATATTTTTGTAAATATTTTATTTAGCTTGAACATCAACTTTTCTTTTTAAGCTTAAATACTCTTTATAGAATTTCTCTAACGTTTCCAAATCTTTTGGATAAATTCTTTTTATTTTTGTGCTATCAAGCATTTTTATAAGATGGTTATATTCCCTATTAAAACTACCATCAATAACTATTCCATCAAAACCATTTATTATCTCTTCTGAGGTATTTTTATGAAAAAGCCCTATCCCATAAAAAAAGATAGGTTCAGATTCAATTAATATGGAAACTTTCTTTTCTATTGAGGGGTTTAAAAGGACTAAATCCTTATAAGAACTTTTTCTAATAACAGCAAAATCTCCTTTATCAAAAAATAGTTTTAAAACTAAACCTGCATCTTTTTCTACACTAATCTCTTCTTTGATTAATTTTTTATATCTTTTATTTAACTCTTTTAAAGTCAAATAATCTAACCAATCACTATAATTATCATTTGAAGAAAAAGATAAAAACTTCTTATTTTTTATATCTTTTATACTTTTAATGTTTGAACTATTATTAACAACTAAAACATATCTTTGAAAATCTATATTGTTATCAAAAGTAAAAAAATATTTTGAAACCTCTTTTAGCTTATCCCTATATTTTAAATAGGAACTTGAATAAATAACTAAAGAGTTATATTTTTTATATCTAATATATTCATCTACTACTTCATCAACATTATCAATAAAAGTTACATTTACATCATATTTATTATCAAATCTTTCTGCAAATTTCTTAGAGATTCTAGAGACTATACTTTTAATTTTATTTTGATTTATTTTATTGTATTCACCAATATTTACAGCAAATTCATAGTTTTTATCTAGATGATTATCCCCATACAAAAGGGTAATAAAAATAAAATATAAACTAATAAGTCTCTTCAAGTTTTTTACCTATTAGTTTATCAATTGTTGCTAAAGAGATAAGATAGTCATGCAAACTTTTAAGATAATCAGCTTTTACATAGACTTCCATCATAGAAGATTGAACTAAATCTTTTGCCTCTACCATCTCATATTTATAAGCTTTAAAATTTGTTATACTATTTTCAGTTGCGGCATCAACAGCTTCTTGAAGAGCTTTTAGTTGTTTAAAGCCCAATGAACTTTTGATAAACTCATTTTTTAGTTGTAAAGCAAGACCATCTTCTAGAAGAATCTTTTGTTCGTTTACAATCTTTTTATCTAATCTTTTTTCAAGTACTTGATTATCTGTCTTAAATCCATTAAATAAAGACATTTTTACAGCTAACCCAACTGTCCATCTATTTGCATTTTCTTCATATAAATATCCATATTGGTACGAATTGTAAGTATGATTGATATTTCCAAAAAGATTAACCATTGGTTGATACTCAGATTTAGCCTCTTTTATTTGCTCATCTTTTATTTTAAGTGCCAAATCAATAGTTCTAATATCTGAATTAAAATCCATTGATTTTTTTACTAATGTTTCCAAATCTTGGTTTTGTTTTAAAATCTCTTGTTTCTCATATGTGATTTTAATCACATCATTATATTTAAGACCAATCAAATTCCCAATTGCACCCTCTAATATCTTTCTATTTGTATCAATTTTGTAAAGGGTAGTTTCAATAAGTGAAGTGATTAATTTTATATTTAAGTAGTCTGTTTTTTTAATATTTAGAGTTGTTCCATTCTCTAAAAATTCTTTGGTTAAATCTCTGCTAAACTTCATATTTTCATATATATCATTGATTAATTTATAAAGACTATCCACAAAAATATAACCATAAAAATATCTTTTAACATCATATACAACTGAGCTTTCGCTTCTTTTTATTGCTTCTGCTTTTATCTCTTTATTAAGTTTTGCCTGTTGGATTATTGAAGAGATTTTTCCACCTGTATATAAAGGATAATTAACTTCTAACTCTCCTCTTACAGTATCTCTACCAACTGCAATAGTGTCAATATCTGCACTTATTGAAGTTGATGTTATTCCCATCATTCCAAGTGCAGCAGCCATATCTGCTGGAAGTTTAAACTCACCTCTTTGTTGATAAATTGTATCTTTGTCATCTCTTTTAGCATACAAAACCACGTCAAGACTAGGATAGTTTGCACTTAAGGCTTGTTCATATTGTGCTTTTGCAATCTCTAAATTTAATTTTGAGATTTTATTTAAACCATTATTTTCCAAAGCAAGATCTATTGCTTTATCAAGTGTTAAATCGAACTCTTTTGCATTTACCATAATGCAAGCTAATAAAAATACACATACAATCTTTTTCAACGAATTTTCCCAAAAATAATTTCCCAAGAGATTATAGCAATTAAGTTTTAAAAAAAGATAATGTATATTCATTCATATTACATATTAATTTCTATTTAAATTTTATATTTGATATAATACAAACTTTAATTACAAAAGGAACTATTTAATGGAATTTAAAATTGATGGAAAATCTCATCATAAGGCAAGAGCTTGCACAATAAAAACTGCCCATAGCACTATACAAACACCTGTATTTATGCCTGTTGGAACTCAAGCAATTGTAAAAGCTTTGGATGCAAATGATATGCTAGAACTTGGAGCAAAAATCATTTTAGGAAATACCTACCATCTATACTTAAGACCAGGAAGCAAAACCGTAAAAAAATTTGGTGGACTTCATGGTTTTTCAAAATTTCCAAACTCATTTTTAACAGATAGTGGTGGATTTCAAGCCTTCTCTTTAAGTGATAACTCAAAACCAGATGAAAATGGTATTACTTTTAAATCACATATTGATGGAAGTAAACACTATTTTACCCCACAAAGTGTTTTAGATACCCAATATGATTTGGGAAGTGATATTATGATGATATTAGATGATTTAGTTGCACTTCCTAATACAAAAGAGAGAATTAAAAAATCAATTGAGAGAACAACAAAGTGGGCAAAAGAAGCTATTACTTACCATAAAGAGCAACAAAGCAAAGGTATAGGGGTTGACCAGAATATTTTTGCAATTATTCAAGGTGGAACAGATAAAGAGTTTAGAAAACTAAGTGCTACTCAACTTTGTGAACTAGATTTTGATGGTTTTGCAATTGGAGGGTTATCTGTTGGGGAACCAAATGAAGATATGTATGAAACAGTTGAGTGGACTACAGATTTTATGCCTTTGGATAAACCAAGATATTTAATGGGAGTTGGAACACCTGAGGATTTAATAGAAAATATAGAAAGAGGTGTTGATATGTTTGATTGCGTTATGCCAACAAGAAACGCAAGAAATGGAACTTTGTTTACCTCTTATGGAAAAATCAATATTAAAAATGCAAAATACAAAGAGGATGAAGCACCAATTGATCCAGAGTGTGACTGTTATACTTGCAAAAACTTCTCTAAAGCATACTTAAATCACCTATTTAGAGCAGGTGAAATTAGCTACTTTAGATTAGGTTCAATGCACAATATTAGATACTATTTAAACCTAATGAAACAAGCAAGAGAAGCTATTTTAGCAGATAATTGGCTTGAATTTAAAAAAGAGTTTTATGCAAAAAGAGGCGTTACTAAAGAGTAAGATTACCTCTTTTTAGATATAATCCACACAATTTATAAGAGCAACTCGTTGCTCTCTTTAGAATTCTGATACTTTTAAGTGAATTTATTTCAGTGATAAAAAGTAGTTATTAAATTTTTGGTCCCTTTTAAAGGGCACCTTTAAAAGGAGTTATATTATGACTGTTGATGATAAACTAATCGAGAAGTTAGCAAAACTCTCTAGTTTGGAGATTGCAGACTCAAAAAAAGAGAACCTAAAAGCTGAACTTGCTGATATTATCAACTTTGTTGAAAATCTAAATGAGATTGATGTATCAAATATTGAGGCTACATTTAATACAGTTGAGGGTGGAACACCTTTAAGAGAGGATGTGGCAAAACAAGACTTAGAACTATCAAATCATATTTTAAAACATGCTCCAAAATCTGAAGATGGCTACTTTATAGTTCCAAAAATTATCGAGTAATTATGCTTAGAATTTATGGAATAAAAAATTGTGATAGTGTAAAAAAAGCACTAAAATTTTTTAAAGATAACAATATTGAAACAGAGCTTTTTGATTTTAAAAAGCAAAATCCCCCTTGTGATAAAATAAAACTTTGGGCTTTAGATGCTGGAATTGACAAACTCTTTAATAGTAGAGGAACCACTTATAGAACTCTAAATTTAAAAGAGCTAAACCTAGATGAAACAGGGAAAATAGAGTGGCTTTGTAAAGAATCAATGCTTATTAAAAGACCTGTTATTGAATACGAAGACAAGGTTTTAGTTGGCTTTGATGAAAAGCTTTATAAAGAGACTTTTCTTTAGTCTCTTTACAAATTTATATTAAAATAGCTTCACTCTCCTCATCATCTTCAACTATTTTTTCCTCTTCATTTTTACTCATAATATATTCATAAGTTACAGATATAAATCCTATAGAAAAAATAGTTATAAAAACACTTACAAGCGAGCTTAAAACTGAAAGTTTTGGGGAGATAATTCCCATAAGAAATCCAATTACAATTCCATATACTCCACCTATTAATGCTCCTAAAAGTACAGGTATTATAATTACATTTAGAAAAACAAAAGTTTTATATTTTGAAGAGATTACAAAAGCATCCACAAAACCAATTGGTTTATCTATTGAAATTGCAGGAAAAACTAAAGAGAGTCTAGAAAAAACTACTGCTAAAAATAAAAAAACAACTATTTTTATAAGAGTTGAATAGATAAGAATACCCTTTAAATCTAAAATATCATATAACAATCTTTCAGAAAAGTTTGTAAGAAGAAATAAGATTCCTCCTATAATTGCACCAAATACAATCAACAAAAGAGTTTTGAAAAAAAACTTTAAATCAGCACTAAAAAATTTTAGAAAATGTGTAAATGAAACTTCTTCATTTAAAAGAATTATCCTATGAATTAATACTGACATAACTACAGTAATAGCAATATATACAAATGCGAATATATAAATATTTGAATACATTATAATTGCTTTAGAAAAATACTCACATATTAAAAGTAAAATAAATGGTATTAACAAAACTTTAGCCAGCTCATTTTTCTTTTTAAAAATCAAATCAAATGTTCTTTTAAAAACATAAGAGTACTTATTCTTTGGTTCTTCAAGAGGTAAAGAGTCCATAATATTCCTTCAAGTAAAGATTAAATTATGATACTACAAAGTTATTTATATGATTATTATTTACTAAAGGATGAGAGAATAAAAGATTTTGATGATTATTTAAAAATAAAAAAGTAGTATTACCTACTTTTTTATTTTCTTGATTCTTTTAGTGTTTCAGCTATCATAAATGCCAACTCTAAAGATTGGTCTGCATTTAATCTTGGATCACATTGAGTATGATATCTACTAGCTAATCCTTCAGCTGTTATTGCAGAACTTGTACTTCCTGTACACTCAGTAACATTTTGACCTGTCATCTCAAGATGAATTCCACCTGCAACACTTCCTTGTGCTTTATGGATTTGGAAAAATTGTTTCACTTCACTTAAGATATTTGCAAAATCTCTTGTTTTATATCCATTAGAAGTCTTTTCTATATTTCCATGCATAGGATCACATGACCAAACAATTTTTTTACCTTCACTCTCAACTCTTTTTAGAAGATTTGGAAAAATATCTGCTACTTTGTCGTGTCCCATTCTAACTATTAAATTTAGTCTTCCAGCCTCATTTTCAGGATTTAAAGTATCTATTAGTTTAATAAGTTCATCCTCTTTCATAGATGGTCCAACTTTACATCCAATAGGATTTTTTATCCCTTTAAAGTACTCAACATGAGCTCCATCAAGCTCTCTTGTTCTATCTCCAATCCAAAGCATATGTGCACTACAATCATACCAATCACCAGTTAAAGAATCTTTTCTTGTAAGTGCCTCTTCATAGTTTAAAAGAAGTGCTTCATGGGAAGTATAAAGTGTTGTCTCTCTTAACTGAGTTGTATTATCACTTGTAATTCCACAAGATGCCATAAACTTTAGTGACTCAGAGATTTTATTAGCCAATTGCTCATATTTTTCACCAAGAGTATTATCTTTTACGAAGTCTAAATTCCAAGCATGTACTTTATGTAAATCTGCCATTCCACCTCTTGAAAAAGCTCTAAGTAAGTTTAGTGTTGCTGCACTTTGATTATATGCTTTTAAAAGTTTTTTTGCTTTTGGAACTCTATCTTTTACTGTAAAATCCATATTATTGATAATATCACCTCTATATGAAGGTAAAGATACACCATTTATCTCTTCAAAATCTGCACTTCTTGGTTTTGCAAATTGCCCTGCAATTCTTCCAACTTTTACAACTGGACATCCACCTGAAAAAGTTAAAACTACTGCCATTTGCATCATTACTTTAAATAGATCTTTTATATTATTTGCATTAAAAGCATTAAATGACTCAGCACAATCTCCACCTTGAAGTAAAAAGGCTTTCCCTTCCACTACATTTGCCAATTGGGTTTTTAATCTTCTAGCCTCTTCTGCAAAAATTAGAGGAGGATATGTTGCTAACTCTTTTTCAACTTTTTGTAATTTATCCAAATCATCATATGTTGGTTGTTGTTTTATTGGAAAATCTCTCCAACTACTAGGATTCCAATTATTCATATTCTAACCCTTATCTTTTTAAATAGTTGTAGATTTTATCTAAAAGTATCTTAAGTATTAAGAGTAACCCAAAAATTGCTTTTGGATTACTAATATTGTTAATCTTTTTGAAGTTTTCTAAGTAGATCTGCAAATGAGTCTTTAAATGTTTTTAAACCATCTTCTAAAAGCTTATTATAAACAGCTTCAATATCGATTTTATTATCTTTTAATTTTCTAAAATATTTATTACAATCTTCTAAAGTTGGGATCTCACTTGGCTCTTTACTTCCATTTTCCAACCAATCATCAATAGTTGCTAAAGGTGCAGTATTTACAGAGTTTGGATAGATTAAATTATCAACATAATAACTTCCATTAAAATCATTTCCTTTAACTCCTGTACTTGCAAACAGAGTTCTAATATTACTATTTCCAAATTTCTCCACTTCGTGGTAACACTTTGTAGCATTCATAATTCCAAGTCTACCTTTTTTTAAGCCTTTTGCAAAAAGTTCAGAATCACACATCCTGTCAAGTCTTGAAACAAACACAGAGATTACTGCTTTTGTATCTTTATTTGAAGCTTTAATACCTTCATCTAAAGCTTTTGCACACTCAATTGCTTGTTCAGGAGAAAAAATCAGTGTAGCATTTACATTAATTCCTTGAGAAGTAAGCTCTTTCATAGCTTCATAACCAGCTTTTGTTGCAGGAACTTTTATCATCACATTTTCTGAACCAATTATTGTATTTAATCTCATTCCCTCTTCAATTGTTCCTTTTGCATCATCACAAAGTTCTGGGTCAACTTCAATAGAGATAAAACCATCATCAGAATCATTTGAATATAAATCACTTAAAAGCTCTGCTGCTCTTTTAATATCGGTGATTGCTAGCTCTTCATAGATTGTTTTTGGTTCATTTGCTTGTAACATTTGCAGTTGTTGCCCATAAGCAACAGAGTTTGAAATAGATGATTCAAAAATTGCTGGATTTGATGTTGCACCATAAATAATCTCTTTTTCAATTAGGTCAATAAATCTATTCTCTAAAAAATCTCTCTCAATAAAATCACACCAAAGTGAGAAATTTATATCTTCTCTTAAACTCATAAATAATCCTTAAATATACTCTAATATTTTTGTTAAATCTTTTGTATCAACAATAATATTAGCCTCTTTTTTTAATATCTCTCTTCCGCAAAAAGCAACTCTTTTAGCTGCATAGGGAAACATTGAGACGTCATTAGCACCATCTCCTGCTACCAAAGTATTCTCTTTAGTTGCTCCTAAAAGTGCTTGTACCCTTTGAATCATATCACCTTTAGAAAAACCAAACATCATATCACCGCCAACAAGTCCGGTTAATACTCCATTTTTTTCATGCAAAATATTTGAAAAATCTGCATCAAGTCCTAGTTTCTCTTTTGCTGGTGTAGTTCCTATTCTAAAACCTCCTGAAAAACAAACCACTTTATATCCAGCCTCTTTTAGTTTTGCTACTGTCTCGTAAGCTCCCGGCATAAGTGGTAAATCTTTACATATTTTTACAGCTTTTGTATATTCTAATCCTTTTAAAAGTGATACTCTTTCTACTAATGACTCAAAAAAATCCAGCTCTCCAGCCATTGCTTTTTCAGTAATTGCAGCAACTTTTTCCTCTAAACCCAAAGGCTTAGCCAAAAAATCTATTGTTTCTCCATCCATCAGCGTTGAGTCAAAATCAAAAACTGCCAATTTCATTTACATTTTCCTAGTTTTATTTTTTTAAGGCTATAATAGTACCTAAATTTTACTAAAGGAAACTTCTTGAAGCTAGCTTGCATAGATATAGGTCTTAAAAGAATAGGTATGGCAATATCTCTACAAGGCAATATTGTAACTCCTCTTCCTGCTGTTTTAAGAAAAAATAGAAATCAAGCTTCAAATGATGTAAAAAAAGTTTTAAAAGAGTGGGATATTGATAAACTAATTATTGGTTTTCCAAGTGCAAGTTTAGATATGCAAAAAAGAGTTGAACATTTTACCAAACTTCTTGATCTTGATATCCCTTATGAATTCCAAGAAGAGAATATGAGTTCAATAGAAGCAGAAGAACTAATTAAAGGTGAAATAAAATATAAAAGAGATGGAAGAATTGACTCCCTTGCTGCAAAAATTATTTTAGAAAGATTTTTAAGTAAATAATCTACTTTTTTTTATTTTGAACTACTGCTATTGCTAAATCATTATCATGGGTTATAGATAGATATGACTTTTTAATCTTAAATTTTTTTCTTATCTCTTTTGTATACTTTAATTTAGGAGCTCCATTTTTATCTTTTTTTATCTTTATATCATGAAAAGAGCACTCTTTTCCAATGCCTGTTCCCAAAGCTTTACTAGCTGCCTCTTTTGCTGCCCAAAACCCAGCTGCTGTCTCAACTCTTTTAATTAACTCTATCTCTTCGTCATCTAAAAATCTCTCATAAGCTCTTCTTCCAAACTTATCAATCATATTTTTAATTCTATTTATAGAAACTACATCAATACCTAACATTTTTAAAACCTATTTTGTGTATAATTCTTTCCATGAAACTATTTGTAAAAAAAGCATTATACCTTATCATTATGTTATTTATTATTAGCCTTATATCTTTTCTTGCAATACATATGGCACCAAACTCTTTTTTTGCAAGTGGACAGCTAAATCCAAATATTACACCTGAAGCAATTGAGCAATTAAAAGCTGTGTATGGTTTAGATAAACCTCTTTATGTTCAGTTTTACTTTTGGGTACTTGCAATTATCCAGCTTGATTTTGGAATCTCTTTTGCAAGTGGAGTTTTAGTAAAAAATGAAATCCTTGCAAGAATTCCTATAACACTAACTATAAATATTGTCTCAATGTTTTTAATTTTTATTATTTCACTATATTTAGGAATAAAAGCGGCACTAAATAAAGATGGCAAATTGGACAGAGGTATAGGACAACTATCACTTCTAAGTTTTGCAATGCCCTCTTTTTATCTTGCACTTTTGCTTGTTCTTATATTTGCAATAAATTTTGAAATTTTGCCAATTGCTGGACTTCATTCTGTGCCAGAGGATGGGAGTTTAAATTACTATTTGGATTTTGCATGGCATTTAGTTTTACCAATTTTTATTATTGTATTTGGAGGAATTGGAAGTTTAACTTTGTATATTAGATCTCTTACTATTGAAATACTTAAATCAGATTATATATTTTTTGCAAAAGCAAGAGGTTTAGATAATAAAAAACTTTTAAGATACTATATTTTACCAAATCTATATCCACCTGTAATTACACTTCTTGGGCTCTCACTTCCAGGAATTATTGGTGGTTCTGTTATTTTAGAAACAATCTTTTCTATTGATGGGATGGGATTACTTTTTTATCAAAGTGCCTTAAGTCACGACTATCCTGTTATTATGGGAATATTAATAATTGGAGCATTTTTAACTCTTTTAGGAAATATGCTAGCAGATTTGACACTTTTAAAACTAAACCCTAACTATGATGGAAAGTAATTTTTTATAAGGAATTTTTTTGAAAATATTAACAACTATTAAAGAGCTTCAAGAGGCTCGAAATGAGATAGAAGGAAGTGTTGGTTTTGTACCAACAATGGGTGCTTTGCATGATGGACATATTTCTTTAATAAGAAAAGCTAGAGCTGAAAATCAAACAGTTTTTGTATCTATTTTTGTAAACCCAACACAATTTCTTCCAGGTGAAGATTTAGATGCATACCCTAGAAAAGAGCAAGCTGATAAAAAAATCTGTGAAATGTGTAAAGTTGATTACCTTTTTATGCCAGATGCTACAACTATGTATGGTGAAGATGAAGTATTAATTAAAGCACCAAGTAAAAGCTATATTTTGGAAGGGAAAACAAGGCCAGGACACTTTGACGGAGTTTTACAAGTTGTTCTTAAACTATTTGGTTTGGTACAACCTACAAATGCTTACTTTGGGAAAAAAGATGCACAACAACTCTCACTTATTCAACAAATGGCAAAAAATCTATTTTTATCAGTTAATGTAGTGCCTTGTGATATTGTTAGAGAAAGCGATGGCTTGGCAATGAGTTCAAGAAATATTTATCTATCAAAAGAGCAAAGAAGAGATGCAATAGCAATTTCAAAATCACTCTATACAGCTGCAGCTCTTGTTTCAAAAAAAGAGTTTGATATTGAAACTATTAAAAATAGAATGATGCAAGTTATGGAAAATCTTGATGTGGAATATATCGCATTTGTAAATAGGGAGTTTAATGAACTTAAACAAATTGAAGTAGGAAACTCTATAATTTTAATAGTTGCTAGATTTGGTTCAGTTAGGCTTTTAGATAATATGTGGATTTAGTAGTTAAAAACTACTAATCCTTAAAAAAAAAGTTTAGATTAGAACTTATTTTACATATTTTTCTATTTATGCTAAAATTCGCAAAAAATTATTGAAAGCCAATAGGAAAATATGAATTTTACAACAAAAAAACCCACTAAATCTTTACATCTTGTAAGTCTTGGATGTACCAAAAATCTTGTTGATTCTGAAATTATGTTAGGAAAATTAAAAGATTATGAAATAACAAATGATGCTTCAAATGCTGATGTTATTATTGTAAATACCTGTGGATTTATTGATAGTGCAAAAGAGGAGAGTATAAATACTATTTTAACTTTGCATGATGAAAGAAAAGAGGAATCAGTTCTAGTAATGGCAGGCTGTCTTAGTGAAAGATACAAAGATGAACTACAAAAAGAGTTACCAGAGATTGATATCTTCACAGGTGTTGGAGATTATGACAAAATAGATCAATTAGTAAATGAAAAAAGAAGCTCTTTTTCAGATGAAGTTTTTTTATTAAGTGAGACTAATGATAGGGTAATAACTGGTTCATCTTATCATGCATATGTAAAGCTAAGTGAAGGGTGTAATCAAACCTGTTCTTTTTGTGCTATTCCTAGCTTTAAAGGAAAACTTCACTCAAGAACTTTGGAATCTTTAGTTAAAGAGGTTAAAAACCTTGTAAAAAGTGGTTATTGTGACTTCTCTTTCGTATCACAAGACTCATCTTCATTTCTTCGAGATATGAATATCAAAAACGGTTTAGAGAAACTAATAGAAGAAGTAGAAAAGATTGAAGGTGTAAAAAGTGCTAGAATTTTATACCTTTACCCATCTACAACCACTCTTAAACTAATTGAGAAGATCCAAAAATCAAAAATATTTGAAAACTATTTTGATATGCCTTTACAACATATCTCTTCTAATTTACTTAAAATTATGAAAAGAGGAAAAGGTGTAGAAAAACTAAAAGAGTTAATGGACGCAATGAGAAAAGTTCCTAATAGTTTTGTTAGAACAACTTTTATTGTAGGACATCCAGGAGAGACTCAAGAAGACTTTGAAGAACTATGCACTTATGTAAAAGAGTACAAATTTGATAGGGCAAATGTATTTTCTTATTCTGATGAAGAGGGAACAACAGCTTATGATAGAATAGACAAAGTAGCACAAGATATTATTGACCAAAGAGCTGATATTTTAGGAGAAATTATCTCTAAAACAACAAAAGAGTCTTTAGAAAATGAGATTGGAAAAGAGTTTGAAGTTTACATTGATGGAGAGAGCCAAGAGCATGAATATCTATTAAGTGCCAGAAAAAAATCTTGGGCACCTGATATTGATGGGGAAATCTATATCAATGACAATGAACTTGTGGATGAGAGCAATGAAGCTTTACAACTAAAATTTGGCTCTATTTATAAGGTAAAAGTTACAGAACTTGTTGGAGACAAACTTCTAGCTACTGTTATTAAGTAAAATGAAAATTAATAGAATCAACACCAAAAAAAATCTTCTAGCCTTTTCAGGAGGGGTTGATTCTACTGCTCTTTTTTTTACTCTATTAGAAAATAGTATTCCCTTTGATATTGCTATTGTAAACTACAATCTAAGAGAACAATCTAAAGAGGAAGTTACATATGCAAAAGAGTTAGCACAGAAATATGAAAAAAAGATATTTATCAAAGATGCTAACTTTGAGAACAATTCAAATTTTGAAAAACAAGCAAGAGATTTTAGATATGAATTCTTTAGTGAGATTATAGAGAAAAACTGTTATGAAACTTTAATTACTGCCCATCAATTAAATGATAGATTAGAGTGGTTTTTTATGCAACTAAGCCGAGGTGCTGGTATCTTAGAACTTGTCTCTTTTGAAGAGAAAACTACTTATAAAAACTATGAAATACTAAGACCTCTAATTAATACTTCAAGGGATGAGATTATAAACTATCTTGAGAAAAATTCAATCAGATATTTTGTAGATGAGAGTAATTTTGATGAGAAATATAGAAGAAACTACTTTAGGAAAAATTTCTCCAATAAATTTTTACAAGAGTTTAAATCTGGCGTTAAAAAGAGTTTTGAATATTTAGAAAAAGATATTAGCTCTTTAAATATTAGAAATGAAGCCATTTATCAAGAGAAAGAGTTGGAGATTTTTAAAAATTTAGAGGATAATAATCTAAATATAAGAGTAATTGACTTAAGTTTAAAAAGAAGAGGTTTTTTACTAACAAAAGATCAAAGAGATGAGATCTTAAAACAAAAAGAGATAGTAGTGTCTCATAAAATCTCTATTGCAATTACAGAAGATTATATCTTTATTGCACCGTATAAAATCTCAAAAATGGAAAAAGAGTTTAAGGAGAAATGCCGAATAAAAAAAATACCTAAAAATATTAGAGTTTATCTTTATGAAGAGAAAGTTGAAAAACTATTTAAAATAATTTAAGAGCTAAAAAACTTCTTTAGTTTTCTATTCTCAACCATTTGTTTTCTTGTGTTTTCTTTGTGTTCTTTTATAAAATTGATATTTGTATAGAAAAGTTCTTTTAATTTTTTTAAGTTGTCAAAATCTAAGCCACTGGTTATATCAGAAGATACCAAATATTTTTTTGACCATCTTACAAGAGCATCGGCTCTCTCTTGAGATTCTAAAGAGTTAATATAAGTTAACTCTTTTAAAGCCTCTATAGACCTATTTCCTCTTTCCATGCTTCTATTAAACCTTGTACAACTTTCATTACTTGACCTACAGAGTTAATATTATCGTCAATCCCTGCAGTAAATAGAGTTTCTATTTGATAAAGATATAATCCATCTAAATAATAAGCTACATCTCCACCATCAAAATCCAATACGTTTCGAAGTTCATCGAATATTGCCACGGATTTATTTATGTATTTAAATTTAGATTCTATATCACCATCTTCCATTGCAGATTTAACAAATGACAGATATTTTAATAAGCCTTCATAAAGTTTTAATATCAATAAATATGGATCTTCTGATATCGCACTTTGTTGTTGATAAGCTTCAATTCCCATAAATTAACTCCAAATTTCATATTACAGAATAGTATATTATATATATACTTCAAATTAAATTAGTCTAAAAGTATTTTAACTAAAAAGGCCAAAACAACTGTAAAATTCTTGTTCCCCAAGGAACATGCATTACATCTTGTTCTTCTCCATCTTTTTCATAAAGCAGTTGCATATTTGCAATTTGAGCAGAAGTTACTGAATTATCAGAGGTAATATCATAAGGTCTTATTACTCCTGTTAATGTCAATGACTGCTTTTGCCCATCAATTAACATCTCTTTTCTTGCTTTTATAAAATAGTTTCCATTTTGATAAACCTCTTGAATAATTGCAGATACAGTAGTTGCAAAATCTTCACTAAGTTTTGTTTTTACTTCACCTTTATTATCATTTGCAGTTGTTTGAGAAAAACCTACATTTGTTAAAGGGTTTAAAGTAGAAGCAATTTTTTTACCAATTCCACCATTTCCTGCTGTTACAACACCTGCACCTAAATCAGTTGATCTATCTGCACTTGTCTCTCTTTTATTATTTGTATTTGAAGATAAAGATTCATCAATTTCAACTTGAATGATATCCCCAACTTGCAAATCTTTTTTATCTGCAAATAATGAAGGTCCTTTTACTGTATATAAAGAGCCTTTATTCTTTTGAACAATAGGTTGTTCTCTTGGTATTTGCTCTTTTGGTTTTGTAAACTCCATCTCTGGATTTTGTACACAACCAATAAATACCAAAGGCACAAATAAAAAAAATAATAGCTTAATTTGCATTATATTTACTCTCAATAACATATTTTAAATCTATAGCAATTTTTATATCATTAACACTTTTTTTAATAAGTGCTGCACTTCCATATCTAACTTTTAAAGCATCTAGATTAGTATCAGGATCTACAACAAGAAGAGCTCTATTTGAGACTATTTTCACGTCAATAACTTTTCTTTGACCTATTAAATCAACAGCTGATTCAATCTCCCTATAAATTAATTTTTCTAACTTATTAGAGTTTTTACCTCTCTCTTCTTCTTTTATCTGTTGAAGTTTTTTTTCATTCTCAATTTTTTGTTTTTGTGCATAAGTATCACTCATATAATAGTAGTAAAATAGGCACAATAACACTACTGCTCCAACAGATAAAAATTTTGTTATTATCCTCTTTCTTGTGGTTGATTTTACTGCTATAATCATTATTATTCTATTTTATTACAAAAGATGTAAATAAGATTTGTTTAATACTATTTTTTTGAATATCATCATTCTCAGCACTTACTTCATTAAGAATTGAGTTAATATCATCCATCAACTCCTCTTTTAATAAAGCTTTCCCACCAACAGTCAAAAGTTCTTCTGAACTTCTTGAACTAACTTGGGCTATAACTGCATCAACTATTTCAGGTTTATACTCTTCAACAAGAGATTCAATTGTAGGTTCTGTACTTTTTATAGCAAAAGAGAGCTTCATCAACTTTTCTCTACCTTTTGCATTTGTAATATTTAAAACCAAATCATTTATACTAGCTTTATATGAATCTTTAGCATCTGCCTTTTCTGTTGTTGTTTGGTTTTGGTTTTGTAATTGTTGTTGTCCATTTAGAACTCCACTTGATAGTAATAAATATCCACCAACACCAACAGCAGCAAATAGTAGTACAACTAATACTATTAAAACAACTATTAATCCTTTTCCACTAGATTTTTGTGTTACTTCTTCATTTTCATCTGCCATAATTAACCTTCACTCTTATTATTTAATTTATAATCCTGCAACATTTGTGTTAACAATGAAGCATTTTCAGGACTCATATATTTCATCAAAGATGTTACTTTTGCTTCTTTAAGTCTTATAATTATATCGAAAACATCTTCAATTTTTCCCTCTCTAATCATTTGATTGAAAATATCTGCCGCAATTTTAGGTTTCATTTTATTAAAAATATTCGCTGTTTTACTATCAACTTCACCTTTTATATTCTCTAAGAGTTGCTTGTTTTCATCTCTTAAATCTTGAATCTCTTTTTTCTCTTTTTCTATTTTTGCTAATAGATTATCAAGCTCTTTTTTTCTAGTTTGATACTCTGCCTCTTTTTTATTATAAAAATTATTCAAATCTTTTTTTAGTTCAGTTATCTCTATTCTTTGTTTAACCAAAGTTGCACTATTTACCTCTTGTGCACTTAAACTTATTAGATTAAAAAAAAGAATTAAAATAGCTAATCTTAACAAAATGGTTCCTTTACTCTGATATATATTTACTCTGTACATATTCACTAGCTGCCTCTTCTTCTGCAACTAATATTTTTCTTAACTTCTCTTGTTGCTCTTCTTCTAAAATATATTTAAATTGCTCACACTCTTTTTGTAACTCAATAATTTGTTGAATTAAAAAGGTTAACTCTTTATTTAATTCCATTTTATCTTTTTCAAGCTTTTTAATATGTAATTTCATTGTATTTTTATGTATTTGAAGGATAGAAAAATCTGCAATTGCTCCAAACTTTTGCACACTTGTAGTACTTATTTTATTTAAAGTGAACATTATCTCATTTTCAATCTTATTTATTTGAGACATTAACTGCCCTTTTTCCATAAGTTTTTGGTCAGTTTGCATTTTTTTTAAGTTATATATTTTATCTATCATTTTACTGCCCGAAAGTTAAAATTATTCCCCATAAATCTTTTGTATAAGTCTCAATATTATCTCCAATCCAAGGCAAAGAGATTAAAATAAAGATAGATACAAAAATAACTTTTGGAACAAAAGATAAAGATGCGTCAGAAACTTGAGTTACAGCTTGAAATATTGAAATTAAAAGACCAATTACCATACTTACTAATAGTGATGGCAATCCTAAAATAAGGATTATTTTAACTGTGTTTTGTGCAATACCCATTAAATCCATATTAATCTTTTACTTTTATTGTAATCTCCAATGTCTTATTATTCAAAAGTTGAGATATAAGTTTTGCAATATCTTCAGAACTTGAACTTCCTAAACTAATACTACTATCACTACTAGTTTCAGTTACATTTTTCTCTACTTTTGGGCTTACTACAACATCAGAACCTTCCGCATTTAATGCCTCCAATAAATCAGCTTCACTTAAAGTATCAAACTCTGAAAACTCTTCTGCCATATTATCTCCTTGGTTACTACCCATTATTTCTGGAATATTTTGATTCTCTTCAATTACATCATCTAGATCCATATTAAAAGTCTCATTACTCTCTTCATCTTCACTATTTGATTCAGTTTCATCATTATCTATATTACCAAAATCTTCTTCAAAACTCAAACTATTTATTAAGTCCTCATAAAAACTTTGATCCTCTTGTGAGTCAAATTCCTCTTCCTCTTTTTCAACAGCCATTACATCAACACCTTCTCCAGATAATAGTTGTTGTAACTCTAATTCAAAATTGTGTTCGCTATGACTCTCTTCTTCAACTTCAGAAACTACTTCTTCTTTAGTTTCTGCTATCTCTTCAGACTCTTTATTATCCTCTTCCAAAAGTTTAGAGATATCATCAATTTGTTCAACTTCAACTTTCTCTTCAACATCATTTCTGTGGGTTAAAAGTTGACTTAACTCTTCATCTAAAGTATAATCTGTATTCTCATCTTCATAAGCACCTTCAACTATCTCAACAATAGAATCATGGATATCTTCACTCTCATTTGCTTCAACAATAGAGTCCAATTTATTTTTAATATAAGTTGATAGGTCATCCATAGAATCAACAGATACATCCCCTATTCCATTATCCAAAAGATACTCTTGCTCTATTCCATCTTTTGGTTGTAAAAATTTTAGTTTCTTATTTAATGTGTTATTTTTTATTATTTTTGAGTCATCAATTATGTATATATTATTAGGATTATCTTCAATTGCAGCTTTTAAATCATTGATACTATTTAAGTCTATAACTTGACCCTCTTCACCTAATCTAAACTTGATATTAGTATGCTCTAGTAGGTCATGTATATCTTTTTTAAAACTCTCACTTCCGTAAATGTAAACAACCAAAAGATATCCTGTCTCTGTTTTTTTGGTTGATTATACCTACATTTTATAAAATTTTAGATAAAATTTTTCCAATTATAAGTGAGGTGCAAAATTGAAATACATAGTAATACTTTTTTTAGTTATTAATTCACTTTTTGCGGTAACAATTAAAGATATATCAAATGTTGTTGGTATTAGAGACAACCAATTAATCGGATATGGACTTGTTGTTGGTCTTGCTGGAACGGGTGATAAATCACAATTTACAATGCAGAGTTTACAAAATTTACTTAGAAACTCATATATAAAAATTCCTACATCTTCTATAAAATCTAAAAATATTGCAGCTGTTATGGTAACAGCGGATCTACCTCCTTTTTCTAGACAAGGGGATAAAATAAAAGTAAAAATATCTGCAATAGGAGATGCTAAATCTATTGACCATGGGGAGTTGTTATTAACTCAACTAAAAGCAGTTGATGGACAAGTATATGCTTTGGCGCAAGGTTCAATTATTTCAGATGCAAAAAATAGCACAACAGGTTTTATTTATGATGGGGGAACAATAGAAAATGAAGTTGACTACTCTTTAATAAATGAAAATAGTGTAACTCTAAGTTTGTTTAAAAACGATGCAAAACAGGCTTATGAAGTAGAAAATAAAATTAATAATCATTTTGGTAAAAAACTGGCAACTGCAACAGATACAAGAACTGTTGAAGTAAAAAAACCTCAAAATACCTCTATTGTAAAATTTATCTCTGATATTCAAGCAATAGAATTAACCTCTGATTTTAAAAAGAAAATTATTATTGATATGCAAAGGGAATCTATCATTGCTGGAGCTGATATAAGAATTGACCCTGTTACAGTTGCAACAAATAAATTCACAATTAGAATAAAAAAATTCCCAGATGAAAATAGTTGGGAAGATCCAAAAGCAAATCCTGGGCAGGATATTGGAGATAATGTAAAACTTAATAATAAACCAATCGCTGTTGATATTGATAATACTTTATTAAATAGCAAAAATACGCCTACCGTTTCAGATTTAGTTAGAGCTATGAAGGTTATGAAGTTACCAATGACTGAAATTATTGATACAATAAAGATGATTAAAGAACTTGGGGCTTTAAATGTTGAAGTTGAGATAAGAGGATAAAATGGCAGAATTCTTAAGTCAAGATGAAATTGACGCACTTTTAGATATTGCTGAAGCTGGTGAAGAGATTGATCCAAATGCTGATGAGCAGATAATCTCTAAAGAGAAAAACTATTCAATATATGATTTTAAAAAACCAAACAGAATCTCTTCTGATCAGTTTAAAGCTTTCTCAACTCTACATGATAAAATGTTAAGAGACTTAATTACAGACCTCTCTGCTATGCTTAGAAAAGTTGTTGATATTAAACTTTACTCAATTGAGCAGATGACATATGGAGAATTTATTTTATCAATTCCACAATTAACCTCACTTAGTACCCTTTCAATTAAACCTCTTGATGGAAGAATAGTTGTTGAGTGTAACCCTGGAATTTCACACAAAATTATTGCTGAATTGTTAGGTTCAGGAGCAGTTGCGGCAAGTGATAACTTAGATAGGGAATTGACTGAAATTGAAGTTAATATTTTTGATCACTTCTATAGACTCTTTGTAAAACATATGTACAAAGCTTGGGAAGAGGTAACAACACTTAATTTTAAAATTGAGTCAAGGGATACAAATGCAAATGCAATTCAAGTTATTTCTGACCACGAAATTGTTCTTTTAGTTGTACTTGAGATAACTATTGATGAGGAGTCAGGTTTTATCTCAATTTGTTATCCGATTGCTTATATTGAACCACTTTTAAATAAAATTGTTGAAAAAATGTTTAGTGAAGGTAAAAACAAAAAAGCTAGTAGAAAAAAAGATATTACAACTCTTATTTCAGGAGCAAAAATGACTGTTGAAGCTATTATGGCAGAAACAGAACTTACTGTTTCAGAGCTTTTAAAACTAAAACTTAATGATATTATTGTTTTTAATAAAAATGCCACCTCTTCATCTTCAAAAATCTATATAAATAATAGTGAAAAATTTTTGGGAGTATCTGGTATTTCAAGTAATAGAAAAGCTATTCAAATGAGTACAAATATTGACCACGAAAAACAAGAAACTTTAGAAATACTAAGAAATATGAGAGAAGATAGAATTAAAAGAGCAGAAGAGTCTACTGCAAATATTAAAAGACTTCTTAAAGAGAAAGAGAGAGAAGGAAGGTAATTTAATATTACCCTTCTATACTCCAAGCTAAACTTTCACCTGCAAACATAGGTACTACTTTTTCATTTTCATAACTATACTCTGCTGGAACTATAAACTCTTTTTTTATAAGTTTTATTTTTTTCTCTTTAGGTTTGTAATTATAAATTTTTTGTGCATTTAAACTTACAAAACTATTTAGATTTTCTAATTTTTTATTTTTTTCAAATAACTCAACTAGAACCTGTAAAGCAATTGGTGAAGTAAATACACCAGCAGCACAACCACAACACTCTTTTTTATGTTTAGGGTGTGGTGCAGAATCACTTCCAAACATAAGTTTTGAATGACCACTTAAAGCAGCCTTTAATAAGGCACTTCTATCTTCTGGTCTTTTTGCAATTGGTTTACAAAATAGATGTGGATTTAACATTCCCCCTGCCACATCATCTAAAGTAATTAATAGGTGATGAAGGGTAACTGTTGCATAAAGATTATCATATTTATCTAACATCTCAACTGCATCTTTTGTAGTTATATGTTCCATAATAACTTTTAAATCTGGGAAAGAAGAAGCAATTGATTCATAAATTGGCATAAACTCTTTTTCTCTGTCCATAACAAAACCATTTGTTTCTCCATGGATACAAAGAGGGATTCCTAGTTTACTCATCGACTCCAAAGTTGGTCTTAATACTTCAACATCCATAGAAGCAACACCTGTTTCAGAGTTTGTTGTGATTCCAGCTGGATAGAGTTTTATTGCAATTATTTCATCTTTTACATCTTTTAAAAACTCATATGAATAATCATTTTTAAAAAATAGTGTCATTTTGGGATCAAACTCATCTTCTTTGCAAGCTTCTAAAATTCTCTCTTTATAAGCTAAAAGTGCCTCTTTTGTTGTAACAGGAGGAACTAAATTTGGCATAACAAGAGCTGCTGAAAATGTTTTTGAAGTCAAAGGACCTACTAACTTTAGCATATCACCATCACGTAAATGAAGGTGCATATCCAAAGCTGAGTCTATTAAAAACTCTTGCATACTAGATTGCGTCCTCGTCTTCTTCCCCTGTTCTTATTCTTACTGTTTTTTCAATAGGAGATACAAATATTTTACCATCTCCAATTTTTCCAGTTTTTGCAGCATTGATTATAATATCAATTGTTGAGTCAACATCTGAATCAGCAACTACTAATTCAACTTTAATTTTTGGTAAAAAGTCAACAACATACTCAGCACCTCTATATAGTTCAGAGTGTCCTTGTTGTCTTCCATAACCTTTTACATCACTAACAGTCATACCTGTAATTCCTGCTTGAGTTAAAGCCTCTTTTACATCATCTAATTTGAATGGTTTAATTACTGCTTCAATCTTTTTCATAACAATCCTTTTTTTAATTATAATATTTTAACTAAATAATTTTAAACTATCATTTCATAAATTATTAATATGAATTAATTTATCTTAAAATGCTCTTTTGAACTCTGGATATGCTTCTAATCCACACTCATCTACATCTAATCCTTGCATCTCTTCATCTCTATCCGCTCTTAATGGAACAATTTTATTAATTACAAAAAGAACAATAAAAGATACAACAAAAGCAAATAGACCAACAACAACTACACCTTTTAATTGTCCTAAAAATGTAATATCATCTCCATTATTTGCAAAAATTCCAACAGCTAATGTTCCCCAAATTCCATTTAATAAGTGAACTGAAAGTGCTCCAACAGGATCATCAAGTTTTAATTTATCAAAAAAACTAACGCCAATTACGACAATTACACCACCAATTGCCCCAACTAAAATAGGAGTATAGATATTGTATAGATTAGGACCAGCAGTTA
This sequence comes from Halarcobacter ebronensis, assembly GCF_013201825.1. NCBI lineage: Bacteria > Pseudomonadati > Campylobacterota > Epsilonproteobacteria > Campylobacterales > Arcobacteraceae > Halarcobacter > Halarcobacter ebronensis. The sequence goes on from NZ_CP053836.1 coordinate 2,779,556, forward strand.
TGGCAACAAGACCACCTAAAGCACCATTTAAAATCATAGTAATATCAAGTTTTTTATATTGAAAATACATAATTATACCAACAATAATTGAACCAGCAAGTCCTGCTGTATTTGTATTCATAATTGTTAAAGCTACGGCATCTGCACTCTCTTTTGATGAGATTGAACCAACACTTCCACCATTAAATCCAAACCATCCAATCCAAAGTAAAAATGCTCCAAGAGTTACTAAAGGAATATTTGAAGCTGGAATAACTCTAATTACTCCCTCTTCACTATATCTTCCACGTCTAGCTCCAATTATTATTATAGCTGCAAGGAGTGCCCATCCGCCTGTACTGTGAATAACTGTTGAACCAGCTAAATCATACATTGAAAGTTCTAAAAATGTACCTTCAAGCATATTACTTCCCCAAGACCAGTTTACTATAATTGGGTAAATTACTGCTCCCATAATAACTGTAAATATTGCAAGAGGTATTACTTTTGCTCTTTCACTTACCCCTCCTGACATTATATTTATAGCTTTACCAACAAATGCCATTTGAAATAAAAATGCTGCCCATTTACTCATTGAATCACTTCCAAAATCTCCAAAGGCAAGAGAGTAACCAAAAAGTAAAAACGCCATAGAAGCAATCGCATATATCATAGTATTTACCATTAACACAGCCGAAACATTTTTTGTTCTAACAAGTCCTGCTTCAAGCATGGCAAAACCAGGTACCATGAAGATTATAAGTGTCATTGTAAATATTGCAAAAAAAGTATCAATAACATAATTTATTGATTGTAAGTCCATATTCTAATCCTTGCTTTTTGTAAATAGCAAGCATTATATAGTTTTTAAAAAGATTTAAAAAGTAGTATTATGTATATTTAATATACATATATATATTTAATAGAAGAGTGAAGAAAAATTCTTACTCTTCTAAAAAACTTATACAGCTTCTGAACCTCTTTGTTCAGTTCTGATTCTAACAACTTCATCTACAGTCGTAACGAAAATTTTACCATCACCGATTTTACCAGTTTTTGCAGCTTCAACAATTACATTGATTGTTGAATCTACATCTTCATCATTAACGATAACTTCAATTTTAATTTTTGCTAAGAAATCTACTACATACTCAGCCCCTCTGTATAACTCAGAGTGACCTTGTTGTCTTCCATATCCTTTTACATCAGATACAGTCATACCAGCGATTCCATTTTCAACTAATGCTTCTTTTACATCCTCAAGTTTAAAAGGTTTGATAATTGCTTCTATTTTTTTCATAATAATAATCCTACCTATCTATTAAGCTTTTTTGAACTCTGGATAACACTCTAATCCAGTTTCATGGATATCAAGTCCGTTAATCTCAGTTTCTTCATCTACTCTTAATCCCATAATTACATCAAGTATTTTCCAAAGAATGATTGATGAAACAAATACAAAGATACCAACTATAACTATACCTTTAATTTGAGCTAATATTGTAATTTCTGGATTGAAGATACCAACTGCTAATGTACCCCAGATACCTGCAACTAAGTGAACAGATAGAGCACCAACTGGATCATCAATTCTTAATTTATCAAAGAAAGGAACAGCAAATACAACAATTACACCACCAACTAAACCTTCAATAAATGCAACTAACATACCTAAATCTGGTCCCGCAGTACAAGAAACAAGTCCTGCTAAAGCACCATTTAATACCATAGTTAAATCAACTTTTTTGTATAGAAGTTGAGTTAAAAGTGCAGCCATTACAGCACCTGCGCAAGCAGCCATGTTTGTATCAGCAACAACTAATGCAATTCCATCGATATCTGCTTTTGAACCTAATGCTAATTGAGAACCACCATTGAATCCAAACCAACCTAACCATAGAATAAATGTACCAAGTGTAGCAAGTGTTAAGTTTGAACCAGGGATTGGTTTAACTTTACCATCTTTTGTATATTTACCTTTTCTAGCTCCAAGGATAAGAACACCAGCTAATGCAGCCCATCCACCAACAGAGTGAACAATTGTAGAACCAGCAAAATCAGAGAAACCAGCCATTAAACCACCAAGTTCACTTCCTCCCCAAGACCAATGTCCTTGAATTGGATAGATAATACCACTTAGGATTACAATAAAGATTAAGAATGGCCATAATTTCATTCTCTCTGCAATTGAACCTGAAATAACAGATGCAGAAGTTGCAACAAATACAACTTGGAAAAAGAAATCAGCTGCAGCTGGATAAGATGCATCAGCAGCAGTTTCCATGCTAATTGTTGAGAAACTTCCCATAAAAGATGAACCTTCACCATACATTAGGTTATAACCTATAAAGTAGTACATAATACAAGAGATTGCAAATAATGCAATATTTTTTGTTAGTACAGTCGCATTATTTTTCGATCTTGTAAGACCAGCCTCTAGCATTGCAAAACCTGCAGCCATCCACATTACAAGGGCACCCATTATTATAAATAGAAACCCATCTAGAACATATTTTACATCAGCAAAATTTTCCATTTTTTTCCTTTCTGAAATAAAGTATGATGAAATTCTATCAGATAAATAAATTTTTTTTCAACTTTATATGTATAATAATTATACAATAAACTATTAATTATATCTACCAAGTGGATATAAATTCCCATTTTATGGGAAATACATAAATGTTACATTTTTGTATATTAATCAATATAAATTCGAATTTAGTATATCCTTTTTTATTTTTTAGATAATTGTTTAAATTATATACATATATTTTATATACAGTATGTTATAATAATTGACTTAATAAGGGGTGATTTATGAAAGAGTATTTGGAAGTATATTTCCAAAATCAAGATAAAATCGAAGATTTTTTACAAGAGAGTTTACTAAAACTTGGGGAGCTTAAGAGATTAAGAGAGAATAAGTTTAAAGAGATATTCTCAATTTTCCCATCGTTGGAATTAGTATATATAATAAACAAAGATACTAAAATTCAAATCTCTCCCAACTTTTATAGAAATAGTACAGATACAAATGCCCAAAATATATCAAGGGATTATCTTCTTTCTAAACTACATTTTAAAGAGAACTCATTAACTGCTTTTAGCACACCTTATGTAAGTTCTGCAACAAAAAGTAGTTGTGTAACTGTTTCTGTAAGTGAAGGAAACTATATAATATTTTTTGATTTTAAAATAGAGTCTCTTTTGGAGAGGATGAATTTAATCGAATTAAACAAACCTTTTCACACAATGACTAAAACATTTTATACCATTGCTGGTTATTCAATGTTTCTTTTAGCACTATTTATTGTTTTTTACTCTATTTATGATTTTATTCACTCTTTTGCTGTTAAAGGAATATTTGATTTAGATACAATTTTTAAACCTATTATTGCTTTAACCCTAGGCGTTGCAATTTTTGATTTAGGAAAAACTATTTTAGAGCAAGAAGTATATTTTAAAAGTTACTCAAAAAACTCTAAAGTTGAGACAAAAATGATTACAAAATTTTTAATCTCAATTATTATAGCTCTCTCTATTGAAGGGCTTATGGTAGTATTTAAAATAGCAATAAATGATTATGATAAGATGATAAACGCACTATATTTAATAACAGGTATCTCTTTTATCTTAATTGCACTGTCTATTTTTATATATTTAACTAGAAAAAAATAAATTTTTAATATAATTAACGAAGAAGGTAAGAAATGGAAAACTACATAGCAATATCTAAAAACTCGAAGGAGATTTTAAACTCTGCACATCTATTACAAAGTGTTGAAGTTAATGCACTGATTTCAGGGGAGCCAGGAGTTGGTAAAAAATCTTTATCACAATATATTGTCCCCAAAGCTCCAATATTTAAAGCAAAAAATCTACAACAAGATATTAGTGACAATATAATAAATCTACAAAATTGTTCAGTAATTATTGATAAAATCGAGAATATTACAAATGTTGATCTTTTTATAAATTGGATTAATAGTAATGGCATTAGAGTTATTGCAACAACACTAAAAGAGGAGCTAAACAATAGATTAGCTGAACTTTTTTCAATTACAATTGAGCTTCCACCATTAAGGGACAGAGAAGAGGATGTAAAAGCTCTAACACAAAAGTTTTCTAAAGAGGCTAGTGTAACTTTGGATTTAGACCAAATTATACCTTCAAAACTTATGATAAATATTTCAAACAATGCACACAGCCTTAGAAAATCAATATATTTTTCATACCTTTTTGAGACAATTGGTGAAGATGAAATTCTTATGTTTATGGAAAACTATATGTACTCTAACATGAAGGGTGACAACTCATATAAAGACTTTTTATATCTGCTTGAAGTACCTATGTTAAAAGCAGCTACAAAAAAATACAAATCACAAGTTCAAATGGCAAAACATTTAGGACTAAATAGAATTACTCTTCGAAAAAAACTGGATATTCATAAGGAATACTTGAATGACTGAACTGAATATTCAAATTGAGGAGTTAATCTCTCAAAATGCAAAAGATTTTGAGATATCAAAGGTTTTTAGAACCTACTACAAGAATTATGTAGCCTCAATTGATACTGCAATAGAATCTTTGGGAAAAGATTTTTTTGTAAGACATACAAAACATACTGATAAATTTTTAATACAACTTTATAAATATATGCTAAGAAAATATTTTGGAGACTATCAACCAATGAGTAGCTCTCTGCCTGTAACTCTAATAGCTTTAGGAAGTTATGGAAGAGAACAACTTTGCGTTCACTCTGATGTAGATTTAATGATTTTATATCAAGATATAAAAGGTTATAACTTAAGACCAATAATGGAAGAGCTTGTAACTTTAGCTTGGGATTGTGGATTAAAACTAGGCTCAAGAGTTCATGAGATAAAAGAGATAGAAGAGGCTGTAAAAGAGGATATTACTATTAAAACCTCAATTATAGAATCAAGAATGATATATGGCTCAAAACATCTTTGGTACTCATATGAAAATGTATTAAGAAAAATAAGAAAAACTGGAAGAAAAGAGTTTGTATTAGAAAAACTTGAAGAGCATAAACAAAGACTTCTAAAATATCCCCTAAAAATGGAACCAAATATCAAAGATGGTTATGGAGGAATGAGAGAAGCCAATATGGTTTTTTGGATGGCTACAGTGATTTTTGGTGTAACTTCAACTAGACAATTAATAGATAAAGAGTTTGATGAAGAAGAGTATAAAAAATATAGAGCCTCTTTAGAGTTTATTTTTCAAGTAAGAAGTGTATTACACAGTGTTGCAAAAAAGAAACTTGATGTAGTAAACTTTGATTTATTGCCTGAACTAAGCTCTAAGCTGGGATTTGAAGGCACTCCAAGAATGACTAAAGAGAGATTATGCATGACAAAAATCTTAGAGTCTTTGCATAGGGTTCACTTTTTCTCTTCAGTTATGGTAAAAAAATTTACTAGAAGAGTTATTTTTGATAAAACTTCCCTTCTTAATTTAAAAGAGTACAGATATAAAAAAGATTTATATATTATTGATAATAAACTATATACCTCATTTAATGCAAAACCTAAAACACTAATTGATTTCCTAAAAGAGCTTATTGAACTACCTGATAGTGTAAAATATTTTGATAGATCTTATGTCTATTATGCAAGTAAAACAATACTTCCTAACAAACAGACAAAAGAGCTTAAAAAAGTTATAAAAACTCTGCTTTATAAGCCAAATTTATATCCACTTATTAAACTTTTATATAATGGAAGATTGTTCCAAGCTGTTCTTCCAATTACTAAAAAAATAGTAAATCAACCTCAATTTGATGGATATCATCAACACCCTGTTGATATCCATTCAATTAAAGCTTTAAAAAAACTTGAGGAGATTAGCGATCCTTATGTACAAGAGTTATATGATAGTTTAGATGAAAAAGAAAAAGCATTAGTGAGACTTGTAACACTTTTCCATGATGTTGGAAAAGGTAGAGTAATTGATCACCATATTTCTGGTGAAAAATTATTTAAAAGTATGACAACCGCATTTGATTTTGAACCTGAGCAGATTCAATTGGGAGCTTTACTTGTTAGATACCATAATATGATGAGTAAAGTTGCAACAAGTGAAGATATCTATTCTGAAAAAGTTATCCTCTCTTTTACAGCACTTTTAAAATCAAAATTAGCTTTAACTATGCTATTTGTAGTAACCTATGCTGATATTTCTGCTGTTGGAGAGACTGTATATAACAGCTCAAATGCTTCACTTTTAAAACAACTATATTTGCAATCACTACCAGCTTTTGATAATGTCTCTTTATTAAATGAAAATGCAAGAAGAAATGCAAAACAAGAGAGAATTAAAACACTTCCTGAGTATAAAGAGTTATCAAATATAATGAAGAAAAAAATCTTCTATATTGCTTCAAATCATATGTTCTTGAAACTAAAAGCAAATGAGATTGTAAATATTGCAGTAAAAGCACAAGATGTAACTACTTTTGATTATGAGATAATAAATGATAATAACCTAATAATTAGAATCATTAGAAAAGTACCTTTAAACTTGGGATATTTATTAGGGAAAATGGAGTTTTTAAATATCTCAACAATGAACATCTTTAAACTCTATGATGAAAAAAAATTCTTTGAAATCAACTTCTCTGAAAAGGTTGATGATGAAGATTTGCCTCATATTTCACAAATTATAGAGAGCTCTTTTGATATGGAGAAAAAAACCAAACTTCTAACTCCTATAATAAATAGAGAAGGTATTACAATAGATTGTAACCACACTACTTATCTAGCCTCTATGCAGGTTGTTGCAAAAGACCAAAAGGGACTTTTGGCTTTCATTGCTAAGATTTTTGATGATTATGAAGTTGAGATTGAGACTGCAAAACTAAGCTCAATAAAAAATAAAGCTCACGACCTCTTTTTGATTGAAAAAAATGGAAACTTCTGTGCAAAACAAGAGGAGATTATAAATGACTTGTGTGTAGATGAAGGTTAAACCTCATCTACATAAGCTGCATTGCAACTTTTTTTGCCATACCAAAATCTGTTTTACCACTTCCTAGTTTTGGTACTTCTTCTACTATTTTATACTCTGAAGGCAGCATTAAATTATTATCAAAACTCTCTTTTACTTCATTTTTTAGTATTTCAAGCTCATCACTACTTATATGAGAAAGCAGTGCAACAATTTTTTCACCTTTTTTTTCATCATTTATAGCAGTAACAACAACATCAATTTCATCATTAGTAATTAAAGCTTTAATCTTCTCTTCAACTAATCCTAAACTTACCATCTCTCCACCAAGTTTTGCAAATCTTGAGTATCTATCAACAATAGTTAAAAAACCATCACTGTCTAATCTTCCTTTATCTCCTGTTATATAATACTTCTCACCATTTTTTTCAATTATTGCCTCTTTTGTCCTTTTTTCATCTTTTAAGTAGCCTTTCATAACTTGAACTCCAGAGATTAATATCATCCCCTCTTCTCCAACTTTAAGTTCATTAAAAGTGCTTGGATCTACTATTTTAATCTTTGTTCCAGGAATTGGCATACCAACTGTTCCAAGCTTACTTCCTAGCTGAAACTCTCCCGTTGAAGTTTTAATATCTGGAAGATTGCAACAAGCAACAGGAGTTGTTTCTGTTGTTCCAAAACCCTCTAAAATATTTTTATTAAACCTTTTTTCAAAATCCTCTCTTACTTTTTGTGAAAGTTTTTCAGCCCCAGCAACAACAAGTCTTAGAGAAGAAAACATCTCTTTTTTCACCTTTGGATTTTTTGCATAAAGTCTAAAAAAAGTAGAAGTTCCAAGGATAATAGTTGCTTTATATTTTTCCACAAGTTTACCAATTGCATAACCATCTGTTGGATCAGGATGAGCTACACATGTGATTCCTTCAATAAGTGGTAAAAACATTGTTACAACAGTTCCAAAAGCGTGAAACAAAGGTAGTGAACCAACAATAATATCATCCTCGTTTGCATTAATAACTGAAGCAATTTGTTTTGAGTTTCCTATTATATTGCTGTGGGTTAACTCAACTCCTTTTGGAACTCCTTCACTTCCACTACTAAACATTATAACTGCTGTTGAGTCTTTATTCACTTTTTTTAAATGTATTGCTTTTAAAATAAAACTTGGAAGAAGAACTATTGAGATAAGAGTTATTATCCCTTTAGTTTTTGTTATCTCTTTTTTCATATCTTCAACATAAATAACTTCACACAAAGATAAGACTTCATCAATTTTTATACCCTTTTCAATAAGTTTTTCAACAAATTTTTTAGAGGTAATCAGGCTTTTTATCTCTGCTTTTTTTACACACTCTGCCAAAGTTTGCATAGAAGAGGTAAAATTAAGATTTATAGTAACTTTTCCTAACATTAAAACTGAACAGTTCATAAAAGCCCCACCTACACTTGAAGGAAGCAGTAAACCTATATGTTCTCCTTGAAGTTTTGTTTTTAGTATATTTTTAAAAAGAGTAATTGCTGTTAAAAATTTATATGCACTAACCTCAAGCCCTGTTGTATCTGCAAAAATTTTATAGGTTTTCATCTCTTTTAATCTATCAAAAACCACCTCTTGGATAGTTCCAAGTGAGTTTGTATGTTCTCTCCATGATTTAGATGAAAGTTCTTTAACTACTTGCTTAACCTTTGATGCAGTTGCTTCTCCTTTTTTTATTGGGTTTGAAAAAGAGACTGTAACACTTTTTATTCTTCTTAAACTTTTATATTTTCTATTTGCTCTACTAAACATAGATTCCCACAAACCTCTAATATAAAAAGCGATTACAGGAATATCATCTTTTGTCTGTTTTAAAATAAGTTCAAAGCCCCTTTTAAACTCACCTAGATGTCCAGTTCTTGTAATACTTCCTTCAGGAAAAAGAACTACAATATCTCCATCATCTAAACACTTTGCAATGGTTTTTATTGTCTGTTTACTTGAACTATTTGAGATGGGAATTACATTAAAAAGTTTTAATATCCAAGTTAAATACCACTTCTCATAAATTGGTTTATGCATCACAAATCTAATTTGTCTTGGAGAGCTCATAAATACAACTGCCCAATCTATCCAAGAGACATGATTTCCAAGAAGTAAAGCTCCCCCATTTGAAGGGATATTTTTCAAACCTTGAACATCTAATTTGTACTTTAATCCAACAATTATCTTTACAAAAAGTAAAATCATAGATTGGGGAAGACTATAAACAGTATAAGCCATCCCAACAATAGTTATAAAAAGAATCAAATAAATTGTACTTAGTGGATTTAGATTATTATATGAAACTACAGTTGTAAGGCAAAGCATAATAAACATAGCCAAAGAGTGAAACCAATTATTACCAGCTAAGATAGTTCCTAAAGTTTTCTTTTTTGCATTAAATTGTATTAGAGCATTTAAAGGAACCACAAACATCCCTCCAAAAACTCCAAAAAATAAAAATGTCAAAGAGAGCATTAAAGAACTCTCTACAATTGTTGAACAATATATCATTAATGCCATTCCCAAAGCAGCAAGGGGTATTGTTCCTATTTCTATATAGTGTCTTGAAAGTTTAGAGTATATTATTGAACCTAAAGCTATACCAATGCCAGAAGCTGCAAGAACTCCATTTATAACAAATACATCTGTTATATTCAAATACTCTTTTGCATATGAGGGAAATACAGCCATTAAACCTTGAGAAATTCCCCAGAAGACTGATAAACCAACCACAGATAAAGAGACAAGATTATTTGAGAAAAGCATTTTAATATTTTTCTTTAAAAGCTCTCCTCTTAGAAGTTTGTTTTTATCTAAAACTAAACTTTCATCAAAACTATAGTTTGTATTAAGCCTTCTTAAAACTAATAAAGAGAGTAGCATCTCTAAAAAGGCAACAGGAACAATATAGTATGTAAGAGGCAATATTGCAAGAAGAAGTTCCTCTTTTGTCTGCAATGTTTGTAAAGCATTTGAATTATAAAAAGATTCAAAAACATATGAGCCACTTGCAATTGAAAACAAAATAGCAATTATTGAAACTGCCTGCAAAGAGGAGTTCCCTTTTGCAAGATTACCTTTCCCCCAAATATCCATAATAATTCCAAATTTAGCAGGAGAATAGATTGCACTTTGTACAGCTAAAAGTGTTAGGTTTAACATTGCTAAATAAAAATTTCCACTAAGATAAGATAAAACCATCAAAACTGATAAGGTAAAAGAAGAGATAGCTCCATATATCAAAATATCTTTTTTATTATATCTATCAGACAAAAATCCACTTATAGAAAAAAGAAGTAAAAAAGGGATAATTATCATGGCATTTATAATTGATATCCAAACAACTTGTTCACTACCATCAAATATTTTAAATGCAATATTTTGAAGTAAAACTTTGTGGGCAACATCAACAACTACATTACAAAAAACAACAATTAAAAAAGCAAATTTTATAATATAAATATTCTGATTTGTTTTTAACATTAAATCCCCTTTTTCTCTTTTTTGAACTCAATAATTGTGTGTCTATTGAAAATATATGGCTTAAAAGAGTTTAGAATATCTAAAACTAAAATCTCAGGTAAAAATCCCGTCTCTTCCAAAACTTTTGTGCTTAGTTCTCTTTCTAAAAGAGCAAGTTTTTTGCTTGTTCTTACATATTCACTTATAAGTTTTGTGGAGATATCATATTTTCTAAGCTCACTATAGGTTTTTAATACCTCTGTTTCTGTTTTGAAATATATCTTTTTGTCATCTAACAAATCTAAACTAATAGCCTCTTTTAAAAGCTCCTGGTCTAAATCTTTTTTTAAAATTGGATTTTTTATCTCATTTGAGAGCATTTGGATTGATTGCAAAATAAGCTCTGCTCTATCGTCAAAGTTAATTCTATAGTAATCAAAAAGCTCTTTTATATAATCTATTGAAAAATTTAGATTCTCTTTGAAATATTTTATTAGATTTAAAACTGTAATTGTGATATGAGGATAGTACTTCATATTTTTTGAAGTATTAACTGTATTTGGAAGCAAACCTTTTTTATCATAAAAAGAGATTGTATAATTGCTAAGGTCAACCAGTTGTACAAGCTCACTCATCTTATAGTAATCTTTTCCATCAATAATTTTCATCTTAACTCCTAAAGTAGAGAGTTAAACTCTTTACTTTTGAGATTATAGATAATAATTATATAAAAGTCAAGAGTGCAACTCTTTACTTTTATTTTTTTATTTATGAAAATATATTTTTAAGTACTTTTATTTTTGAAAAAACTAAAATATCTAAAGCCAATACAACTATTAAAGTAATTCCAACAAGTGGAAAAAATAAAGAGACTAAAAGCATTATAAACATAGCATTTTTCCAATGGGGTAAATTTTTTGGCATAGGAGGAGCACTTAGTTTAAATCCAGCATTTGCTGGTCTTCTTTTCCACCACATTACAAGTCCAGTAATACTTAAGGCTATTACAGATAAACAAATCAAAGTATTTATTATAAGATTCCAAATTGTTACAAGCCCCATATGAATAGGAATAGATACAGCCATAACTTTACCGGCAAGGGAATAATCATCAAATGTTACTTTTGCCAAAATTTTTCCTGTATATCTATCTATATGAACTGTTTTATCAACAAATGGATTTTTGGAATCACTATTCATAGTATCTTGGTTTATAGTCCATACACCAGTTTCTCCTTTAGGAAAGGATACTCTATATCTTTCTTTAAAACCAATCTCATTTGCTAGGTTTACTATTGAATCTATATTAATTTTTTCATTATCTAAAGTACCTTTTAGTCCCATTTTTGAGCCTGACATTGGTAAATTAGTATGTTCTATTGCCCAAGGCATACCTTCACTAGGACCATAATTTAAAGAAGCATGAGTCTTATCTGATAATGGAATCTTATCCCATTTTTGAGCAGGAAAAGTACTCCAAGCTTGAACTATTTTTGCTCCCCATACACCTGTCCATGACATCCCAGAAAGTAAAAAAAGAAAAAAGAAAATTGAAACATATACACCTAATGTAACGTGAAAATTCTTAAAAAATTCTCTACCTTTCAAAGAAAAATCAAAAGCTAAAACCTTTGAAATTTTCCTATCTCTTGGCCACCATAGATATAAACCAGTAATAATTAAAATAATACCAAACCCTGCACTTATCTCTAAAATTCTATCCCCAGTTTTTCCTATCAATAAATCACTATGGATATTATCAGCTAAATCATACCAACCTTGTCTTCTTTCCCAATCTTTTATAATTTTGCCAGAATATGGGTTTACCGCAATCATTTTTTGAGTACCATTTTCTAACTTTAATCTAAAAACATTAACTCTATTTTCACTTGGAGCTTTTATTAACTCCACAACATTTGAACCAACAATTGAAGATCTTGCAATCTGTGATTGTTTTTCTAAACTTATCATTGTATTATTTTCAGGAACACGAATAATAATATTTTCCCCATCTCTTCCATCAAAAAATCCAATATACATCATCATAATACCTGTAACTGCTAATATTAGCATAAATGGTACTACAAAAACTCCAGCATAAAAATGCCATCTCCAAACCGCTTTATAGAAAACATTAGTTTTGTTTTCTACTTTATTTTTTTCTTTTGATTTCATGCGTATCCCTACTAAAAAATAACTTGGGATTTTATATAAGAAGTGTTAATTATCTATTAAACAGTGCTTTCTTTATTGAATTAAATGAAAAAATAAATAATGAAATCCAGATTAAAATAAAAGTAATAAATTTATCACTATTAAAATCTTCATTATAAACAAAAACTGCCAAAAGAAATGAAGCTGTTGGAGCTATATATTGAAAAAAGCCTAAAGTTGCAAGCCTTATTCTAATAGCTGCACTATTAAATAAAAGTAGCGGCACAGCTGTAATAAACCCTGCTAAAAAAAGCATAAAAGAGATATATGCTGAACTATTTTGTACAAATGCCATATTCCCATTTAGATACAAGTAGCCAAGATATCCAACTGCAAAAGGGAACAATAATAAGACTTCCACAAAAAGTCCAACCTCCGAACCAACGTTTATCTTTTTTCTAAGCAGAGCATAAAGTCCAAAAGATATTGCAAGAGAGAGAAATATATGGAATATGCCCTAAAGTTATTAGTTGATAAGATACTGCACAAAAAGCAATAAAAATAGCTATATATTGATTTTTTGTCATTCTTTCACTAAAAAAAACAAAACCTAAAAATACATTTACCAAAGGATTAATATAGTATCCAAGTGAGGTCTCTAGTATTTTGTTATTTGCAATAGCCCAAATAAATATAAGCCAATTTAGAGAAACAAAAAAAGTTGAAGCAAACAGATATTTAAGTTTTCGCTTATCTTTCATTGTTCCTAAAAAAAGTTTTATCTCTTTATTATAAATTAAAAGAGGTAAAAGTGTAAAAACTGAAAACACAACTCTATAAAGCAGTATTTCAAAAGAGTTTACTGAAGCAACTTCTTTAAAATAAATAGGAGACAAACCTCCCCATATGAGAAATGCAAAGGTTGCATAAATATGCCCTAATCGTTCTTGATTCAAAATATATCCTTGATAAAGATGTTATTTTATCCAAATTCCCCTTTTTATTATAGTAGAAAATTGCGATATTACCTTGCAAGTAATTTATATATAATTTTATTATGATAGAATTATTTTCTATCTTAAAAGGACATTTATGAAGTTAATAATAAAAATATCAATAATACTTATTGTATTAATCCTTGGTAGCATAATTATTGTACCAAATATCTATAATGTAAAATTTAATGACTATATAGAAAAAACACAAAAAAGTTTTGAAGAAAAAGGTATGGAGCTTAAAATCAAAACTTTAAATGATGACTATTTTAATATTAAAAGAGAGTACATTCTACAAATCAAAGACTCTTCATATCTATTTTTAAAATTAAAAGGTTTAGTTGAAAAACAAGAGGTAGAGAAGTTAGTAAATAATACAGAATTGCTAATTGAAATCTCACTACCAAAGTATCCTACAGAAAAAGATGATGCTATTTCAATCTCTTTTAAGAACTTGTCTTCTTATCTTGAACAAGCTTTATTAAAGGAGAAGATAGGACAAGACCTATTATCTTTTATAAAAAATAGAGATTTAGAATTAGTTTTATCAGTTAACAATTTTGAGATAAAAAAAGCAAGATTAAAAGATATTGATTTAAGACTACTTAATAAAAATATCTCTATTAGTGAAACTATTAAAAATTTTGTAATTTATATTGAAGATTTTAATAAATATGATATAAATATCGAAAAGATATCTTCATCAATTCTTATTGATAAACAATCATTTGATTTGGATATTGACTCTTCAAATTATAAATTAAACAGAGAAAAAGAGCTTAAAGTATCTGAAGAGTTAAATATAAAACATATCAGAACTTTATTTAAAGAGAGAAATGAAAAAGTTCAATTGAAAATTGAAAATTTGAAGAGTAATTCTACAATAGATACAAAAAATGGTTTTTTAACTCCACATTCTAATATGCAAATTGCAGATATAAATATGGATATATTAAATAGTAATATTAAACTCAAAAATTTTAATCTAGTAGGTTCAATTGAAGGTATGAAAGAAGTTGCTTTTCATGAACTTCTTGATTCAATAAAAACAAATGACGAAGAGAAGATATATACTAGTGTTAATAAAATCATAAATGATGGTTTGATATACAAACTAGACAAACTTGATATAAGTAATATTAAACTTACAACTATAAATGATTTTTTTGAGTTAAACAAAATAAATAGCAAATTAAAAGTAGAAATAAAACCAAATATTTTTAATCTAACAACTGAAAATTTTGGAGAATTAATCAATTCTATCTCTGCAAACTATTTTTTAAAATTACCAAAAAATGATATTATGCAGATAAATAATAAACTTAAAATACCAGCAGCCCTATCTCAATATATCAACTTTGATAAAGACCAAGCTTCTATTGATTTGAAGTATGATTCAAATAGTTTATATATAAACGATAAAAGAATCCAATAGTCTCTAAGAAATTTCTTAGAGCTATTTTAGAAGTTCCTCAATCTCTTCAACATTAAGAAGTTTTCCTGTTGATTTAACCTCTCCATTTATTACAAGAGCTGGAGTACTCATAACTCCATAATTCATAATTTTTACCATATCATCCACTTTTTCTATTTGTGCAAAAATTCCTTTTTTTGCAACTGCTACTTTTACATTATTTGTTAAAGCTTCACATTTTGAACAGCCTGTTCCTAAAATCTCAATTTTCATCTTTCTCTCCTATTTATAAAATCGTATTAAAAATATATCCAATGGCAATAATTCCACATCCAACTATTATAAAAAATGTTGCAATAAGTTTTGTATGAAGTAATCTTTTTAAAATCATTGCTTCTGGAAGACTCAATGCAGTAACTGCCATCATAAAAGAAAGTGCACTTCCTAGAAGCATACCTTTAGAAGTTAAAACCTCAACAAGGGGCATTACACCTGCTGCACTTGAGTACATTGGAATTCCTAAAATAACAGCTAAAGGTACTGTGTACCAAGCATCTCCACCTGTATAACGAGCAATAAAATCTGTTGGAATATATCCATGAATAAACGCTCCTACAGCAACTCCTAACAACACATAGATATAAATTTTTCTAAAAATATCCATAGTGTAATCCCAAGCCTCTTTTACTCTTGTTTTACTATCTAACTTTATAGTTGGATTATCACAACACCCTTGCATTGGTTTTACCTCAAGAAGAATATATTTTTCCATATTCATCCTTCCTATAATAAAACCTCCAACAATAGCTACAAGAAGTCCAAAACCTATATAAATAGCTGTAATTTTCCAACCAAAAAGTCCAAAAAGCATTGCTATTGCTATCTCATTATTAAGTGGAGCTGAGATTAAAAAAGAGAAAGTAACTCCCAAAGGAATTCTTGCTTGTAAAAATCCCAGAAAAAGAGGAATTGCACTGCAAGTACAAAAAGGAGTTATTATCCCAAATATTGCAGCTAATATATTTCCTGTAAACTCTGATTTTCCTTGTAAATAGGCTCTTACTTTTTCAACATTAAACCAAGTTCTTAAATATGAGACTATAAAAATAATCAATACAAGAAGAATCAAAATTTTAACAGTATCATAAATAAAGAAGTGCAAAGCTTGAGTTAAATGACTACTCTTATCCATATTAAATAGAGTATAGATTAAATAGTCTACAAATTTTTCCCAATAATAAAACATCTTAAACTCCTAACTGCTCTTTTACTTTTCACAGAAAGTTTTTATCATATTATGATAAAACCGCATCTACTACTTTTGGAAGTAAAATTGATTCAATCTCTTCATAGATTTTCTCAAAAGCTTCAAAACCTTTTCCATCTGGATCTTCAAAACCAATATGTATTTTTTTAACTGGTTTAGGAAACATTGGACATGTTTCATTTGCATGATCACATACTGTTACAACCAAATCATACTCGTTGTTAATAACTGTATCTAAAGTTTTACTATGATATTCCTCTTTCCAAATACCTTTTTGCTCTAAAAGTTTTTTTGCATTTTCATTTACTCTTCCACTAGCTTTTACTCCTGAAGAATCAGCACAAATGCCTTCACATTTTGCATTTATAAGTGCTTCAGCTATTATGCTTCTACAAGAGTTTCCTGTACATAAAATCAATACTTTTTTCATAATAAATTCCTTTTTAAATTAATGTTAATAAAACTACAAATAGAACTGGTGGAGTTACCATAAGTCCAAATTTACTATATTGCCAAAATCCGATATGAACCCCTTTTTTACCTAAAACATACAACCAAAGAAGTGTTGCTAAACTTCCAAAGGGAGTCATTTTTGGTCCCAAATTACATCCAATTATATTTGCATAAGCTAATGCCTCATTTGGAATATCTTTTAAAGCTATATCCATAACCATAACTGTTGGCATATTGTTCATAATTGCACTTAAAATTGCAGAGATAAAGCCTGTTCCAATTATTGCAACTGCATCACCTTTTTGAGCTAAAATATTTAAAATATATGTCAATTCATCAGTTAAACCTGCATTTTTTAAACCATAAACAACAATATAAAGTCCAATACTAAACCAAACCACTTGCCAAGGTGCATTTTTTATTGTAAGCCAAGCTTTTGCACTCTTCATATAACTTGCAATTGCCAAAAAGATCAATGCACCACTTAGTGCAAACAAAGAGATTGGAAGATCATAACTATCACCTATAAAATATCCTGCAATTAATAAAGTAAGAAAAATCCATGAAAATTTAAAAAGTGTTTTGTTTTTAAGTACTTCATCTGCATTTTTAAGTAGCGTTATATCAACTTTTGCTGGAATATCTTTTCTTAAAAAAAGCCATAATACAGCTATAGATACCACTGTACTTACAATATATGGGATAATCATATTTGAAAGATATTGAGCAAATCCTATATTAAAAAAGTTTGCAGTAACAATGTTTGTTAAATTTGAAAATACAAAAGGTAAAGATGCACTATCACTTATAAAACCTCCTGCAAGCAAAAAGGCCAAAATAGTCTTTGCATTTAGTTTCAGTATCTTCATTTTTGCAAGTAAAATTGGTGTTAAAATCAGTGCCGCACCATCATTTGCAAAGAGTGCAGAAACAAAAGAACCAAGAAGCAGTGAATATACGAACATCAAATGACCATCACCCTTTGATAGTTTTGCCATCTTTATTGCGCACCACTCAAAAAATCCAATCTCATCTAAAACCATAGATAAAATTATAATTCCTATAAAAGCCAAAGTTGCATCCCAAACAATATTTGTAACAGCTAAAACATCATTTAAACTAACAACTCCAAAAAGCAAAGCTACAATGGCACCAATTACTGCTGTTGTCCCTATTTGCAAATTTTTTGGTTGCCAAATAACAAATATAAGTGTAATAATAAAAATCGAACTTGCTAAAAGCATTTTATTCCTTATTTCAATACATCAAGATATATTGATATATTTTACAAAAAAAGAGTTTCAAAAGAGTTACTCTTCCAACATCTCTTCAACTTCTGGTTTTAACACATAAATATAGGTCTCAACCTCCAACTCATCATATCTTTCAACTGTAACAGGAGTTCTTACAAACTCTAAACCTTCAAACTCATCTAAATAATCCCAATGGTTTATTAAATTTGCTGAATAGAAAAGATAGCCATGAACCGTATCAACTGGTTTATCAAGTCTTATTCCAGGATAACCCATACTTGCACTCCATCCTGCATCAACAAGCCTTCCTTTTACTGTAGCTGGTACAAATTTACCTACAATATTTTCCAAAACATGTCCATTTGGTCTATTTGGCATTAGTGTTCCATAAACAAATAGTGTCTCTATCATTTTTTTTCACATATTTTATTTAATTTTGGTAAATCTATATCCAAGGTCATAATCTCTTTTATGGCACTTTGTCTAAACTCATCAAGGGGTGTTCTAATAGAGTAATAAGCCCATCTTCCAACCCTATCAACTCTTAAAAATCCACCCTCTTTTAATATTTTTAGGTGCCTTGAAAGACGTGATTGAATCATATCAAAAGAGTTTTCCAAATCACAAACACAACATTTGCCATGAGTATTAATAAATTTAAGAAGTTTTACTCTGGTCTCATCATTTAAAGCTGATGCAGATTTTAAAAAAATATCCATTATTCCCCTTTTGAATTTTTAATTATAACATAATAAATCTAATATATCAAGATATATTGATATATATTGTAATCATAAATTTATCAATTTGTATTATAATTATAGTAAAAGGGAAAATAATGGCAAAACTTAGCGATAAATTGGATAAAAAAGATATTGACTTTATAAAAGGTCAAAAGATGTTTTTTGTTGCAACTGCTCCAAAAAAAGGAAAAATCAATATCTCTCCAAAGGGTTTGGATAAGACCTTTAAGGTAATTGATGATAATACCGTTTTATGGTTAAACTACTTTGGAAGTGGAAATGAAACAGCTGCACATCTTCTTGAGGATGAAAGAATGACACTTATGTTTTGTGCTTTTGAAGGAGAGCCAAATATTCTAAGACTATACTGTAAAGCAAAAGCTATTCAAGAGAAAGATAAAAAATGGGAAAAATATATCTCATACTTTCCAGATACAAATGGAGCAAGACAAGTTTTTAAAGTAAAAATATTAAAAGTAAATAACTCTTGTGGGAAAGGTGTTCCACTCTATGATTTTATAGACCAAAGGGAAGATTTGAAAAAATATTATAAGAAAAAAAGTAAAGAGGAGCAAATAGAGTATATGAAAAAAAACAATCAAAAAAGTTTTGATGGAAAACCAACAAAACTCTTTGAAGATTAAAGTTAGAGAAAACTCTAACTTATATATCTTTTTTAACTCTTTCTACTAAAGACTCAACTGTAAATCCAAACTCTTTGAATAGTACTCCAGCAGGTCCTGAAGCTCCAAAAGTATCCATACCATATACAACATCTGCGTATTTATAGTACTCTAATCCTCTAGCTGCTTCAATTGCAAATACTTTTGTATTTGGATCAATTATTGTATCTACATACTCTTTGTTTTGTTCAAGTAGTAAATCAAAACAAGGAACTGATACAACATTTGCTTTAATTCCCTCTTTATCAAGGACACAAGCAACTTGAAGTGAAAGCATAACTTCACTACCTGAAGCCATAAGAGTAACTGTTGCATTCTCTCTTTTTTTAAGAAGATATGCTCCATTTGCAACTTCTCCAAATGCTCTTTCATCTTTTAATACTTGAAGACCTTGTCTTGAACATACAAAGGCAGATGGTGCTTTCATTTTTAATGCAACTTTCCAAGAAGCAATATTTTCTGTTGCATCTGCTGGTCTAAATGTATAGAAGTTTGGTAATGCTCTAAATTGAGATAAATGCTCAATTGGTTGGTGCGTTGGACCATCTTCACCAACTCCAATAGAGTCGTGTGTCCATACAAAGTGTTGTGGAATTCCTGCTAATGCTGCAATTCTTGCACTTGGTTTTAAGTAATCTGAAAATACAAAAAATGTTGCAGAGAATACTCTAAATAGTCCGTAAAGATTCATTGCATTTGTAATTGCTGCCATTGCATGTTCTTTGATCCCAAAGTGGATATTTTTCCCTTTAGGAAAATCTCCCATCCCTTTTAACTCAGTCTTATTTGATGGAGCTAAATCTGCACTTCCACCTAAGAATCCTGGAATTGCACTTGCAATTGCATTTAAAATTTTATGATTTGAATCTCTTGTTGCAACAGAACTTCCAACTTCAAATTCTGGATAAACAATAGAGTCAAAATTTGGATTTTGAAGCTCTTTTATTTTTGCTTTTGTTTCATCACTTAATGATTCTTCCCATGCATTTTCAGCTTCTACACCTTGAATTAGTTTATCAAAAGCACCTTTAATATCATAAGGAACAACAAATTTTTCATCAGGATTAAATCCTGCTTTAATTTTTGACTCTCTAATCTCATCTTCACCTAATGGAGCTCCATGAGTATGGTGACTTCCTTCTAAAGTTGCTGCACCTTTTCCAATTGAAGTTGTTGCAATAATTAATGCAGGTTTATCGCATACTTTTGCACTTTCAATAGCTTTATCAATTTGATCAAAATTGTGTCCATCTATCTCAAATACTTCAAAATTTGCAGCAGCGAATCTTTTTTTAACATTTTCACTCCATGCAATTGAAGTATCACCTTCAATAGTGATTGAGTTTGAATCATAAATTACAATTAAGTTATCTAATCCCAAATGTCCTGCAGTTGCACACGCTTCATAAGAGATACCCTCTTGTAAATCTCCATCACCACAAAGGCAATAAACTTTATGAGTAATAACATCTTTTCCTAAAATATTTTGTGCATATTTTGCAGCCATCGCAAAACCAACTGCATTTGCAATACCTTGTCCTAAAGGTCCTGTTGTAATTTCAACTCCATGTGTATGCCCATATTCTGGGTGTCCTGGAGTTTTAGAATGAAATTGTCTAAACTCTCTCATATCAGGAAGACTTACGTCAAATCCCCATAAGTGTAGTAAAGAGTAAACAAGTCCAGTAGCATGACCACCACTAAATACAAGTCTATCTCTATTTAGCCATTTATCATTTGCTGGGTTTAAATTTAAATGTGCACTTAAAACTGTTGCAATATCTGCCATTCCCATAGGTGCACCTGGGTGTCCTGAGTTCGCTTTTTGAACCATATCAGCAGCTAAAAATCTAATTGTATCAGCTTGCTTTTGAAGTAATTGTTTTGACATAATAATCCTATGTTTGATGATTTATCTTTATATGAAATTTTGCGATTATATCTAAAAACGATTAAAGAGTTTTTGAAGTGACTCAAAAGGAGTTTTATTAAAAGAGGAGAAGAATCTTCTTCTCTTAAAAGTTTAAGCCCTCATTGAAGGTCTTTCTTTCAATTTCTTCACCTTGTAAATCTATATATGTAACTAAACCATTTGTTCCTATAACTTTTGCTAAACCATTTGAATAATCTTTTACAAAAGAGTATTTAGGTTCTACAATTAATTTACAACTTGTATCCATAAATCCCCATAAATTCTCTCTTTTTACCCTCATTCTGTTTTCACTTGAAAGATAAATCATATCATATTCTAAAGGGGCAATCTCTTCAATATTTGTATTAAAACATCCAAATTTTACTTTATTTTCTTCTAGCTCTTTTTTAACAACTATTGAATTATCAATAACTGTTCTTATATCTTCATAAATTGGTTCTAATACAAGTTCAAAATTTTTATTTATAAGTCCATATTTGTCACCAACTTCAACTTTTGCAAAACCATTTATATATCGTCCAATTGAATCAAATTTAATATCTAGTTTTATATTTCCATTTAAATCAGTTATTCCATATTTATTACCAATATCTTTTACAATGGCATACATTGTTCCATCAAGATCAAAAATATCTATTTTTTCATAAATTGCTTTTATTAAAACATTTCCATTTTTATCAAGTAATCCCTCTTTATCTCCAACAACAACTACAGCATTATTAGTTGTACATCCAGCTAATGCTAAAACTATTGATATTCCCATTAGATATTTTTTCATAAAGGATCCTTTAATCTCTTATTTCTGAAAGAAGCTTTGTTAAAACAACTGTATCAATTCCATTTGTAGCTTCAACTGTAGTTAAAAAATTTGCTGATTCTTCTATATTATTATCTACATCTACACAGTAAATATTATCTTCAAGAGTAGCTTTAATAGGTGATATACTACTTGTATTTCCATTTTCAGGAGAGAGAGTCAAATCAATATCAGACGCAAAGCCTGAAACAATCTTCCCACATATTTTATTCTCACTCTTATTATAAGTTTCAATACTAATCTCTAAAGGTTTACACATTTGTTCAATTTTCTCTGTGTTTAACAAACTAACTGTATATAAATCTCTATTTTTCAAGGCATAATCTAAGGCAGTTTTTCCAAATCTATCTTTAATATCTTTTTTTGCTCCATTACAGATCAAAAATCTTGATACTGCTTTTGAATCATTTCTAACTGAATCTATTAAGGGTGTGTCTCCATAAACATCCCTACTGTTTAGAGTTGCGCCACTTTTATACAATTTTTCAACAGTTCTTAATTGATTTAATCTAACTGCTATATGAAGGGGAGTGTATCCATGTTTATCTTTGATATTTAGATTTTTATTATCTGCTAAAAATTTATCAATTCCACTTATATTTTTTTCTCTTATTAAATCATATATTAATAACTCTTCTTCACTGCTGCTATTAATACTGATTTTATCCATGCTATTAGAGCAAGCGCTAAATAATAAAATTGAAACAATTAGTGCAAAATTCTTTAAAAAATTCATATAAATCCCCTTCTTTATCTCTCATGCAATGAGTTTTGTTTTATTTTTAAAATTGGTTTTAAAACAAAATCCATAATTGATTTTTCTCCTGTAACAATCTCAACTTGAGCAATCATACCAGGAATAATAGGTAGCTTTTCACCATCTTTAAGCAAATAATTTCTTTTTGTTTTTACAACCACTTTATAATAACTTTTGCCCTCTTTACTATCTTTATCTATTATACTATCTGCTGAAATCTCTACAATTTGACCTTCTAATCCACCATAAATAGAGTAATCATACGCTGTAATTTTTACTATTGCTTTTTGTTTAGGATTGATAAAAGCAATATCTCTAGGGTCTATTTTTGCTTCAACTAATAAAACTTCACTATTTGGAACAATATCAATTAAATCTTGCCCAGATTTTACAACTCCACCAATTGTATTTACATATATCTCTTTAATAATACCATCAACAGGTGATTTTATAACTGTTTTACTAACTTTATCATCATCTGAAATTCTTCTAGCTTGAGCCTTATTTAGTTCAACTAAAATCTTTTGATACTCTTGTGAAGCTTCTGTTCTAAAACCTCTAATTTTTTCAAAAATTTTATTTTCTGCTTCTTTTATAGCAAATTGTGATCTAGGGATTGAAAGTTCAGTTGACTCTAAATCTCCTTTTAGTTGCTGATACTCTCTTTCTATGCTAATCAAATCAACTTTTGATTTAACACCTTTCTCAACTAAACTTTTAATTGTTTTTCTTTGTAGTTGAAGAAGTTCAAGGTTTTTTTCAATTTGCACTTTTTTTGCTTTTATCTCTTGTAATTCTTGCTCTTTTTGTTTTAACTGCGAGTTTAAAACTTGAACTGAACTCTTAAGCTCTTGTGCTCTGTTTTTAAATAGAAGTTTCTCTGATTCTATATATTCCCCTGCAATTTTCTTTACATCATCTGTATATTCTATTTCAGGTATTGGTTTATCTATATCAATATTTGACTCAATTTTCAATCTCTCAAGCATTGCCATCCATTGGCTAATTCCCTCTTGATTCTCTTCCAATGATGCTTGAAATCTTGTAGTGTCTATTTTAACTAAAGGTTGCCCTATTTTAACGTGCTCACCATTTTTAACTAAAATCTCTTCAATCTCTCCACCATCAAAAGATTGAATACTTTGGATTTTATTTGTAGGTATAACTTTACCCTCACCTCTTGCAAGTTCATCTATTTTTGCAAAGTTTGCCCAGATTATTACAAATACAAAAAAAGCAACAATTGTAAAAAAAACTAAATCTATTTTGTGTTTGGGAGAGTCATTAGCTTGTCCAAATAGTGAATGTACAAAATTTACATCTTTATCAAATATTGACATCTTACGCCTTCATTCCATTTGCAAAAATATCCTCTTTCTTACCATCTGCAACTACAACTCCATTATCTAGAACTATAATTCTGTCAACAAGTGATAAGATAGATACCTTGTGGGTAATTAAAATAAGAGTTTTGTTCTCTACTATTTTTGACATTTTACTTATAAACGCTTTTTCTGTTTGTCTATCCATTGAGTTAGTTGGTTCATCCAAAATCATAATATTTGGATTTGAAATAAGTGCCCTTGCCATTGCAACAGATTGTATCTCTCCACCGCTTAGACCTTCACCTCTTTCTCCAACTATTAAATCATACCCTTGCTCATGTTTTGATAAAAAATCATGAACACCAGCAATTCTTGAAGCTCTTAAAACCTCTTCATCAGTTGCAAAAGGTTCTCCAATTGTAATATTATCTTTAATACTTCCCATAAATAAAAAAGGTTCCTGGGGAACAACTCCAATAGCTCTTCTTAAATCAACTGGATCAATCTGTCTTACATCTGTTCCATCAACTAATATTGAACCTGTTTGAGGAACATAAAGGTTTTGAAGAAGTTTAACCAAAGTAGATTTACCAGAACCTATTTTTCCTAAAATAGCAACTCTTTCCCCATGTTTTATCTTTAGATTTATATCTTTTAACGCCCTGAAATTTTGTGTTTTGTATGAGAAACTTACATCTTTTAATTCTATATCACCATTAAGTGTTGGTCTACTCAAATATGATTTATTTTCTCTTTCAACACTCATTTTCATTATTTCATCAATATTTTTTATTGATGAAATTGTTTTATCAAATCTAATAATCATTCCAACTATATTTGATATAGGGCCAATTACTCTACCATTTAAAGTCATAGCAGCAATTATTCCCCCCATTGTCATTTCACCTTCACTTGCTAAATAAACTCCACCTATAATAATTGCAACATTTGAAAACTGAGAAATAAAAGTAGTAAAGAATGTTGCAATTTGAGAGAAAAACTGAGATTTTTCATTGTAATAAACAGTTTGATTGATTGATTTATCCCAGTGGGTTTTCATCCTATTTTGTCCACGTACACTTTTAATAATATCAAGTCCTGCAACAGTCTCATTTAAAGTTGTATGTTTTATTTGATCCTCTTTTGTAGATGCTTCAACAGTTTTTTTAATAGGCTTTCTCATAAACCATGAGAATATTAATGAAATTATAACTGAGAAGATAGATATCCATCCTAAAGAACCTCCAATATAGAATATTATGGCAATAAAAATAAAAATAAACGGAATATCCACTAAAGTTGCAATTGTTGCTGTTGCAAAAAAATCTCTAATAGATTCAAAAGATTGCAATCTATTTACAAACATTCCTGTTGAAGCAGGTCTCTCTTCAAGCCTTATATTAAGAAGCTGATCAAAAATTGCATTACTCATTACAACATCTGCTCTTTTACTTGCTTTTCCCAAATAATAAGATCTTATTAGTTTTAAAAGTAAATCAAAGCCCATAACAAAAAGTATACCGATTGCTAAAGCCCATAAAGTATCTATTGCGCTATTTGGCAAAACTCTATCATAAACATTCATAGTAAAAAGAGGGGTAGCAATAACAAAAAGGTTTATGAAAATAGATGCTAATGCAACCTTTAAATATATATCTTTATTTCTTTTTATTGCATCCCAGAACCACTTTCTTGGTTTGGGAATAAGTATTGAACTACTTACTCTATTTTGAAATTTATATTCAGGTTTTATTATTAAAGCATGTCCAACATATTGACTTTGAAGCATATCAAGTTTCATATGAACTTGTCCATCACTAAGTCCAGGAATAATTACAACTGCTTCATTTTTATTTACATCATAATCTAATAATACAGCTGATCTATTTTTTTCAGTAATGATTACAACAGGAAGTGCAAGTTTTGAGATATCAGGTATTTTTTCTCTCTGAACAAACTTAGAGATTAAACCTATTTTTTTTGATGATGCTATAAATTCATCAACTCCCATCATACTATCATGTAGAGCCATTCCATATACTAAAGACTCTTTTGATGTTGCCCTTTGATAAAATTTTGCTAAAAAGAGTAGAGACTCTAAAAGAGTGTCTACTTTTCTTCTTTCTTGGAGAACGCCTACTTTTTCTTCTTCTTGACTGACCTCTTGATTATCCAAATATTTTCCTTGAAACTCTAATTAATATTTTTAAATTTTTCTAGAAGTTCTTTATGCTTTTTCAAAAAGTCAACATATATTTTTAAATCAATACCCTTATTTGTCAACTCTTCCATTGCTTTATTCGCATCTTCTAATGTCTTGTAGCCACCATAAATCACATTTGTTCCTGAATCTGTATTATAAGTATATAATGATTTATCACTACTTAATCCATATTTTTCTTTAAATGTTGCAATGTCATATTCTTTGCCACTAAGAGTTGTTAAGTTTATGGTATATTCCCCATCTGGAAGAGTTTTTTCAATTGATTTTTCAATTTTTTCTTCTTTTACTGGTTCACTATTTAATAATTTATTTATCTCATTATCTAAAGTCTTATCCGCATCCACACCTAGCTCATTTAGAAGATCTTTGTCTTTCAATTCACTATTATCTTTAAATTTTTCTCTTTTTATTGGATTTTCATATTTTTTTGGAATATATACTTTACATGCTTGATCTTTTGATTTTAAGATAGACTCAGTTAGCATATCAATATCTTGTAAAATATCAAAATATTTTCCATACATATCCATCTCTAACTGTAGTGCACTTATCTCTGATCTATATAGTTCTGATTCAGCATCCAGAATATCAATAAATGTTCTAGTTCCATCTTGAAGTTGTTTTAAATAAACATCTCTAATATTTCTATTATCAACTATATATTTTCTCATATTTACTACTCTTTGTTTGGCAATAAAATATGAGTCATACTTACTTTTAATCTCTTCTTCAACCTCTGCTATAGTATTATCTAAAACTTTTTGTTGCTCTTGTAAAAATAATTTTTCCCTTTGAGTTGTATGATAAGTTCTTCCACCTTCAAATAGGTTCCAATCAAGAATTAATCTTGTTCTTTGAATATCTTGTCTACCATTTTCAGGTTCTTCTAAATCATCATTCCATACACCTTGCCATTGTAGTTTTAAAGTGGGAAGATAACTTGATTTTGCTTGTTCCAAATTCTCTCTTTGCTCTTTTATCTTCTCAATCTGCTCTAAAACTTTTGTATTTTTAAGTGTTGCAATTTCAACCATTTTTTCAATTTTATTAGGAATAAGAGACTCATCAATTACAGGTCTACAAATATTTCCATCTGTTGCTGTTTGAGTAAATTTTAAATACTTATTTTTTGCTTGGTTTTGTAAATCTTTTTGCTCTAATAGATTATCAGTAATATAGTGTTTTTTAGCATTTACTTGATAACTCTCTAAAATTTCTCCACTTATTGACTCTTTATCTTTCGCCATAATTAAATAATCATCATGCAATTTTAAATTGTTTTCTGATAGGTTTAATAGTTCTTGATATTCAACAAGATTCATATAACTATCAACTGCACCTCTTATTATCTCTTCAACCCTTCTATTACTTCTATATCTATTTCCATTATAAAGATGAATATTCTCTTGAACTTGACTAGGAGTTAATCCACCATCATACAATATTTGTTCTATTGTTAATTGTGCATTCCAACCATCTTTATCCTCTTTTGTTGGATCTGTTGGTCTGTTATCTCTGTCATATCTTGTTGTTGAATCTTCAAAATATCCTGAAAAATCAATTTTAGGATAATAATCACTTCTCTCTTCATCAACATATTTTCTATATGCATCTTTATTAAACTTTTCAGATAATACATCTGGATTTGAACTTATTGTCTGTTCTACCGCATCTTTTAAACTTGTTGCATTTAATACTGAAGTACATAATATTGAGGAAACGACTAAACTTATTATATGCTTTTTCATGTTATACCCTTTTACATAATTAAGATATTCTACAAAAAAGTTACTAAAAGTTTTACTAAAAACAAACTTTTTTTATTATTTTCTTATTTTTTATAGATTAAAATACACAACCATAGAATTAAAAATAAAAAGGTGCTTAATGCAAACTCATCATTCTTTAGAGATTTTAAAAAAATTAACTATACTTTATGTGGAAGATGAAGAGAATATACGGGACAATATAACAAAAGTTTTAAAATTGATGTGTAATAAAATCTTTACAACATCAAATGGATTAGATGCTTTAAATATATTCAACGAAAATCATATAGATATTATTTTAAGTGATATAAATCTTCCAAAAATGAGTGGTTTGGAATTTGTATCAAAAATTAGAGAGAAAGGGAAAAGAACTCCTGCAATTTTGCTCTCTGCTTATACAGATACTCCTTATTTACTCCATGCAACAAAACTTAAATTAGTTGATTATTTAGTTAAGCCTTTAGATTTTAGTCAACTAAAAGAGGCTTTGATAAAAGCAAGTCAGGAAATATCTGATGAAGGTAATTTTATTATTAAACTTAATAACAACACCCAATACAATATCTCAGAAAAAGTTGTATTGAAAGATGGCAAAAGCATTAAATTAACAGGGAAAGAGATTGCTTTAATAGAACTTCTTTTAAAAAACAGAAATCATGTAGTTAACACTTTGGAGATAAAAGATGTTATCTGGGAAGATTCTTATGAAGCTACAGATTCAGCATTAAAAGCAGTATTAAATAAATTAAGAAATAAAATTGGTAAAGATGCAATCAAAAATATTTCTGGGATTGGATATCAAATTATTACTAGTTAGATTTAGGAATAGCAATAATAAATTTTGCTCCTTTTTCTACATTTTTAACTAAAAGTTTCCCTTGCATATTGTCTTCCACAATAAGTTTTGACATAAAAAGTCCCATTCCTGTGCCATTAGCTTTATCTTTTGTAAAAAATGGTTCAAATATTTTATTTATTGGTTCAACTTTAATCCCACCTGCATTATCTTCAATCTCAACAATACTATATTCGTCTTTTTCAAAAATTCTTATTATTATTTTTGGTTCTTTTATATTTCTTGAAACTAGTTCTTGTCTTGCATTTGAAAGAATATTTATTAAAACTTGACAATACTCATTTCTAAAACCATGGATTTTAGAATTTTTTGCAACAATAATCTCAACTTTTATATTATTTCTTTTAAAAGAAGAGTTGATTATATTTATTGCAGCACTAATTTGTTCAGAGACTTTTAACTCTATTTTTTCCCTATCTTTCACAAAAAAATTACGAAAATCATCTATTGTTTGAGACATAAATTTTGTAAGTTCATTTGATTTTTTTATTGCTTCCAAAATCTCTTCATTACTAACTCCACCAAGAAGTTCAATTTTTGCTTGAAGTTCCATTGTAACAGAAGACAATTCCATTAATGGTTGTCTCCATTGGTGGGTAATATTTCCCAACATTTCACCCATTGAAGCCATTTTATTTTGCTGAAAAAGTAATTTATCTTTTCGATAATTTGTCTCTATCTCTTTTGATATTTTCTCTTTAAGAGTTTTTATCTCTTCTTTTAACAATAAATTTTCTTCTTCTAAACTTTTCAAAAATATGCCTTTTTTATAGAAGAGGAGTTCCTCTTCTATATACTACTATAAATCTGTTTTTACTTCATCATCAATAAAAATTGAGATATTTGGATTTGAGGTACTTGTATATTCATAGAACTCTCCATCTTGCCCTTCAATTTGTGTTTTTTCAGACGATTTACTCCAATTATCTGAATCATCAAATTTTATCTCATCTGTATTATCACCTTTAATAATTAACTCATGGCTCTGTGTATCAATAAGATCATCCAAATCTTCTGAACTTAAACTAATTGTCTGTTTAGTACCATTTTCTAAATCTATCACTTTAATATTAGTTTCATTGATAGTTGATAAATCAATTGTATCATCAGCCAAATCAAATGATAAAGTTGAACCTGTACTAAGTGGTGTTATATCAACTTTTATATCAACTTCTAAAGATGTTTTATCTCCATCTTCATCAGAAGCATTTACTGTAAATGATTTAGTTACATCTTCATTAAATTCTGAAGATTTTGCACTATATGAGTATGTACCATCATCAAAATTAAATTTGAAAGTCCCATCTCCATCTAGTTTTATACCTTCTTGAGGGAATGTATCTTTTGTATATGTAACATTATCTACAACTATACTATCAATTGTAAATTCACCATCTCCACCATAAATATTATCAGATACATCTCCAGTAATTGTTTGTGTTACTGTATTTAGAAGAACATCTCCTAATGTTGACTCATCTCTTACGATAATAACTTCATCACCATCTTGAACTTGTACTACTTTTAAATAATCATCATCTGCACCTTGACCTACACCAACCACATATAAAGTATCAATATTAGCATCAACATAAGATTTCCAATTTTTAATAGCATTATCATTATCTGAATCTACTTTAGTTTCATTTTCTGTAGGTTTTCCATCAGAAATAAAATATGCAACTGTATTATCTGCATTATGCCCAGTAAAATCTACTGTTTGTGTCTCTTTTAAACCATCTCGATAATCTGTCCCCGCATGTTCACTTAATCCATTTATATCGTTATTATTGTATTGAATTAAATATTCTGGATTATTATAATAACCAATATTTTTAAAAGATAACCCTTCTAAATAATTAATTGCATCATTTGCGTTCATCCAACCAATATTATTAGAAGTAGAATTAAATAGAGTTAAGTTTACTTCAGTTTTTCCAAGGTCCTCATAGGCTTCAATTGTAGCTTTAATAGATGCTACTGCAATATCTAATCTTGTAACCCAATTTCCACTACTATTTCTGACCCAGTCATTCATAGAACCAGATACATCTAATGTAAATATTAGATTCGTAGTTGAAGTACCAAGCTCCATACTATTTATCTCATTAGAAGAGTAAAGAACAGCATCACTATCTGTGGTCTCCTCATAGTTTTGTCCATCACTATTATCATTTGTTTCTGTTGCTCTTGCAGTTATTGTTAAGTCAACATCTTTAGTTCCTTCTGGAACTGTCATTTTAATATCTTGATAATCTACAGATTTTTGCCCTTCTGCAATAGTTAATTCCCATACTCCGTTACCTTTATTAACTAAAGCATCTGTATCAAAAGTTGCTCCTTCTGGAACATTTGAAATTGTTACAGTTAAACTTTCACTTCCATCTAAGTCTGTTAAAGCAGCACTAAAGTCAACTTGATATTCCTCTGTTGTAGTAGTTGTTTCAACTTTCTCTACACTTCCAAAAGTTGAACCATCACCAAATACAATACCTTCAATGTTATTAATTCTCATACTTCCCACAACATTACCATTATCATCGTATTGTGTGATAGTAAAATCAACTCCAGTTCCTGAATCATTGACTATATGGTTATTTGAATCGGTAATTACATAATACTCTCTACTTTTACTTAGATAAATAATATCTGCATCGCCAGCACTGTCGTTTATAGCATTATTATATCCTTTAATATCTCCTAATATTACATATACATCATTACCAGACATTCCTTCAAATTTTGCGTTACCCCATTGTTCACCAAAATCTCCATTTAATACTATAATATCATCTGAATTTGTTGTTTTAAGATAATCATTAGTATCCATATCTTCATTTATAACTACACTTGATTTATTAGTTGAAGTACTATTTGTAATTCCACTTAACTCTGTATATACATCTTTATTTGCAATTATTTCAGAGATATTATATGTTTTATCTCCCACTTTAACAATAAGCTCTTCTGAACTAGAAGATGATTCTATTTTAGTAACATCAATAGTTGCTGTAGGTTTATCTGCAACAGCTGTTATTTCAATGGTAGTTGTATTACTATCTGCACTCCAGTTTGTTCCATCACTTACTTTAAAATCAAAACCACTATCAGCATCACTATTCTCTGTAGGTTTAAATACCAATTTACCACTTTCAATATCACTTATCGAAACTTCATCACCAGCAGCAACTGCTACTCCTGATAGAAGAAGAATTCCATTCGTTGGAAGTGTTTCTACTTTAACTTTAGTTATATCATCGCCTAAAGTTCCAAAGTCATTTGTTGTTAATGTATATGTTTGATCTTCATCAATTATGATACTATCATCTTCTGTCTCTGGTAAAGATACTGTCAATTCAACTGAAGCATTATCTAAATTTACAGCTTCAAAGTTTCCATTAACTTCAATGACTGTCGCTGTTATATTAGTGCTTCCATTAGCTGGTATAGTTAATGTTCCTATTCCATTATCATCCAATTTTATTGTATAAGTTGTTTTATTCCCTTCTCCATCTTCTACTTCAACAACTGCTGTTGGGAAAGTATTTATATAATCGTAATGAGATGGATCAGGTACATTTGAAGTTTGGATAGTAAATGTAACTTCTTCTGTCCCATTTGTTAACTCTGTAGATTCAGAGACAATCTCTTTATAAGCTATGCTATTAATTAAATAATCATGATCAGCATAATTCCAGTCATTTATTGCACCTGAGAATTCAATTGTATCAAAGGCTTCACCATTTGATGGTTGAAGAGTTAAAATATCATCTACAGTATCAGTTCCACCATAATCATATATTGTCTCGCCAACTTTTACTCCATCTTTATAGAAATTAATAACAGCTTTCTCCTGTGAATTTTTCCAAGCAAATGAAACATCAACACTTAAAACATCTTCTTTGAATTCAACTACTAGTTTTTCGCTGCTCCACTCTCCATTATTATAAACAGAACCTATTTCACTATCTGCAGCACTTCCTCCATAATTACTTGTATTTGAAGAAACACCGAATCCATCATGATCCGTACCAGTAACTTTTGAGACATTAACTTCATCTCCATCCAAATCATACGCTTTTACAGTGTAACTAGCCTCTTCATCAACATTTGAAACATCAATTGTTGTTGTTTTTGTAATGGTTGCAGTAATAGTTACATTAGTAACATCAGCATCATCTTTGACAACTACTGTATCATCATCATTATTATAAGTTACATCCTCGTAATTTCCACCACTATGATCAACTATTTTAGCAACAGTTGTATCATCTTCATCAATGTAGTAATCATCAGCTCTTACATCAACATCAAAAGTTGTTGATGTCTCTCCATTTTTTATTGTAACTTCTCTTTCTATTCCATTTACTTCTACAGTAACAGTTAAATCACCTTGTGGCGCATTATCAACTTTTACAGTATAAGTTGCTTTTGTTGCATTTTCATCAACATCATCAGGAGCCACTAAAGTAATTGTTGTTTTATCTATTGTATCACTTACTGTAACTTTTGAGGTATCTGTTGTATCTAAGCTTTCGAAGTTACCTCCAGTTGTACTTGTTACACTTACATTATAACTCTCACCATCGTTATATACATCATCCCCTTGGATATTAAACTCTGTTGATTGTACTACTGTTCCTGCTACATAATCTGTTCCAAACGTTACTGTTGCTCCATTTGA
Organism: Halarcobacter ebronensis; assembly: GCF_013201825.1. NCBI lineage: Bacteria > Pseudomonadati > Campylobacterota > Epsilonproteobacteria > Campylobacterales > Arcobacteraceae > Halarcobacter > Halarcobacter ebronensis. Next base: position 2,813,324 of record NZ_CP053836.1, read on the forward strand.
AAGGGTTACTATTAACTCTGTTTGAGGTGTATGATCTAATGTTGCTCCAATTGTTGCTGTTCCTGCTCCCTCATCTACATTTACATCATTTAAAGTTAATGTTGTTTTATCTATTGTATCACTTACTGTAACTTTTGAGGTATCTGTTGTATCTAAGCTTTCGAAGTTACCTCCAGTTGTACTTGTTACACTTACATTATAACTCTCACCATCGTTATATACATCATCCCTTGGATATTAAACTCTGTTGATTGTACTACTGTTCCTGCTACATAATCTGTTCCAAACGTTACTGTTGCTCCATTTGAAAGGGTTACTATTAACTCTGTTTGAGGTGTATGATCTAATGTTGCTCCAATTGTTGCTGTTCCTGCTCCCTCATCTACATTTACATCATTTAAAGTTAATGTTGTTTTATCTATTGTATCACTTACTGTAACTTTTGAGGTATCTGTTGTATCTAAGCTTTCGAAGTTACCTCCAGTTGTACTTGTTACACTTACATTATAACTCTCACCATCGTTATATACATCATCCCCTTGGATATTAAACTCTGTTGATTGTACTACTGTTCCTGCTACATAATCTGTTCCAAACGTTACTGTTGCTCCATTTGAAAGGGTTACTATTAACTCTGTTTGAGGTGTATGATCTAATGTTGCTCCAATTGTTGCTGTTCCTGCTCCCTCATCTACATTTACATCATTTAAAGTTAATGTTGTTTTATCTATTGTATCACTTACTGTAACTTTTGAGGTATCTGTTGTATCTAAGCTTTCGAAGTTACCTCCAGTTGTACTTGTTACACTTACATTATAACTCTCACCATCGTTATATACATCATCCCCTTGGATATTAAACTCTGTTGATTGTACTACTGTTCCTGCTACATAATCTGTTCCAAACGTTACTGTTGCTCCATTTGAAAGGGTTACTATTAACTCTGTTTGAGGTGTATGATCTAATGTTGCTCCAATTGTTGCTGTTCCTGCTCCCTCATCTACATTTACATCATTTAAAGTTAATGTTGTTTTATCTATTGTATCACTTACTGTAACTTTTGAGGTATCTGTTGTATCTAAGCTTTCGAAGTTACCTCCAGTTGTACTTGTTACACTTACATTATAACTCTCACCATCGTTATATACATCATCCCCTTGGATATTAAACTCTGTTGATTGTACTACTGTTCCTGCTACATAATCTGTTCCAAACGTTACTGTTGCTCCATTTGAAAGGGTTACTATTAACTCTGTTTGAGGTGTATGATCTAATGTTGCTCCAATTGTTGCTGTTCCTGCTCCCTCATCTACATTTACATCATTTAAAGTTAATGTTGTTTTATCTATTGTATCACTTACTGTAACTTTTGAGGTATCTGTTGTATCTAAGCTTTCGAAGTTACCTCCAGTTGTACTTGTTACACTTACATTATAACTCTCACCATCGTTATATACATCATCCCCTTGGATATTAAACTCTGTTGATTGTACTACTGTTCCTGCTACATAATCTGTTCCAAACGTTACTGTTGCTCCATTTGAAAGGGTTACTATTAACTCTGTTTGAGGTGTATGATCTAATGTTGCTCCAATTGTTGCTGTTCCTGCTCCCTCATCTACATTTACATCATTTAAAGTTAATGTTGTTTTATCTATTGTATCACTTACTGTAACTTTTGAGGTATCTGTTGTATCTAAGCTTTCGAAGTTACCTCCAGTTGTACTTGTTACACTTACATTATAACTCTCACCATCGTTATATACATCATCCCTTGGATATTAAACTCTGTTGATTGTACTACTGTTCCTGCTACATAATCTGTTCCAAACGTTACTGTTGCTCCATTTGAAAGGGTTACTATTAACTCTGTTTGAGGTGTATGATCTAATGTTGCTCCAATTGTTGCTGTTCCTGCTCCCTCATCTACATTTACATCATTTAAAGTTAATGTTGTTTTATCTATTGTATCACTTACTGTAACTTTTGAGGTATCTGTTGTATCTAAGCTTTCGAAGTTACCTCCAGTTGTACTTGTTACACTTACATTATAACTCTCACCATCGTTATATACATCATCCCCTTGGATATTAAACTCTGTTGATTGTACTACTGTTCCTGCTACATAATCTGTTCCAAACGTTACTGTTGCTCCATTTGAAAGGGTTACTATTAACTCTGTTTGAGGTGTATGATCTAATGTTGCTCCAATTGTTGCTGTTCCTGCTCCCTCATCTACATTTACATCATTTAAAGTTAATGTTGTTTTATCTATTGTATCACTTACTGTAACTTTTGAGGTATCTGTTGTATCTAAGCTTTCGAAGTTACCTCCAGTTGTACTTGTTACACTTACATTATAACTCTCACCATCGTTATATACATCATCCCCTTGGATATTAAACTCTGTTGATTGTACTACTGTTCCTGCTACATAATCTGTTCCAAACGTTACTGTTGCTCCATTTGAAAGGGTTACTATTAACTCTGTTTGAGGTGTATGATCTAATGTTGCTCCAATTGTTGCTGTTCCTGCTCCCTCATCTACATTTACATCATTTAAAGTTAATGTTGTTTTATCTATTGTATCACTTACTGTAACTTTTGAGGTATCTGTTGTATCTAAGCTTTCGAAGTTACCTCCAGTTGTACTTGTTACACTTACATTATAACTCTCACCATCGTTATATACATCATCCCCTTGGATATTAAACTCTGTTGATTGTACTACTGTTCCTGCTACATAATCTGTTCCAAACGTTACTGTTGCTCCATTTGAAAGGGTTACTATTAACTCTGTTTGAGGTGTATGATCTAATGTTGCTCCAATTGTTGCTGTTCCTGCTCCCTCATCTACATTTACATCATTTAAAGTTAATGTTGTTTTATCTATTGTATCACTTACTGTAACTTTTGAGGTATCTGTTGTATCTAAGCTTTCGAAGTTACCTCCAGTTGTACTTGTTACACTTACATTATAACTCTCACCATCGTTATATACATCATCCCCTTGGATATTAAACTCTGTTGATTGTACTACTGTTCCTGCTACATAATCTGTTCCAAACGTTACTGTTGCTCCATTTGAAAGGGTTACTATTAACTCTGTTTGAGGTGTATGATCTAATGTTGCTCCAATTGTTGCTGTTCCTGCTCCCTCATCTACATTTACATCATTTAAAGTTAATGTTGTTTTATCTATTGTATCACTTACTGTAACTTTTGAGGTATCTGTTGTATCTAAGCTTTCGAAGTTACCTCCAGTTGTACTTGTTACACTTACATTATAACTCTCACCATCGTTATATACATCATCCCCTTGGATATTAAACTCTGTTGATTGTACTACTGTTCCTGCTACATAATCTGTTCCAAACGTTACTGTTGCTCCATTTGAAAGGGTTACTATTAACTCTGTTTGAGGTGTATGATCTAATGTTGCTCCAATTGTTGCTGTTCCTGCTCCCTCATCTACATTTACATCATTTAAAGTTAATGTTGTTTTATCTATTGTATCACTTACTGTAACTTTTGAGGTATCTGTTGTATCTAAGCTTTCGAAGTTACCTCCAGTTGTACTTGTTACACTTACATTATAACTCTCACCATCGTTATATACATCATCCCCTTGGATATTAAACTCTGTTGATTGTACTACTGTTCCTGCTACATAATCTGTTCCAAACGTTACTGTTGCTCCATTTGAAAGGGTTACTATTAACTCTGTTTGAGGTGTATGATCTAATGTTGCTCCAATTGTTGCTGTTCCTGCTCCCTCATCTACATTTACATCATTTAAAGTTAATGTTGTTTTATCTATTGTATCACTTACTGTAACTTTTGAGGTATCTGTTGTATCTAAGCTTTCGAAGTTACCTCCAGTTGTACTTGTTACACTTACATTATAACTCTCACCATCGTTATATACATCATCCCCTTGGATATTAAACTCTGTTGATTGTACTACTGTTCCTGCTACATAATCTGTTCCAAACGTTACTGTTGCTCCATTTGAAAGGGTTACTATTAACTCTGTTTGAGGTGTATGATCTAATGTTGCTCCAATTGTTGCTGTTCCTGCTCCCTCATCTACATTTACATCATTTAAAGTTAATGTTGTTTTATCTATTGTATCACTTACTGTAACTTTTGAGGTATCTGTTGTATCTAAGCTTTCGAAGTTACCTCCAGTTGTACTTGTTACACTTACATTATAACTCTCACCATCGTTATATACATCATCCCCTTGGATATTAAACTCTGTTGATTGTACTACTGTTCCTGCTACATAATCTGTTCCAAACGTTACTGTTGCTCCATTTGAAAGGGTTACTATTAACTCTGTTTGAGGTGTATGATCTAATGTTGCTCCAATTGTTGCTGTTCCTGCTCCCTCATCTACATTTACATCATTTAAAGTTAATGTTGTTTTATCTATTGTATCACTTACTGTAACTTTTGAGGTATCTGTTGTATCTAAGCTTTCGAAGTTACCTCCAGTTGTACTTGTTACACTTACATTATAACTCTCACCATCGTTATATACATCATCCCCTTGGATATTAAACTCTGTTGATTGTACTACTGTTCCTGCTACATAATCTGTTCCAAACGTTACTGTTGCTCCATTTGAAAGGGTTACTATTAACTCTGTTTGAGGTGTATGATCTAATGTTGCTCCAATTGTTGCTGTTCCTGCTCCCTCATCTACATTTACATCATTTAAAGTTAATGTTGTTTTATCTATTGTATCACTTACTGTAACTTTTGAGGTATCTGTTGTATCTAAGCTTTCGAAGTTACCTCCAGTTGTACTTGTTACACTTACATTATAACTCTCACCATCGTTATATACATCATCCCCTTGGATATTAAACTCTGTTGATTGTACTACTGTTCCTGCTACATAATCTGTTCCAAACGTTACTGTTGCTCCATTTGAAAGGGTTACTATTAACTCTGTTTGAGGTGTATGATCTAATGTTGCTCCAATTGTTGCTGTTCCTGCTCCCTCATCTACATTTACATCATTTAAAGTTAATGTTGTTTTATCTATTGTATCACTTACTGTAACTTTTGAGGTATCTGTTGTATCTAAGCTTTCGAAGTTACCTCCAGTTGTACTTGTTACACTTACATTATAACTCTCACCATCGTTATATACATCATCCCCTTGGATATTAAACTCTGTTGATTGTACTACTGTTCCTGCTACATAATCTGTTCCAAACGTTACTGTTGCTCCATTTGAAAGGGTTACTATTAACTCTGTTTGAGGTGTATGATCTAATGTTGCTCCAATTGTTGCTGTTCCTGCTCCCTCATCTACATTTACATCATTTAAAGTTAATGTTGTTTTATCTATTGTATCACTTACTGTAACTTTTGAGGTATCTGTTGTATCTAAGCTTTCGAAGTTACCTCCAGTTGTACTTGTTACACTTACATTATAACTCTCACCATCGTTATATACATCATCCCCTTGGATATTAAACTCTGTTGATTGTACTACTGTTCCTGCTACATAATCTGTTCCAAACGTTACTGTTGCTCCATTTGAAAGGGTTACTATTAACTCTGTTTGAGGTGTATGATCTAATGTTGCTCCAATTGTTGCTGTTCCTGCTCCCTCATCTACATTTACATCATTTAAAGTTAATGTTGTTTTATCTATTGTATCACTTACTGTAACTTTTGAGGTATCTGTTGTATCTAAGCTTTCGAAGTTACCTCCAGTTGTACTTGTTACACTTACATTATAACTCTCACCATCGTTATATACATCATCCCCTTGGATATTAAACTCTGTTGATTGTACTACTGTTCCTGCTACATAATCTGTTCCAAACGTTACTGTTGCTCCATTTGAAAGGGTTACTATTAACTCTGTTTGAGGTGTATGATCTAATGTTGCTCCAATTGTTGCTGTTCCTGCTCCCTCATCTACATTTACATCATTTAAAGTTAATGTTGTTTTATCTATTGTATCACTTACTGTAACTTTTGAGGTATCTGTTGTATCTAAGCTTTCGAAGTTACCTCCAGTTGTACTTGTTACACTTACATTATAACTCTCACCATCGTTATATACATCATCCCCTTGGATATTAAACTCTGTTGATTGTACTACTGTTCCTGCTACATAATCTGTTCCAAACGTTACTGTTGCTCCATTTGAAAGGGTTACTATTAACTCTGTTTGAGGTGTATGATCTAATGTTGCTCCAATTGTTGCTGTTCCTGCTCCCTCATCTACATTTACATCATTTAAAGTTAATGTTGTTTTATCTATTGTATCACTTACTGTAACTTTTGAGGTATCTGTTGTATCTAAGCTTTCGAAGTTACCTCCAGTTGTACTTGTTACACTTACATTATAACTCTCACCATCGTTATATACATCATCCCCTTGGATATTAAACTCTGTTGATTGTACTACTGTTCCTGCTACATAATCTGTTCCAAACGTTACTGTTGCTCCATTTGAAAGGGTTACTATTAACTCTGTTTGAGGTGTATGATCTAATGTTGCTCCAATTGTTGCTGTTCCTGCTCCCTCATCTACATTTACATCATTTAAAGTTAATGTTGTTTTATCTATTGTATCACTTACTGTAACTTTTGAGGTATCTGTTGTATCTAAGCTTTCGAAGTTACCTCCAGTTGTACTTGTTACACTTACATTATAACTCTCACCATCGTTATATACATCATCCCCTTGGATATTAAACTCTGTTGATTGTACTACTGTTCCTGCTACATAATCTGTTCCAAACGTTACTGTTGCTCCATTTGAAAGGGTTACTATTAACTCTGTTTGAGGTGTATGATCTAATGTTGCTCCAATTGTTGCTGTTCCTGCTCCCTCATCTACATTTACATCATTTAAAGTTAATGTTGTTTTATCTATTGTATCACTTACTGTAACTTTTGAGGTATCTGTTGTATCTAAGCTTTCGAAGTTACCTCCAGTTGTACTTGTTACACTTACATTATAACTCTCACCATCGTTATATACATCATCCCCTTGGATATTAAACTCTGTTGATTGTACTACTGTTCCTGCTACATAATCTGTTCCAAACGTTACTGTTGCTCCATTTGAAAGGGTTACTATTAACTCTGTTTGAGGTGTATGATCTAATGTTGCTCCAATTGTTGCTGTTCCTGCTCCCTCATCTACATTTACATCATTTAAAGTTAATGTTGTTTTATCTATTGTATCACTTACTGTAACTTTTGAGGTATCTGTTGTATCTAAGCTTTCGAAGTTACCTCCAGTTGTACTTGTTACACTTACATTATAACTCTCACCATCGTTATATACATCATCCCCTTGGATATTAAACTCTGTTGATTGTACTACTGTTCCTGCTACATAATCTGTTCCAAACGTTACTGTTGCTCCATTTGAAAGGGTTACTATTAACTCTGTTTGAGGTGTATGATCTAATGTTGCTCCAATTGTTGCTGTTCCTGCTCCCTCATCTACATTTACATCATTTAAAGTTAATGTTGTTTTATCTATTGTATCACTTACTGTAACTTTTGAGGTATCTGTTGTATCTAAGCTTTCGAAGTTACCTCCAGTTGTACTTGTTACACTTACATTATAACTCTCACCATCGTTATATACATCATCCCCTTGGATATTAAACTCTGTTGATTGTACTACTGTTCCTGCTACATAATCTGTTCCAAACGTTACTGTTGCTCCATTTGAAAGGGTTACTATTAACTCTGTTTGAGGTGTATGATCTAATGTTGCTCCAATTGTTGCTGTTCCTGCTCCCTCATCTACATTTACATCATTTAAAGTTAATGTTGTTTTATCTATTGTATCACTTACTGTAACTTTTGAGGTATCTGTTGTATCTAAGCTTTCGAAGTTACCTCCAGTTGTACTTGTTACACTTACATTATAACTCTCACCATCGTTATATACATCATCCCCTTGGATATTAAACTCTGTTGATTGTACTACTGTTCCTGCTACATAATCTGTTCCAAACGTTACTGTTGCTCCATTTGAAAGGGTTACTATTAACTCTGTTTGAGGTGTATGATCTAATGTTGCTCCAATTGTTGCTGTTCCTGCTCCCTCATCTACATTTACATCATTTAAAGTTAATGTTGTTTTATCTATTGTATCACTTACTGTAACTTTTGAGGTATCTGTTGTATCTAAGCTTTCGAAGTTACCTCCAGTTGTACTTGTTACACTTACATTATAACTCTCACCATCGTTATATACATCATCCCCTTGGATATTAAACTCTGTTGATTGTACTACTGTTCCTGCTACATAATCTGTTCCAAACGTTACTGTTGCTCCATTTGAAAGGGTTACTATTAACTCTGTTTGAGGTGTATGATCTAATGTTGCTCCAATTGTTGCTGTTCCTGCTCCCTCATCTACATTTACATCATTTAAAGTTAATGTTGTTTTATCTATTGTATCACTTACTGTAACTTTTGAGGTATCTGTTGTATCTAAGCTTTCGAAGTTACCTCCAGTTGTACTTGTTACACTTACATTATAACTCTCACCATCGTTATATACATCATCCCCTTGGATATTAAACTCTGTTGATTGTACTACTGTTCCTGCTACATAATCTGTTCCAAACGTTACTGTTGCTCCATTTGAAAGGGTTACTATTAACTCTGTTTGAGGTGTATGATCTAATGTTGCTCCAATTGTTGCTGTTCCTGCTCCCTCATCTACATTTACATCATTTAAAGTTAATGTTGTTTTATCTATTGTATCACTTACTGTAACTTTTGAGGTATCTGTTGTATCTAAGCTTTCGAAGTTACCTCCAGTTGTACTTGTTACACTTACATTATAACTCTCACCATCGTTATATACATCATCCCTTGGATATTAAACTCTGTTGATTGTACTACTGTTCCTGCTACATAATCTGTTCCAAACGTTACTGTTGCTCCATTTGAAAGGGTTACTATTAACTCTGTTTGAGGTGTATGATCTAATGTTGCTCCAATTGTTGCTGTTCCTGCTCCCTCATCTACATTTACATCATTTAAAGTTAATGTTGTTTTATCTATTGTATCACTTACTGTAACTTTTGAGGTATCTGTTGTATCTAAGCTTTCGAAGTTACCTCCAGTTGTACTTGTTACACTTACATTATAACTCTCACCATCGTTATATACATCATCCCCTTGGATATTAAACTCTGTTGATTGTACTACTGTTCCTGCTACATAATCTGTTCCAAACGTTACTGTTGCTCCATTTGAAAGGGTTACTATTAACTCTGTTTGAGGTGTATGATCTAATGTTGCTCCAATTGTTGCTGTTCCTGCTCCCTCATCTACATTTACATCATTTAAAGTTAATGTTGTTTTATCTATTGTATCACTTACTGTAACTTTTGAGGTATCTGTTGTATCTAAGCTTTCGAAGTTACCTCCAGTTGTACTTGTTACACTTACATTATAACTCTCACCATCGTTATATACATCATCCCCTTGGATATTAAACTCTGTTGATTGTACTACTGTTCCTGCTACATAATCTGTTCCAAACGTTACTGTTGCTCCATTTGAAAGGGTTACTATTAACTCTGTTTGAGGTGTATGATCTAATGTTGCTCCAATTGTTGCTGTTCCTGCTCCCTCATCTACATTTACATCATTTAAAGTTAATGTTGTTTTATCTATTGTATCACTTACTGTAACTTTTGAGGTATCTGTTGTATCTAAGCTTTCGAAGTTACCTCCAGTTGTACTTGTTACACTTACATTATAACTCTCACCATCGTTATATACATCATCCCCTTGGATATTAAACTCTGTTGATTGTACTACTGTTCCTGCTACATAATCTGTTCCAAACGTTACTGTTGCTCCATTTGAAAGGGTTACTATTAACTCTGTTTGAGGTGTATGATCTAATGTTGCTCCAATTGTTGCTGTTCCTGCTCCCTCATCTACATTTACATCATTTAAAGTTAATGTTGTTTTATCTATTGTATCACTTACTGTAACTTTTGAGGTATCTGTTGTATCTAAGCTTTCGAAGTTACCTCCAGTTGTACTTGTTACACTTACATTATAACTCTCACCATCGTTATATACATCATCCCCTTGGATATTAAACTCTGTTGATTGTACTACTGTTCCTGCTACATAATCTGTTCCAAACGTTACTGTTGCTCCATTTGAAAGGGTTACTATTAACTCTGTTTGAGGTGTATGATCTAATGTTGCTCCAATTGTTGCTGTTCCTGCTCCCTCATCTACATTTACATCATTTAAAGTTAATGTTGTTTTATCTATTGTATCACTTACTGTAACTTTTGAGGTATCTGTTGTATCTAAGCTTTCGAAGTTACCTCCAGTTGTACTTGTTACACTTACATTATAACTCTCACCATCGTTATATACATCATCCCCTTGGATATTAAACTCTGTTGATTGTACTACTGTTCCTGCTACATAATCTGTTCCAAACGTTACTGTTGCTCCATTTGAAAGGGTTACTATTAACTCTGTTTGAGGTGTATGATCTAATGTTGCTCCAATTGTTGCTGTTCCTGCTCCCTCATCTACATTTACATCATTTAAAGTTAATGTTGTTTTATCTATTGTATCACTTACTGTAACTTTTGAGGTATCTGTTGTATCTAAGCTTTCGAAGTTACCTCCAGTTGTACTTGTTACACTTACATTATAACTCTCACCATCGTTATATACATCATCCCCTTGGATATTAAACTCTGTTGATTGTACTACTGTTCCTGCTACATAATCTGTTCCAAACGTTACTGTTGCTCCATTTGAAAGGGTTACTATTAACTCTGTTTGAGGTGTATGATCTAATGTTGCTCCAATTGTTGCTGTTCCTGCTCCCTCATCTACATTTACATCATTTAAAGTTAATGTTGTTTTATCTATTGTATCACTTACTGTAACTTTTGAGGTATCTGTTGTATCTAAGCTTTCGAAGTTACCTCCAGTTGTACTTGTTACACTTACATTATAACTCTCACCATCGTTATATACATCATCCCCTTGGATATTAAACTCTGTTGATTGTACTACTGTTCCTGCTACATAATCTGTTCCAAACGTTACTGTTGCTCCATTTGAAAGGGTTACTATTAACTCTGTTTGAGGTGTATGATCTAATGTTGCTCCAATTGTTGCTGTTCCTGCTCCCTCATCTACATTTACATCATTTAAAGTTAATGTTGTTTTATCTATTGTATCACTTACTGTAACTTTTGAGGTATCTGTTGTATCTAAGCTTTCGAAGTTACCTCCAGTTGTACTTGTTACACTTACATTATAACTCTCACCATCGTTATATACATCATCCCCTTGGATATTAAACTCTGTTGATTGTACTACTGTTCCTGCTACATAATCTGTTCCAAACGTTACTGTTGCTCCATTTGAAAGGGTTACTATTAACTCTGTTTGAGGTGTATGATCTAATGTTGCTCCAATTGTTGCTGTTCCTGCTCCCTCATCTACATTTACATCATTTAAAGTTAATGTTGTTTTATCTATTGTATCACTTACTGTAACTTTTGAGGTATCTGTTGTATCTAAGCTTTCGAAGTTACCTCCAGTTGTACTTGTTACACTTACATTATAACTCTCACCATCGTTATATACATCATCCCCTTGGATATTAAACTCTGTTGATTGTACTACTGTTCCTGCTACATAATCTGTTCCAAACGTTACTGTTGCTCCATTTGAAAGGGTTACTATTAACTCTGTTTGAGGTGTATGATCTAATGTTGCTCCAATTGTTGCTGTTCCTGCTCCCTCATCTACATTTACATCATTTAAAGTTAATGTTGTTTTATCTATTGTATCACTTACTGTAACTTTTGAGGTATCTGTTGTATCTAAGCTTTCGAAGTTACCTCCAGTTGTACTTGTTACACTTACATTATAACTCTCACCATCGTTATATACATCATCCCCTTGGATATTAAACTCTGTTGATTGTACTACTGTTCCTGCTACATAATCTGTTCCAAACGTTACTGTTGCTCCATTTGAAAGGGTTACTATTAACTCTGTTTGAGGTGTATGATCTAATGTTGCTCCAATTGTTGCTGTTCCTGCTCCCTCATCTACATTTACATCATTTAAAGTTAATGTTGTTTTATCTATTGTATCACTTACTGTAACTTTTGAGGTATCTGTTGTATCTAAGCTTTCGAAGTTACCTCCAGTTGTACTTGTTACACTTACATTATAACTCTCACCATCGTTATATACATCATCCCCTTGGATATTAAACTCTGTTGATTGTACTACTGTTCCTGCTACATAATCTGTTCCAAACGTTACTGTTGCTCCATTTGAAAGGGTTACTATTAACTCTGTTTGAGGTGTATGATCTAATGTTGCTCCAATTGTTGCTGTTCCTGCTCCCTCATCTACATTTACATCATTTAAAGTTAATGTTGTTTTATCTATTGTATCACTTACTGTAACTTTTGAGGTATCTGTTGTATCTAAGCTTTCGAAGTTACCTCCAGTTGTACTTGTTACACTTACATTATAACTCTCACCATCGTTATATACATCATCCCCTTGGATATTAAACTCTGTTGATTGTACTACTGTTCCTGCTACATAATCTGTTCCAAACGTTACTGTTGCTCCATTTGAAAGGGTTACTATTAACTCTGTTTGAGGTGTATGATCTAATGTTGCTCCAATTGTTGCTGTTCCTGCTCCCTCATCTACATTTACATCATTTAAAGTTAATGTTGTTTTATCTATTGTATCACTTACTGTAACTTTTGAGGTATCTGTTGTATCTAAGCTTTCGAAGTTACCTCCAGTTGTACTTGTTACACTTACATTATAACTCTCACCATCGTTATATACATCATCCCCTTGGATATTAAACTCTGTTGATTGTACTACTGTTCCTGCTACATAATCTGTTCCAAACGTTACTGTTGCTCCATTTGAAAGGGTTACTATTAACTCTGTTTGAGGTGTATGATCTAATGTTGCTCCAATTGTTGCTGTTCCTGCTCCCTCATCTACATTTACATCATTTAAAGTTAATGTTGTTTTATCTATTGTATCACTTACTGTAACTTTTGAGGTATCTGTTGTATCTAAGCTTTCGAAGTTACCTCCAGTTGTACTTGTTACACTTACATTATAACTCTCACCATCGTTATATACATCATCCCCTTGGATATTAAACTCTGTTGATTGTACTACTGTTCCTGCTACATAATCTGTTCCAAACGTTACTGTTGCTCCATTTGAAAGGGTTACTATTAACTCTGTTTGAGGTGTATGATCTAATGTTGCTCCAATTGTTGCTGTTCCTGCTCCCTCATCTACATTTACATCATTTAAAGTTAATGTTGTTTTATCTATTGTATCACTTACTGTAACTTTTGAGGTATCTGTTGTATCTAAGCTTTCGAAGTTACCTCCAGTTGTACTTGTTACACTTACATTATAACTCTCACCATCGTTATATACATCATCCCCTTGGATATTAAACTCTGTTGATTGTACTACTGTTCCTGCTACATAATCTGTTCCAAACGTTACTGTTGCTCCATTTGAAAGGGTTACTATTAACTCTGTTTGAGGTGTATGATCTAATGTTGCTCCAATTGTTGCTGTTCCTGCTCCCTCATCTACATTTACATCATTTAAAGTTAATGTTGTTTTATCTATTGTATCACTTACTGTAACTTTTGAGGTATCTGTTGTATCTAAGCTTTCGAAGTTACCTCCAGTTGTACTTGTTACACTTACATTATAACTCTCACCATCGTTATATACATCATCCCCTTGGATATTAAACTCTGTTGATTGTACTACTGTTCCTGCTACATAATCTGTTCCAAACGTTACTGTTGCTCCATTTGAAAGGGTTACTATTAACTCTGTTTGAGGTGTATGATCTAATGTTGCTCCAATTGTTGCTGTTCCTGCTCCCTCATCTACATTTACATCATTTAAAGTTAATGTTGTTTTATCTATTGTATCACTTACTGTAACTTTTGAGGTATCTGTTGTATCTAAGCTTTCGAAGTTACCTCCAGTTGTACTTGTTACACTTACATTATAACTCTCACCATCGTTATATACATCATCCCCTTGGATATTAAACTCTGTTGATTGTACTACTGTTCCTGCTACATAATCTGTTCCAAACGTTACTGTTGCTCCATTTGAAAGGGTTACTATTAACTCTGTTTGAGGTGTATGATCTAATGTTGCTCCAATTGTTGCTGTTCCTGCTCCCTCATCTACATTTACATCATTTAAAGTTAATGTTGTTTTATCTATTGTATCACTTACTGTAACTTTTGAGGTATCTGTTGTATCTAAGCTTTCGAAGTTACCTCCAGTTGTACTTGTTACACTTACATTATAACTCTCACCATCGTTATATACATCATCCCCTTGGATATTAAACTCTGTTGATTGTACTACTGTTCCTGCTACATAATCTGTTCCAAACGTTACTGTTGCTCCATTTGAAAGGGTTACTATTAACTCTGTTTGAGGTGTATGATCTAATGTTGCTCCAATTGTTGCTGTTCCTGCTCCCTCATCTACATTTACATCATTTAAAGTTAATGTTGTTTTATCTATTGTATCACTTACTGTAACTTTTGAGGTATCTGTTGTATCTAAGCTTTCGAAGTTACCTCCAGTTGTACTTGTTACACTTACATTATAACTCTCACCATCGTTATATACATCATCCCCTTGGATATTAAACTCTGTTGATTGTACTACTGTTCCTGCTACATAATCTGTTCCAAACGTTACTGTTGCTCCATTTGAAAGGGTTACTATTAACTCTGTTTGAGGTGTATGATCTAATGTTGCTCCAATTGTTGCTGTTCCTGCTCCCTCATCTACATTTACATCATTTAAAGTTAATGTTGTTTTATCTATTGTATCACTTACTGTAACTTTTGAGGTATCTGTTGTATCTAAGCTTTCGAAGTTACCTCCAGTTGTACTTGTTACACTTACATTATAACTCTCACCATCGTTATATACATCATCCCCTTGGATATTAAACTCTGTTGATTGTACTACTGTTCCTGCTACATAATCTGTTCCAAACGTTACTGTTGCTCCATTTGAAAGGGTTACTATTAACTCTGTTTGAGGTGTATGATCTAATGTTGCTCCAATTGTTGCTGTTCCTGCTCCCTCATCTACATTTACATCATTTAAAGTTAATGTTGTTTTATCTATTGTATCACTTACTGTAACTTTTGAGGTATCTGTTGTATCTAAGCTTTCGAAGTTACCTCCAGTTGTACTTGTTACACTTACATTATAACTCTCACCATCGTTATATACATCATCCCCTTGGATATTAAACTCTGTTGATTGTACTACTGTTCCTGCTACATAATCTGTTCCAAACGTTACTGTTGCTCCATTTGAAAGGGTTACTATTAACTCTGTTTGAGGTGTATGATCTAATGTTGCTCCAATTGTTGCTGTTCCTGCTCCCTCATCTACATTTACATCATTTAAAGTTAATGTTGTTTTATCTATTGTATCACTTACTGTAACTTTTGAGGTATCTGTTGTATCTAAGCTTTCGAAGTTACCTCCAGTTGTACTTGTTACACTTACATTATAACTCTCACCATCGTTATATACATCATCCCCTTGGATATTAAACTCTGTTGATTGTACTACTGTTCCTGCTACATAATCTGTTCCAAACGTTACTGTTGCTCCATTTGAAAGGGTTACTATTAACTCTGTTTGAGGTGTATGATCTAATGTTGCTCCAATTGTTGCTGTTCCTGCTCCCTCATCTACATTTACATCATTTAAAGTTAATGTTGTTTTATCTATTGTATCACTTACTGTAACTTTTGAGGTATCTGTTGTATCTAAGCTTTCGAAGTTACCTCCAGTTGTACTTGTTACACTTACATTATAACTCTCACCATCGTTATATACATCATCCCCTTGGATATTAAACTCTGTTGATTGTACTACTGTTCCTGCTACATAATCTGTTCCAAACGTTACTGTTGCTCCATTTGAAAGGGTTACTATTAACTCTGTTTGAGGTGTATGATCTAATGTTGCTCCAATTGTTGCTGTTCCTGCTCCCTCATCTACATTTACATCATTTAAAGTTAATGTTGTTTTATCTATTGTATCACTTACTGTAACTTTTGAGGTATCTGTTGTATCTAAGCTTTCGAAGTTACCTCCAGTTGTACTTGTTACACTTACATTATAACTCTCACCATCGTTATATACATCATCCCCTTGGATATTAAACTCTGTTGATTGTACTACTGTTCCTGCTACATAATCTGTTCCAAACGTTACTGTTGCTCCATTTGAAAGGGTTACTATTAACTCTGTTTGAGGTGTATGATCTAATGTTGCTCCAATTGTTGCTGTTCCTGCTCCCTCATCTACATTTACATCATTTAAAGTTAATGTTGTTTTATCTATTGTATCACTTACTGTAACTTTTGAGGTATCTGTTGTATCTAAGCTTTCGAAGTTACCTCCAGTTGTACTTGTTACACTTACATTATAACTCTCACCATCGTTATATACATCATCCCCTTGGATATTAAACTCTGTTGATTGTACTACTGTTCCTGCTACATAATCTGTTCCAAACGTTACTGTTGCTCCATTTGAAAGGGTTACTATTAACTCTGTTTGAGGTGTATGATCTAATGTTGCTCCAATTGTTGCTGTTCCTGCTCCCTCATCTACATTTACATCATTTAAAGTTAATGTTGTTTTATCTATTGTATCACTTACTGTAACTTTTGAGGTATCTGTTGTATCTAAGCTTTCGAAGTTACCTCCAGTTGTACTTGTTACACTTACATTATAACTCTCACCATCGTTATATACATCATCCCCTTGGATATTAAACTCTGTTGATTGTACTACTGTTCCTGCTACATAATCTGTTCCAAACGTTACTGTTGCTCCATTTGAAAGGGTTACTATTAACTCTGTTTGAGGTGTATGATCTAATGTTGCTCCAATTGTTGCTGTTCCTGCTCCCTCATCTACATTTACATCATTTAAAGTTAATGTTGTTTTATCTATTGTATCACTTACTGTAACTTTTGAGGTATCTGTTGTATCTAAGCTTTCGAAGTTACCTCCAGTTGTACTTGTTACACTTACATTATAACTCTCACCATCGTTATATACATCATCCCCTTGGATATTAAACTCTGTTGATTGTACTACTGTTCCTGCTACATAATCTGTTCCAAACGTTACTGTTGCTCCATTTGAAAGGGTTACTATTAACTCTGTTTGAGGTGTATGATCTAATGTTGCTCCAATTGTTGCTGTTCCTGCTCCCTCATCTACATTTACATCATTTAAAGTTAATGTTGTTTTATCTATTGTATCACTTACATTTACTGTTGCATTACTTGTTGAATCAACATTATCATATCCTCCTCCTGATGTTTCTACAATTGAAACATCAAATGAACTTGGATCTTTCCACACATCTTCATCATTATTAATTGGTATTTCTATAGTTATACTAGTCTCACCCACTGGAATCGTAACTTGAATTGGATTATTGTTTTCATCAGTTTGATTTAATGTAATTACTAAAGGTGTGCCTTGTGGAGCATTATCTACACTTACAGTAATTGTAGCTGTTTCTTCTCCCTCATTTACATTATCTCCTAATAAACTAATAATGACATCATTGTCCGTGTCCGTGTCCGTATCCGTGTCCGTATCCGTGTCAGTATCTGTGTCTGTATCACTATCTGTATCTGTGTCGGCATCAGTATCACTATCGCCTTCTATTCTTTCTCCTCTATTGGTTGCCCCAGCAGGAGTTGGCACATCATTACTGTCTTCGATTATACTTACACTTCCATCACTTGCTATATTATCCCCAGCAGCAGCAGCATCTAAAAGCTCAGCTAAACTTCCAAAATTATCAATTATTGCACCATCAATATCAGCTAAAGAACTAACACTAAGAGACTCTTTTAAAGCATTTATTATCTCTCCACCTTGAAAATCAGGATTATTAACTGCATCTAAAATCTCTTTTTCACCATCAGTAGTAGAAGATACTCCAAGGGCTGTATTTAAAGCAAAAATATCATCTGGCTTATTGTTTTTTATAAGCTCCGCCATATTATCAAGAAGAATTTCGAATTTCTGACCATCTTCCATTAAAAACAGCTTTATGTTCTCTTCTCCTCCTGATAGAGAAAAAGTATACTTATTTGCTCCTAAAAAATAGAATTGCTCACCTTCTAGTGGCTTTAGTTCCATTTTATTGCTTACATCAAGTTGTTCTATTTCACCATTTATGTGTCTAATTATTAGTTTCATCATAGTGCCTTTTGGGAATAATTTTTTTATACACTAATATACAATAAATAAGTTGCTAAAAAGTTGCTATGTAAGGTTTTTATAAATTTTTATATTATAGATTTAAAGGGCGATTCAAAGAGGTTTTGATAATTTTTTATATATTCTTCCAGAGGCATACAGAAAGCCTCTAAATCTGGTGCAATTCCCGCTTTCCAAAAAGGTGTAAAAATATTATGATATTGAAAAATAATTTTTGTAAACATATCACTGATTGCTGCACTTCCTCTAAGATATGGCATAGAATGACTCAACCACCAATGTATTTGAGCTACAATACCAACTAATTTATCTAAATCATTTTGATTTTCTATTTTATAGTTAATTGCATACTGATACAACATTTCAACTATTTCCCATACTTTTGAAATATTTATAATTTCTTGCATTTTAGTAATATTTTTCGTTCGCGGAATACCAATTGGAACACATTTAAAGCTAGATTTCTCCCAATATCTTAACTTAAAAGTAAAAGAGTAATCTCTATGGTATAAAGCAAGTATAAAATCACAAATATCTTTTGCTTTCCAAGGCATGTTCTCCTTTGGAAAATATTGATTATAATAGATAAAAGCCTCTTGCTCAAGATATTCAGGAGAATCCTCAGGGGGAAGTAACTTTAAAAACTTGTCTCTCAAAAGATTTTACTCCTCTTTATTAAGACCATTTTACAGCTAAGACTCCTTTTGCAATAGCAATATCCATTGAATAAGCCCATCTTAAATCATGATTAGCTTCATTCTTTGAAATATTTATAAAAAGTCTATGTTTTATCATTTATCCTTTTATTTCCATGCAAAAAGAAGTCTAATAAAAAAACAAGCTGCATGTTGTACAGAATCAACTCTAACCCATTGTCTTGTTAATTTAAATCTAAAGCTATGAAGAGCTTTATTAGGATTTATATGGCAATAATTTGATCTTTCATCATGGAAAGTTTTCATTAAGCCTTTTGCACTTAAAAGCATATGTTCCTTTATAAAAGTTGCCATTTTTTCATCTTTTAAATATTTTGCTAAATAGTAAGCACTAATTACTCCTTCACACCTTGATGCATCATGATAAACATGATCTCCATAAGAGTAGAAAAAACCACCTATATAATCCTTATTAAAAGGAAAAGTATTCTTATTTGTATACATATGATCTATCATTTTTTTTGTATCATTAAAGACAAAATCTATATAACTGTGTTTTTTAAATCCTTCAATTTTAACCCACTCTTCAACTGCTTGCATAAGCCATGAATCTGCTGGTAAAGTATCAAAAAGTTCTTTATATTTTATTGGTCTTATATCCACTAAAAAATCCAATGCTTTTTCACTTAAAAATAAAACCTTATCTTTAAAACTTTTTTCAATATTTTCAAAAAACCTTATATATAAAGCAAGTCCTAAAAGAGCTTCTCCTGGATAATAAAAAGAAAAAAGTGCTTTTTTTATCTTTTCATTTGGATTTATTATTGGATTTCCACCATCAATTTGAGGATGAATAAAATAACCTAACATCTCTCCCTTTTCATCGATTTGATTTAAAATATGTCTTACAAGTCCCTTGACTTGTTTCTCATATTCAAGTGATTTTGTATGAATATAGTAGTGCATCAATGCCACCAACGCAATCCCCGCTCCACCCAATTTTGATTTTTTATTAAAAAAAGGAAAACAAGCATATTCTCCTTTATAATTGTGCTCTTTAAAGGTTGTTAATAAAAACTCTATTGACTCTTTTGCTTTTTCTAAATAGATACTGTTTTTTGAAAATTCATATGCTCTTAAAAGGGTTATTGTCCCACCTGAATGTCTTAAAATATTGTTATATAAAGGATTTACCATATTTGGATGCATTTCATCAATAATTGTATCTTTATATGGATCATAAAAGTATAGAAAACTTCCATCTTTATTCATATTTTTTATTAACCAATCTACACTTTTAAAAGTTTTATCATAAACTATATCTTTATTAAATTCTATTGGAAGAGGATAACCTCTTTCTAATTGTAAAACTTCATCTTTGTAGCTTATATAAGCCAATGATTCTATAAAAGTATATTTTATATCTTCCCTTCTCATTAAATGAACTCTTTGACTGATTTCATTTGTCTTTTTAGCAATGTCACACTGTTTTGATAAAAAATTTAGTAATTGGTTTACACTCATAATTGATTTTGTATAAGAATCAGTTGGCATAAAATAGTTTGTATTCCCTTTATATTGCCACTTTAAGCCATTAACACCAGGTTCAAATCTATTTGGTGAAGTCATTTTCATGGTTGTCAGATTTCTAATATTACAAGGGTACTCTTTAGTTACTATTTCAAAGAGAATTCTACATTTGTTACTACTTATAAGGTCAAATTTAACAAAGTTTTTATTGGTTTTCAATTTAAAAAGAATTCTACTTATGGTTATTTGTAAATTTTCTCTTTTTGAACCCCATTTAATAGGCGGCAATCCTTCTTGAAAAAGAGTTATATATACTTGTGAGATTTGTGGATTAAAGTTTAGATTTATATTTGGATTTAACAAAAAAGGTTTATTTAAAAAAAGTGCTTCTCTTATATCTTTTAATAACAACTCTATATTCTCAATCATTTAATCCTCATAATTTTACTACTTACTATAAATAACCAATCATTATACACTTAGCTTATTAATGAAAAAATAAACTCTTTTAAAATTTTCAAAAAAATATTTTGCTATTTATTCTTTTATTATTAATTTTTTGATAAATTTTATTTATATATAAAAAGGAGAATAATATAAATAGAGTTACTAAAATCTTATCTATTATTGCACTTACAATTATTACATTAGCTACTATTACTTCAATATACTTACATCATAAGATGAAAGAGGAGTTAATCATATATTATCTTCTTGTAAATGAGATACAAACATTAAATGATACGTACACACTTTGTAGTGGTTTGCTAATAGTAAACCCAACAAAACAGAACATTCAACAATGTAACTATATTTACGAAAAAATCAAAATTAAAGTTGCACAAGTTGAAAAACAGTGTCCTTACATCACTTTTTACTCTAAATATATAAATTAATAGTCAAAATCATATTTAAACTATTTACATAAATAATTTTTTATGTTAGTATAATAGCATTTTATTATGTTTTTAATTATTAGATAATAATTTTTAAAAATCTTTAGACAAAATTTTTTTCATGGAGTCATCAATGCAAAAAAGAGAGAGTCTTGCCAAATCTACTTTTAAATACCTTCTTGCGAGTTTTTTCGTCTGGTGTTTTCCCCTTGGTGCAATAATTTATAACACAATAATAGGCGAAGATATTATACAACTAAATATTTTATTAGGATTTATAACAGGTGTGATAATTAATATTATTTGGGATTATTTACAAATCTGTAGACAAAAAAAAGAGTATCATAAGTATTACTTATGATACTCTTAATAGATATGCATGAAATTAATCAAGGAAATAATAACCATACTTTTATAAATCTACACTTAATTTACCATAAGTTTAAATTATAATACTAATTTTTTTTAAAATTTAATATCTTTTTTAAAAAAAGTAAATTAATTTGTTTTTTTATTAAATATACAAAGAAGTAATATTTCTGCAACTAAAAAAGTATATAATACAAAAACTATCAAAAGGATTTACATTGTTAGCTACTGTACCCAATGATGCAAGATATAAAATGGTTGAAAAAACCATGAAAAAACTTAACTATGATAGAAGTGCTCTTATAGAGACACTTCATACAGCACAAGAGACTTTTGGATATTTAGAAAATGAAACCCTAAAATTTATTGCAAGAAGATTAAAGCTTCCTTTTGCAAAAGTTTATGGTGTAGCAACATTCTATCACTTCTTTAGATTAAAACCCAAAGGGAAACATACTATAGTTGTGTGTATGGGAACTGCCTGTTATATTAAAAATGCTAATAAAATTCTTGAGAGATTAGAGAAAAAATTTAATATAAAAGCAGGAGAAACTACAAAAGATGAATTACTTTCATTAATAAGTGCTAGATGTGTTGGTTCATGTTCTTTAGCACCTATTGCGATTTATGATGATAAAACTGTTGGACATCTTTCAGTTGAAGAGTCTGAAAAAGAGGCAGAGGAGCTTATAAAATGATAGATTCACTTGAAGATTTAAAAAAACTTGCTCTTGAAAAAAGAGACTTAAAAAGAAATTCTCACGAAGAGCTTAGGGTTTGTATTGGGAGTAGTTGTTCATCACTGGGTTCGGAAGAACTTTTAAAAGATTTAAAAAAGAGTGTATCTGAGAATGAAGAGTTGGAACATAGATGTAAAGTAAAAGGTGTTGGCTGCAATGGACTTTGTTCAGAAGCTATAATGGTATCTCATTACCACAAAGTTGGAAACAGAGAATCAATATATAGCAAAATTGAAGCTTCAAGCAACAATGACTTTATTGAAACTCTTAAAAGTGGCTCTCCTATAAAAGATAAAAAATGTGATTTATCTCAAGCTTTTTTTACAAGACAGAAAAAAATAGTTTTAGAAAATGCAGGGGTTATTGACCCTGATGATATTGATGATTATATAGCCTATGATGGTTATTTGGCATTATATACAGCCTTAGATGAGATGAGACCCGAAGATGTATTAAATGAGATAAAAATCTCAGGGCTTCGAGGAAGAGGTGGAGGTGGATATCCAACAGGACTTAAATGGGAATCTGTTTCAAAGGTAAATGCAGACCAGAAATATATTGTATGTAATGGAGATGAAGGAGATCCAGGAGCTTTTATGGATAGAGCTATTATGGAAGCAGATCCACATAAAATAATTGAGGGGATGGCTCTTGCTGGTTATGCATGTGGAGCAACAAAAGGGTATATATATGTAAGAGCAGAGTATCCCATAGCAGTTGAAAAGTTAAATAGAGCTATAAAACAGGCAAGGCAAAAAGGAATTCTGGGGAATCAAATAGCAGATAGTGGTTTTAGTTTTGATGTAGAAGTAAGACTTGGAGGAGGAGCTTTTGTTTGTGGTGAGGCAACTGCTCTTGTAGCTTCAATAGAAGGGAATAGAGGAAACCCAAGACAAAAACCACCACATTTAAGTGATTATGGTCTTTGGAAATCGCCAACAGTTTTAAACAATGTTGAGACTCTTGCAAATATTGCACCTATTATTAGAAATGGTGGAGAGTGGTTTAAAAATATTGGAACTGAAAGTTCTCCTGGGACAAAAGTATTTGCACTAACAGGGCATATACAAAATACTGGACTTGTTGAAGTTCCAATGGGAATTAGCTTAAGAGAACTTATTTATGAAGTTGGTGGAGGTTTGCCACAAGGAGTAAAACTAAAAGCTATACAAACAGGAGGTCCAAGTGGGGGATGTATTCCTGAAGAACTTTTAGATATTCCTGTTGATTATGAATCTTTAAAATCTATTGGTTCAATTATGGGAAGTGGTGGGCTTATTGTTATGGACGAAAGCTCAAATATGGTTGAAGTTGCAAGGTTTTTTATGGATTTTTGTCAAAGTGAATCTTGTGGGAAATGTGTTCCTTGCAGAGTTGGTACTACTGAACTTACCTCTTTACTTGATAAATTTATTGCTAAAAATGCAACACAAAATGATTATAAACTTTTAAAAGAGTTATGTGAAGTTGTAAAAAATACTAGCCTATGTGGTTTAGGACAAACTGCTCCAAATCCAGTATTAAGTACTATTAAATATTTTGAAGAAGAGTATTTGGAAGGGATAAAAGATGCTTAAAGATAAAGTTAGAGTAAAGACCTTTAAAATCGATGATATGGATGTTACAGGAAGATCAGATGCAACTATTTTAGAAGTGGCAAGGGATCATGGAATAAAAATCCCAACCCTTTGCCATTTGGAAGGCTTAAGTAGTGTTGGTTCATGTAGAATTTGCCTAGTGGAAGTAAAGGGGAGTAAAAATCTAGTTCCTGCCTGTACTTCTAAAATAAAAGAGGGAATGGAAGTTATAACAAACTCAGAAAAGATTGCAAGCCACAGAAAAATGGTTTTATCAATGATTTTTGCAGAGAGAACTCACACTTGTAGCGTTTGTGTTTCAAATGGTCATTGTGAATTGCAAGACCAAGCAATAGAGCTAGGACTTGAACATAGCTATGTTCCTTATATTCATAAACATTTTGAGATAGATGCTTCCCACAAAGATTATGTGTATGACCCAAATAGATGTATTCTTTGTACTAGATGTGTTAGAGTTTGTGATGAAGTTGAAGGTGCACATGCTTTAGATATTTTTGGAAGGGGAATAGATTCGAAAATAATCCATGATATGGATGAGCCTTGGGCACAAAGTGAGAGTTGTACAAGTTGTGGAAAATGTGTACAAGTTTGTCCAACTGGCGCTCTATTTGAAAAGGGTTTAAGTGCTACAGAGATGGTAAAAAGAAAAAATATCGTAACTAACCTAATTCAAGCAAGGAATGACAAATGAGTAAAACAAAAATAAATGTGGGAACAATCTGGCTTGATGGATGTTCTGGTTGCCATATGTCATTTTTAGATATGGATGAAAGAATTGTTGAATTGAGTCAATATCTAAATATTATCTATAGTCCCTATGTTGATGCGAAAGAGATACCAGCAAATATTGACCTTTTTATTGTCGAAGGAGCAATTAGTACTGACCATGATTTAGAGATTATTCAAAAAATAAGAGATAATAGTAAAAAAATCCTAGCTTTGGGTGATTGTGCAATTACAGGGAATATCTCTGCAATGAAAAATCTTGCAGGAACAGAAATTTCCCTTGAAAAAGGATATTTTGAGCTAGCTGATTTAAATAAAGGCAAATACCCAAATAAAGTTGTACCTAAACTTTTAGACAAAGTAATTCCACTGAATGAAGCAATATCAGTTGACTATTTTGTACCTGGTTGCCCTACTCCTGCAGATGCAATTTATGCAGTTTTAAAAGGGTTGATTGATGGAGTTGAAGTTGACACAAGCAAATATACAAGATTTGGACTATAAAGGAAAAATATGAAAGAGACAATTGTAATTAGTCCTGTAACAAGAATAGAGGGGCATGCTAAAATAACTATTGATTTAAATGAAAAAAAAGAGGTAGACCAAGCAAGAATTCACGTAACCCAATTTAGAGGTTTTGAAAAACTTTGTGAGGGAAGACCCTATACAGAGATGCCAGCACTAACTGCAAGAACTTGTGGTATTTGCCCAGTAAGTCATGCCATAGCTTCATCAAAAGCTTGTGATAATCTTCTTGCTGTAAGACCTCCAAAAGCTGGAAGAAACTTAAGAAGAATTATAAATTTAGCACAAATAGTTCAATCTCATGCTTTAAATTTTTATCATCTAAGTAGTCCAGATTTTGTATTTGGATTTGATGCAAATCCTGAAGATAGAAATATTTTCAAACTTATGCAAACAAACCCAGAAATGGCAAAAGATGGGATAAACTTAAGAGCCTTTGGTCAAAAAATAATTGAAACATTAGGAGGAAAAAGAATACATCCAACTTGGATAGTTCCAGGTGGTGTTAGCCATGAGATTTCAAAAGAGACAAAAGATGCAATCCTAGCTCAAATTCCAGAAGCAATGGATATTGCTCAAAAATCTTTAAAGTTTTTTGTCTCAAATCTACATAAATTTGAAAAAGAGATAAAATCTTTTGGAAACTTTCCTTCACTATTTATGGCTTTAGTTAGTAAAAAAGGGAAACTTGAGCACTATGATGGATTATTAAGATTTGTTGATAGCGAAGGTAAAATTGTAGAAGATAAAATTGATCCAAAAGATTATAAAGATTATATAGGTGAAGCTGTTGAAGAAGATAGTTTTTTAAAATCTCCCTACTTTAAACCCTATGGTTATGAAAAAGGAATGTATAGAGTTGGACCACTAGCTAGACTAAATGTTGCAGATAAGTGTGGTACAAGTTTAGCAGATGAGGAGTTTGAAAGATTTAAAAACCTAAATAATGGGAAACCAATTCTTCAAACTTTTTATTATCACTATGCAAGACTTATTGAGATTATTTATGCAATAGAGAGAATTGAAGAGCTCTTAAATGAAAAAGAGACTTTAAACCCACAAATTAGAGCCTATGCACAAATAAACAGAAACCAAGGAGTTGGCTGTTCTGAAGCTCCAAGGGGAACTTTGTTTCATGACTATAAAGTAAATAATGATGGAATCATTACAGGAGTAAACCTGATAATAGCAACAGGAAATAATAACCTAGCTATGAATGCAGGAGTAACACAAGTGGCTAAAACTTTTGTGGATGGAAATAATATAAAAGAGGGGGCTTTAAATAGAGTTGAAGCTGTTATTAGATGTTTTGATCCATGTTTAAGCTGTTCAACTCATGCTCAAGGAGTTTATAGTTCTATAGTGGAAATTAGAGACCATAATAAAGAGCTAATTGAGTCTATAAAAAGAGGCTAATTTGCAAATTATTGTAGGCTTTGGAAATAAACTAAGAGGAGAAGATGCTTTTGGAGTTGATGTTATTTCTAAACTTCAAAAGTTAAATCTTCCTGGTGTAAAACTTATCTCAACTTTTCAATTAACTCCTGAATTGAGCCTAGAGTTACAAGAGGCTACGCAAATTATCTTTATTGATGCAGCTTATTGTGAACAAGAAAAATATAGATTAGGTTGTATTATTGAAGAGAGAAATAAAACTCTATTAAGTCATCATATTTCAATTAAAACTATGATGGCAATACTTGAGAATCTATACGACATAACTCCTAATTTTGAAGTTTTTTCAATGTTAACTAATAATTTTAATGAAATAAAAAATAAATCTGAATATGAAAAGTGTTTGAATGAAGTTGTAAATTTTATAGTATCAACAGTTAAGCAAGCTTAACTGTTAAAAGAGTCTTCTACTTTTTGTATCTCTGTTGTTGAACCAAAATAGATTGGTGTATTTTGTTCAATAGTAACATTAGTCATATCAAGGATTCGTCCTTTTTTACTAATTGCTCTACCACCTGCTTGTTCAATAATGTATGAGATAGGAAAAGCTTCACAAAGCACATTTATTTTTCCATCTGGAAAAGATTTTGTTGAAGGAGAGCTATAAAGTCCACCTTTTTTAAATAATATTTGATGTGTATCTAAAGATAATGAATCAGAAAATCTAAGTCTATAACCTTTATTAAAAAAACTATCCACAAGCTCTTTATGCTCACTGCTCCACTCATGTACAAGTCCAGCTGTTGAGTTTATTTTTCCCTCTTTTTCTAAATTTAAAGGATCTTGTTCTATAAACTCTCCATTTTCAAAAGAGAAATAGATAACTCCCTCAGATTTAGAAGCAAACACAAGTTGGAATGTTGGTCCATAAGTTATATACATAGCTGCTTTTAAGTGAAAAGCATCCATTTGAGACTCATAAATTCCAAAAATAGAACCCAAAGAAAAATTTACATCTAAAAGGTCTAAATTATCAATTGCCACATAACTTATCTTATATTTTCCACTTTCATTTATGGTTATATACTCTTTTTTATATTTTCCAATAAATCCATGAACTGATTTTACTTTTTTAAACTCTCTTTGAATAACTTCTGAACAATATTTGTGAACAGACTCTCTCATTTGTTGTTCTGTCAAATTGCTCTCTAAAAAACTTTCACACTCTACAAATACATTTTTTTCTATATCTTCTGCTATATTTGTAATGGCATTAAAAACCGCAATCATAAACTTTACCTTAACTTGTTATAAATATTCTAAAATCAATAAAATCGAATATAGAGTTTTTATGTTCCATATAATCCAATCTTCTATAATCGATGTAATTGCTATTTATCATACCAAGTAATTCATTAAAATTTGATATATGCTCTTTTGTTCTATTAACGCTATATTCAGTTGCTGTAGCTGTTGTCATTAAAAATGCCCAGTCACTACTTTGGGCTAAAAGAAGCTCTCGCAACATTTGGGTTAAAACTCTAGAGATATCATAATCATTTGTACTGAAATACTCTTTTGCTTTTTGCTCCATCACATCTGCCATCTCATGTAGATGTCTATATATCCAATCATTTCCTTCATTTAACCAAACATCATAATAACCTTTGTCTCCCCACGAAGAAGGATTTGGATTAACAACTTGGTTTTTTGGATACATATTTAGATACTCCATTGGAGTAACTGCTTTCATAACTTTATGTTTATCTATTTCCCTAAACATATTTGCCAAAAATTCTGGACCTTCAAACCACCAATGCCCAAAAAGTTCTGCATCATAAGGAGAGACTACCATTGGTGTTCTTTGCATCATACTTCCCAAATGGTCAAACTGTAGCTGTCTATGCCAATGAAAGTTACTTGCATGTTCTTTTGTTTTCTCCATCGCAATCCAAGGATTATAAGCCTCTTTATAATCAGTTGTTCCTGTTATTTTATGGTATTTGAAGCCTGTAAATACCCTAACTCCATCTGGATTAATATAGGGTTTTATATAATCAAAATCTAAGTCATATCCAATATCTCTATAAAAATCTCTATAACAAAAGTCTCCAGGATAACCCTCTTTTGAGCTCCAAACTTGTTTTGAAGATTGAGAATCTCTACCAAAAGCTGCAACACTGTGAGGGGTATAAGTTGGTGCAAAAACTCCATTTAAAGAGGTTGGTCTTCCATAGGTTAAAGCATGGGAATCAACAATAAAAAACTTAATACCTTTTTCATTCAAAATTCTATCAAGTCCATCATAATAAGCACACTCAGGCAACCATATTCCATTTGGTTTTTTACCAAAATGTTTTTCATGAGCTCTTACTGCTATCTCTATTTGTGTTCTAACAGCTTTTTCATTTACGCTTAAGATTGGAAGATATCCATGGGTTGCTCCACAAGTAATAATCTCTAAACTTCCATTATAATAGAAGTGTTTATATCCATTTATAACATTTCCTGCTAAAAACCCTTCAAAAAAATCTTTTGTCTCTACAAAAAGATCTCTATAGAAATGTGCCAAAGGATGAAAATAGTCATCACCTTTTGTTCTTTCTACCTCTTTATTTCCTAGCTCTATGTGAGTCTCTAAAAATTTTCTATATTTGTACATAAGATGTTCATCTGCTAACATCTCAGCTAATGGCGGTGTAACAGAAGTTGTAAGCCTAAAATTAACTCCATCATCCTCAAGTTTTTTCAACCTTTTTAAAAGTGGGATATAACACTCTGTTATCGCTTCAAAAAGCCAATGTTCCTCTAAAAAATTTTCATAATCAGGGTGTTTTACAAAAGGTAGATGTGAATGAAGAACTGGAACCCAATACCCCTTAATCATTTGATTTTCCTAAAAAAGAGCTAGATGAGAACTTATCTTTTTCCTCTTCTTGGATAAAATGTTTTAATCTCTCCAACTCTTGTACATATTTAGCTGAAGATGTTCCCATATCAAAATGCTCAATTGTTGTTCTAATTATCTCTGTCCAGCTATAACCTTTTTTAAGCAACTCTTCATACTCCTCTTGACTTGGGAAATTAATTTTTGAAGAGAAAGTATGTATTACATTTGAACTAATCAGTTCTATAAACTCTCCATTTTTAATAACTCCCGCTTTTACAAAAATATCTTTGTTTTCAAATTCTGAGTTAACATAATAATCACCTAAAGCAAGTGATGATTCAAAACTATATAATTCATCTCCATTTATATCATCTACTTTAAAATAGAGTTTCTCTTTATTTAAATCAATACTTTTTTCAGCTAATGTTTTATCACTCACTTCCCAATAGACAAAATACTTCTCTGTATTAACCAAGATTATTCTAAGAGTATCTTTATTGTATCTCTCTGGTATTTTGTACTCTGTAGCTTTTGGTTTATTTACAGCTACTAAATTATCAATTACATGGGTTGCACTAGAAAAATCATTCTCATTCTCTAAACTTTCTTTAATAAGATTTTCTGAATTCTTAAACATAATTTTTCCTAATATTAATTTATTTTTTAATTATACAAAATTGAAGTTACAATTTTGTTAACAAATTGTTTAAATAGTATCAAATATACTATTTGCAATATTTTGAGCCTCTTTTTGAATCAATTTTAGGTGTTCTTCTCCTTTGAAACTCTCAGCATATATTTTATAAATATCTTCCGTTCCAGAAGGTCTTATTGCAAACCAACCATTTTGAGCCACTACTTTTAATCCACCAATTGAAGATCCATTATCTGCTTTTGTTAAAATATTTTCAATCTTTTCACCTGCCAAAGTATCTTGTTTTATATCTTCTGGTTTTAGATTTTTCAGAGCTTTTTTTTGCTCAACATTTGCAATGGCATCAACTCTTCCATAAACTGGCTCTCCAAATTTTTCTATTAAAACGTTGTAATACTCTCCTGGATCTTTTTTAGTTTTTGCCAAAATTTCAACAGCAAGAAGATTTAAAATAATTCCATCTTTATCTGTACTCCAAACACCACCATCTTTTCTTAAAAAAGAGGCTCCAGCACTCTCTTCTCCCCCAAAAAATATCTCTTTGTTTATAAAAGGTTTAACAAACCATTTAAAACCAACAGGAGTTTCAAAAACTTTTTTGTTGTTATCTTTTACAACTCTATCTATCATTGAACTACTAACAAGTGTTTTTCCAACTCCAAGGCCATCAAAATCTCTATTTTTTGATAAATAGTCAATTGCCACAGAGAGATAATGGTTTGGATTTAAAAGACCCTTGCTTTTTGTAACTATCCCATGTCTATCAAAATCTGTGTCATTTCCAAAAGCTATATCAAATCTATCTTTTAAATCAATAAGTCCTGCCATTGCATAAGAAGAGGAGCAATCCATTCTAATTTTTCCATCTTTATCACAATGCATAAAAGAGAAGGTAAAATCAGCAATATCATTAAAAATTTCCATATTTAGATTATATTTCTGTTTTATAGCTTTATAATAAGCCATCCCAGAACCACCCATTGCATCTGCACCAATTTTAAGATTTGATTTTTTTATAAGATCCATATCAATAACATTTACCAAATCATCCACATAAGGAGTAATAAAATCATACTCAATTAAAAAACCACTTTTAAAAGCATCTTCTAAATCCATTATTTTAAGACCATCAAGATCGTTTTTTAGTAACTCATTTGCCCTTTGTTCTAAAACTTTTGTAATAGACTCATCAGAAGGGCCTCCATCACTAAAATTATATTTAAAACCACCATCACTTGGTGGATTATGTGAAGGAGTAATAACTATGCCATCACAATTTTTGTGGGTTAAAATTGCATGGGAAATTACAGGAGTTGGAGTATACTCAAAATCTTTTGCAAAATATGTTTTAACCCCATTTGCAGCCAATACTTCAAGAGTTGTTCTATGTGCAGGAGTTGATAGAGCATGGGTATCCATTCCAACAAAAAGAGCCTCATGACCACTTTTTTTATGAAACTCTGCAACTGCTTGTGCCATTGCCATAATATGCTCTTCATTAAAACTATTTTTTGAAGCAGATCCTCTGTGTCCTGAAGTTCCAAAAGAGACCAAATGCAAAGGATTATTTACATCTGGAATCTTTACATAATAATCACTTACAAGTTGAGCAATATTTTCTAAAATCTCTTTTGGTGCTTTTTTACCAGCAAGGCTATTTAATCCCATTAAATCTACTCCTTTTTTAGGCATTATACATAAGTGTATAATACTCGTGAACCATTCTTCCAGAATCAAATGCTGGAATTACATCAGAAATAGAGTTTTTCTTTACGCTCATCCACTCTTTTCTATCATCATAATATAAAGGAATTATTTTATGCTCTAATATATCCATTAGACTTTTATTATCCAATCTATCTTGTTCTTCAATTGGCAAACCTCTACCCTCTGTAGGTATTGTAAAAGAGTTTATTCCCTCTCTACAAAACTCTGGATGCCAACCATCTGCAATTGATAGATTAATAGCTCCATTCATTGCTGCACTCATGCCACTTGTTCCACTAGCTTCTCTAGTTACTCTTGGAGTGTTTAGCCAAATATCTGCACCTTTTTTTAGCTTCATTGACAAATCAAGTTCATAGCCAATTAGAACTGCCAAATTTTTATGTTTTTTTGCAAGGTATGTTATATCATTGAAGATATTAATTGCTTGAGTATCAAAAGGATAAGGTTTCCCCGCCCAAATAATCTGAACAGGATGTTTTTGATTTTTTAACATATTTTCAAATCTTTCTAAATCATACTTTAATAAACCTGGTCTTTTATACTCTGCAAATCTTCTTGCCCAAACAATTGTTAAAATTTCAGGAGAGAACATCTTTCCTGTTTGGTTTGCAACTTCATCAAAAAGAAGTCTTTTTAAGTGTTTTTTTCTTGAATCAAGCTCAAACTCTTCATGTTCATCTAATGCTTTTAATAGATTTTTATCTGCCCAATATTTTCTATTTTGGGCATTTGTGATAGAGATAATCTGACATCGCCCCTCAATTGAAGACCACATTTCATTTGATACATCACCATGAATTTTAGAGACTGCATTTGCAATTTTTGACATCTTTAATGCCCCAATTGTCAAAGAGAACATATTTTTATCTATTCCCGTTAAATTTCTAACTTCTTCCAAAGAAACATCACTAAAAAATCCCATTTTGAATAAAAAATCTATATTATGTTCTTCATTTCCCGCAGCTTCAGGAGTATGTGTTGTAAAAACAACTCTTTTTTTAACCTCATCAATATTTTGATACTTTTTATATAACTCAAAAGTCATAGGCAAAGAGTGCCCTTCATTCATATGATAAATCTCTGGGTCTATTTTTAACTCTTCTAATACTTTAGCTCCAGCAACTCCTAAAACTATCTCTTGAGCTACCCTTGTTTCACTATTTGAATCATAAAGTTTATGGGTAATTGTTCTTGATAGATAGTCGTTTTCTGGAATATCCGTTGATAAAAGAATAAGTGGAGCACTGTTAAAAAGTTCACTTGGAACTAAATATGCTCTTACATATACATCTTTCCCATTAATTTTTACATTTACAGTTATATTCAAATCTTCTAAGAAATAGTATCTTTTTCTTCTAAACTCAATCTTTAGATATCTGTCTTCATCTCTATTTTGATCATAATATCCATAACTCCAAAGCATTCCAATACCAATTAAATTCTGTTTTAAGTCATAGGCACTTCTCATATGAGAACCCGCTAGAAATCCCAAACCACCTGAATATATCTTTAAAGCTTGGTGAATTGCAAACTCCATTGAAAAGTAAGCAACGCTTTTAGAATATTTTTTGTCAATCTCATATGTGTGTAAATGGCTCATACTCTATTTCCTTTTATGATTTATATAGATTTATATACTCAAGTGCTGAGTTTTTCCAAGAGTTATCAACTCCCATATTGTGTTTTGATATTTTTTCAAACTTCTCTTTATTTGAGTACAATGACAGTGCTTTTGCAACTGCATGATTAAACCAAAAAAGATTTAGCTCTTCAAAGGTAATACCAAGTCCTAAGTTGAATCCTTCAAGCTCTTTTACATCAGTAAAATCAACAACTGTATCTTTTAATCCACCTGTTTTAGAGACAATTGGTAAACCTCCATATCTCATAATTATCATCTGATTTAAACCACAAGGCTCAAAAAATGATGGCATCAAAAGAAAATCTGAACTTGCATACAATCTTCTAGCAAAAGATTCGTCATAGCCAAGTCTTATATGAATATTTTCAAAACTATTTACAAAACTTCCAAAGGCATGATTGTAAAAATCTTCTCCATTTCCTAAAATAACAAAATTAGCTTCATAGCTTTTAAATAGATTTAATGCATCCAAAATCAAATCAACACCTTTTTGTTTGGTAAATCTTCCAATAAAAACAAAAAGTGGTCTATCTATCTCTTTTAAGCCTAACTCTTCATATAAAGCTAATTTATTTTTTTCTCTATTTTTATAGTTTTTTATAGAGTAGTTATACTTAACATTTTCATCTTTTTGTGGATCAAAAACTTCTGTGCTGATTCCATTTAAAATGCCTCTTAGCTTATAGCTGTTTACCTTTAGTGTTCCCTCTAAAGTATTTCCAAAAGTTTGGGTTTGAATCTCTTTTGCATAGGTGTAACTAACTGTTGTAACACTATCACTAAAAAAGATTCCAGCTTTTAGGAAGTTTACATTATCATAATACTCTAAGCCTTCAAATTTAAAACAACTTTTCCAATCAATCTCTAACTCATCCATCACTTTTTTAGGGAAAATCCCTTGATAGGCAAGATTATGTATTGTTAACACTGTTTTTTGATTTAAGTTATATCTTGTTTTCATTAGAAGAGGAATTAATGCTGTTTGCCAATCATTTACATGAACTGCATCAATTTTTAGATTCATTCTTATCATAACTTCTAAAACAGAGTAAGAAAAGAGTCCAAATCTTAAGGCATTATCTCCATAATCACCGAACTCATCATCATATAAACCCCATCTATTACATAAAATTGGATTGTAGACAAAAAGTTCATCTTTATTATTTTCTTTATGGAAAATATCAAATTGGTGTCTTACTCCTGCTAACCAATAATCAAAGGTTAAACCAGCATAAACAATTTCATATTTTTCTCTATCGATTTGGTTATACAAAGGCATAATTGTATAAACCTTTTGATTTTGAGCTCTTAAAGCTTCTGGAAGGGCATACCCTACATCTGCCAAACCACCAGTTTTTGCATAAGGAAAGATTTCACTTGCTGCAAATAGAATGTTCATTAATTATCCTTATAAATTTTTGCTGCTGTCTCCGGCAACATAACATTTACATTCATTAAGCTATTTATCTCAAATCCTGCAATTTTATAGATTCTTGGTTCTATCTCAATATTAAATCTATAATACTCTTTTGTTTTTTCACTATACTCTTCATAAGGTGCGTTATTAATAATCATATTAAAAGCAACCTCACCTAATGCCTTATAATACTTATTAAAAAACTCTTTTGTAATATCACACAAAGCACTAATATCACTCTTGCTAAATTCGCTTAAAGATGACAATTTTTTCTTTGCCACAATTTTTACTTCAAAAGGGAATATTGAAGCGTATGGACAGTAGATTATAAACTCACTATTTTGACTTATAATATTTTTTCCATAACCTTGTTCTTCATATACTAAGTCATCTAGAAGTGCCCTTTTGTGTTCACTGTAGTAACTCTTCTTATACTCTATCTCCTCTTTTATCTTTTTTGGTAAAAATGGTAGTGCCATAATTTGAGAGTGAGAGTGAGAGATTGAAGCACCTGCCTCTTCCCCTTGATTTTTAAAAATAGAGATAAATGCAAATCTACTATCTCTTTTTAGATTAACTACTCTTTCTTGAATAATAGTAAAATAGTTTGCTAAATCATTATAGTCATAATCCCAAATTTGTTTATCATGGTTTGGTGTCTCTATTACGACTTCATGGGCACCAAAACCATTAAATTTTTCAAAATATCCATCTCTCTTTGATACTGGTTGAGTCTCAATAGAAAGGGCATTATAAAGATTTGGTACGACTCTGCATTTCCATTTCCCATCTTGAGAAATTCTAGTTATCTCATTTGGAGTGAACTCTTCCCTCCCCATATCAAAAGGGCATTTTTCATGTATTATCTCCCCTAAATAAGCCTCTTTTTTATTATTCAAATACTTAGGTCTTTTAAGACGTTCAGGAGCAAATAGTGTCCACTCTCTTCTTAATTTGCAATATCTAAACTCTGACACAATATCTCCTAAATATACCAATTTCTTAAAAAAAGATTTTCAAAATCGAGTATTGATTCATCATACAACGGGTATCTTTGAACTCTTTTTTTATTTCTATAAACTTCAAAAATCAGCTTAACTCTTTTATGTTTACACTCATAAAGTTTTAACTCTACACCTGTATCATAGGCTATATCAAAGTAAACACCATTTTGGGAGGTACTCTCTTTACCCTCTTTTATATCAAAAATAAAAGTTAGATTATTTAGAGTCAATCTTAATTCAAAGCCTTCATTTTTTAAACTCTTTATTCTATCACCTTTTAGATATAAATATAGGTTTGACTCCCTATCAACTCCATAATAGAGATATTCAACAAATAAAGAAGAGGAATCCATAGTTGTAAACTCTTTTTTTATATCAATTCTACCACTATTTAACCACTCGAAGAAGTTGCTCATATTTCCATCTACAGTTGGAGCAACAAAATCTGTAGGTTTTATATCTATTAGTTTCCCTTTGTCTCTTTTTACAATTGGAGTATAAATCTCTTTAGGAACTTCAATCTCCATAAGTTCAAAAATATTTTTCAAATGGGCTCTAAACTGTTCATCAAATTGATGGTTAAGCTCAGTATAATGATCATCTCCATACCACCAAAACCAGTCACTTCCAAGGGCAACAAGAAACTCTTTATTGATTTTTTCAATAAGTTCTTCACTCAAATTCTCTTTTATTCCATCAAAAGAGAGTTTAGTCATATCTAAAAGTTCCCAAGCTCTATTTTTCTCTCCACTTCCTATCCAAATATCAAAGTTCCCACTAATCCAGCTACCACTTGCTAACCAATAAAGAGAGTTTGCTTTTAAATCTTCACACTTAGAAATCTCATCAAACAAAGTTAGTTCACACCAACTTTGAGCACTTAGAAGTTTATATAACTCTTCAAAAAAGTTTTGGGCATTGTTTGGATAAAACTCCCAAGCATTTTCCCCATCTAAAATGACTGGAACAACTACAGATTCTTGTGCATTGTAGTAAATGTTTTTTAGATGTGAAACAAAGTCACCTGCCGCAGCTTTTGCACTTTTTTTACTAAACTCAAAACC
Organism: Halarcobacter ebronensis; assembly: GCF_013201825.1. Lineage (NCBI taxonomy): Bacteria > Pseudomonadati > Campylobacterota > Epsilonproteobacteria > Campylobacterales > Arcobacteraceae > Halarcobacter > Halarcobacter ebronensis. The sequence continues at coordinate 2,850,555 of NZ_CP053836.1, forward strand.
TATTAAGTCACTTAAATATTTATCTCTAAAAAATAGGTTTACTCTTCCCTCTTTAGTATCCAGATAATATGGCTTATAAAGGGCTTCTTTTTTTGAGCTATTCAGAGTTTTAAAAAGTATCTCTTCGTCACTACAAGCCCATTTCACTCCATTTTTTGCCAGAAGATTTATGGTTTTTTCACTTACACTTCCCTCACTTGGCCAAAATCCAATTGGAGCTTGTCCAAACTTATTTTCAAAGTAAGAAACAGCCTTTTCAACTTGCATATTTGCAAACTCATCATAACTTGCTCCGCTAGAAAAAGGTAAAGCCACATCTGCTCTTGCTTCAACTGCACTTTTTCTATCTAAAAGTAGAGGTAAAATAGGATGATAAAAAGGTGTTGTTGACACAGAAATTTTACCCTCTTTAAAAAGAGTATTATAATAAGGGATAATCTCTTTTAAAAAATTAAACATTGTATTTAATAGCTCTGTCTTTTGAGTTTGGTCATAAGTGCTTTTTTGATTTAAAAGATTTTGCACAATCCCATTATTTTGTCTTAAATAGTTTCCACACCAGCTAAGTAGAAATAGTACCTCTAAATCTAATATTTCATCATCGGAAAAGATTGAAAAGTTATTATTATTCATTCTATATTTTAATAACAACTCATAATATCTTGAAAAAGGTTTTATCATATACTCTTCGTTTGCCAAAAAGAGATACTCTTCTAAAAAATCTCTCTCATCTTTACTTAAGCTAACAATCTCTTTTTTCAAAATCTCTAAAAACTTGTCGTTGGCATTACCACTTATATACTCATCAATTTGCGCCATTAATGATGGGACTAAATTAAAGGTTGCTTTGATTTTTGGAAATTTCTCCATATACCAAGGAATATCATAGTAATCCTTGGTTGCATGCAAAAATACCCATGGCATTAAAGTAGTATTAGCACAATCATCTTTATAATATGGTTGGTGCATATGCCATAAAAATGACAAATATAGTTTTTTACTCACTGATCCACTTCTCTATTTTATCTTGATATGAGTAGAAAATTCTACCGGCACTCTTTTCATCTTCTGCCTGAACATAGAGATTTAAGTACTCATTGTGTTGGTCTGGTACCATCAAAATCCACTCTTCATCATTCATCCAAATCTTAACCCCATCAACTGAAGAGATTTTTTTGTCTTTACCATCCTCTAAAAACTTCCTCATCATTTTTCCTTTTAAAGAGCTAGGACAAGGTATGTTTTCTCCTTTATAACAAAAATCAGGTAAATCTTTATGCAGTTTAGAGAGCTTTTTCCCTGACTTTTTAAGAAGCTCTAAAATTTTGAAACTTGTAAAAATAGAGTCCCTATTTAATCCAAATTCATTAAAGGCAAAATGCCCATCTGTATCTGCTATTAAATCATACTCTTTTAACTGCTCTGCTTTGAAGTTTGAGAGTTTTTCTCTATATACTTCAATATGATCATACTCTATAAAATCTGGTGCCCAAGCTGGAAGAATAACTTTTAATTTTCTATCTGTACTTTTATCTAAAAGAGCTAAAACTATCAAAAGAAGTTTATAGTCATAGATTAACTCACCTTTATTATCTATAACTTGAAGTTTGTGTCCATTTGGATAGATAAGAAATCCACAATCAAGGTTTAAACCTCTTACAATATGTTGCATATTCTCTTGGGTTTTTACAATATCGTTTGATTTACCCTTCTCTCTTCTATGGGCATTTAAAATTATATTATCAATTCCAAGTTCATTTATTATTCTTGGATAGATATCAGAGGTTGATCCATTCATAATATCAACTGCAACTTTCTGTTCGCAGTTTTTAAATAGGGTTTTATCAAAAGAGTCTTCAATAGCTTTTATATATAACTCTCTTAGATTTTTATCCTCTGTAATTGAACCAATCTCATCATATTTCACTTTTCTAAAGTTTTCTCTAAAGAAAATTCTCTCTATTGATTGGGCAAGTTTACTATCTAAAACTAAACCTTCATTTGTAAAAAAGATAATCTCAGTTTGAGTTGGATCAAAAACAGATTGCCTTAAGTGTACTCCTGCTATTACATCTTCATTTTTACTTAAAGCTTGTCTCATAACATTTGAAGGAACATTGTATGGGTCAACAATATTAACACCCGTTGATAAAATACCTGCTACAAAGGCTCTTTTTAACATAAATGTAGATTTGTGATAATCCCTTGATACATAGATATTGCAGCCTTGAGGCAAAATCGTCCCAAAAGCTTCTGCAAGTTTTGTAGTCATCTCGCACGAAAGTTCAATATTTGTTCTACCAACTACCGCACCATCTTCAAAGATTGATGATTTATATTTATTCCCCCAAATAATGTTTGCACTAACAACAGATGATGCTTCAATCTCTTTATCAGGCCACATAATAATATCTTTTTCAAAAGATACTTTTTTGTTTACAATACACTTTTCAGCCATAATAACACCAAAAGGTATTTTGCTCTCATCTTTTATAATATTATCATTACAAATTACAGAGTTATTAACTTTAACTTTAACTCCAATTTTTACATCATCCCATAAAACTGAATCAATAATCTCTGAGTGTTTACCAATCTTTGAATTATCACCAATTATACAATTTTTTAAAGTTACACCCTCATCAACAAATACATTTTTACCTAAAATAACTGTACCTTCAACTCTAACTTTTTTATTTAGCTTAACTCCTGATTCACTATAAACTATCCCATTATCAATCTCTTTTGCATAACCCTTATATGGAAGTGTAATCTCCCCATTAAAGATATCTTTATATACTTCTCTATAACTTTCAGGATTTCCAACATCTCTCCAATATCCACTTTCAGAACAACCCCAAAGAGGAATATCTTGTTTCATCATCAAAGGAAATAGATCCTTTGCAAAATCAAAATTGTGTTTATATGGTATTAAATCTAAAACTTCTGGTTCTATAATATAAATACCTGTATTAATAGTATCACTAAAAACTTCTCCCCAACTTGGCTTTTCTAAAAATCTCTCTATTCTATGGTCTTCATTTGCGATCACAACGCCAA